>JBDREB010000191.1:0-6165 GCA_043820325.1 Planctomycetota bacterium | reverse complement strand
GGGCGTGCGGGGTTTGGTGGCGGGGGCCAACCATGGCAGCTATACCTCTTTAATGATGCGGCAGTGCCTGACCTGTTTGTCAAACCATCACTCTGCACCGCACGCGAAATGGATAGGTTATTTATTTACGGGCACTAACTGCTGGTCGAACGAACCGGCGATGAAATGGTGGAGCTTGCAGTATTCGATCGTGACATTATTCGCGTAGACCTCGATGCCGTCCTGCCGGGAATTCATGACCTCACAGTAACGAAGCGTGACTCCGTCGGCCGTGATGTCGACCAGGTCTCTGTCCGCGAACTGGCCATCGATGATAATTTTCGTAACACCTGGTTGGCGCCGCAAGTGAGTGATCCGGCCTTTTTGGGGCCGGGCTTGATCGCGCCCACCGGCCCCCGCGGGCCCACGCCCTTCCACTGCGCGTCGGCCGCCGCCTGCCGCCGGGCATCGCGTTCGGCGGCCGCGCGGTCCTCGGCCGCGGCCGCTTCGACGGCCCGGCGGTCAAGCGCCGCGAACACTTCCGGCAGGTCGGCGGCCATTTCGGGCAGTTCCGTCCGCACGCGCACCAGTTGGACATCAGCCTCCCGCAGTTTGCCGGTCGCGAGGTAATGGAGGGCGAGCACCAGGCGGGCCGCCGGGCAGGGCCCCGCGGCCAGGACCCGCGCGTGCAGACCCGCGTATTCCCCGGCCGTCAGCCGGTCCCACGACAGGCGCATGGCCGCGCCCTCGATCGTGACCGCATACCCGTCGGCCGCAGCGTCGCCGATCGCACCCACGCCGTCCAGAATGATCCCGCCCTCGCGGTTGATCATGGCGCTGACCGCCTCCTGCGCGGCGGCCAGCCCGGCGGCGATCCGGCTCCTGCGCGTCAAATCCTGGACGAGAAGTTTATCGGCCGCCCGACCCGCCAATCCCCTGAACCCGGCCGCCGCGGCCGCGTACGAGCGCGCGGCCTCCAGCCGTTCGACGGCCGCGATGTCGGCCGCGATTGCGGCACGGGCCGCATTCAACAGCGCGGTGCGGACCGCCGCGATGGCGTCCCGGGTTTCCACATCGACCGGCGCGATGGCGGGCAGGCCGTTGGCCGCGCGGGCCTCATCCAGATCCCGCAGGGCGCCGTCGATGTCACCCGCCTTGGCGCGTTCCAGCGCCCCATTGGCGGCCAGGCGGAATTGCTGCACGCCCTCCGTCTCGATTGCGGCCAGCGTGACCTCCACCGATCGCCTTTCGGCCGGACCGACCCGCTCCAGGCGCTGTTCAAGGCAGGTCTTCAGCACGGCGGCAGCGGCCCTGTAGCGGCCCTCCGCCCGGTGACCTTCGCTCTCCCGCAGGGCCGCGGCGATCACCGCCCGCTCCGCTTCACGGGCCCGGTCGATGACGAACGCCCGGACAACCCCCGCCTGCGCGGCCACCTCACTGGCGGCACCGGGATCAAGGTGGGGCGCGAGCCCTGCCAGTGCCATCGCGGCATCCATGCTCCCGTCCTCAAATCCCGTGCGAATGGCGGCCACGGCGGCCAGTGCCCGCTGCCGGGCGGCCATTTCGGCCCTGCGGCGATCAATGGCGGCAATGCGGTCATTGATTCGCGTGGTCAGACCGGCGGCCTTGGCATATTCTTCGGGAAGGGCGGCGGGGATCAAGGCCAGCCGACTGCGAGCCGTTTCCAGTTCCCCAACGGCATCTTCAGACGCGGTATCGGCCGAAAGACGGTCCAGGATCCCGGCGGCCGCGGCCAGCGTGCCCCGGGCCGCTTCCATTCCCGCGGGCGGACGGTCGCGCATGAGGAACAGGATGGCGAGGATGACGGCCGCAACGATGCCGGCCTTGACGGCCATTCCCATATAATGCCCGCCCGGCCGCCGGCCAGGTGATGCGGCAATCCAGGTCGGCGATCCGCACCGTGTCAGCCGCGGTGAGCGCAACGGCCTCCGTGATACGGCGGCCGTTGACAAACACTCCGTTCTTCGAACCCAGGTCCTCCACGCGCATCGCATCGGCCGCAACGGTGAACCGGCAATGCGCCCGTGAAAGACCGGCGTGGTCGACCCGGATATCCGCGTCCTCCCCCCGCCCCACGATGATGATGCCGTCGGGCAGTCCGTGATCGCACTCCCTGATCCGGATCGAAATCCCCATGCGGGCCCCTTCATCTGCCGGACCGATTAATATACAATAATATACGCTTGCCCGGAGTGAAATCAACATAAATCCCCCGAAACACCCACTGTCACCGTGGCCGCGAGGGCGGCAGGATCGATTTCTTCCCGTGAATGTTGGAAATTGAGCATTGTAAATTATCCGTTTCTATTCTCCCCAAGTGCGCCAACGGCGCAAAGGGTGATAGCCCGGGGCGAAACCCCGGGACCCCGGCGGCGCTCTTCATTCTTCCCTTCGCCATTCGAAATCCAGGACCTTGAGCGAAGTCGAAAGGTTCGGTGTCCAGGACCCTGAGCGTAGTCGAAGGGTTCGATATTCGGTAACACTTTAGCGAAATGAAAGGACTGGATCCCCCGGTCAAGCCGGGGGATGACGGATGAAGACGGATAAAATGCATCAGGCTTGTTCTTGTGCTGTCATTGCCCGACTTGATCGGGCAATCCAGATCTCCTATGATCGTTTCACTCGGGTAAAGTGTTACGATATTCGATATTTCCCCGATCCAGCCGAGGTGGCCCTCGGCGTTCCCAAGGGGAAGGGCGACCACAAGGGGCGCAGCTTCAACAGCGGGACCTGGGACACACGCAAAAGCATGCGTCCACCTGATCCGCACATCGCACATCGGAAATTCTCCCGATCGAACATCGGAAATCTCTTCCCTTTTGCCCGCCGCCGGATACAATTACCCCGTTCCTTTCCTTTGTCCGGGATCTTCCATGGTCGAAGTCCGCCGCGTTGCCGACAACATCTACGAAGTCGATCCCACGGGCGACATGCGCGTGCCGGGCCAGGTCTTCGCCGACGCACAGCTCCTTGAGTCCATCGTCAGCGACAACGCCCTGGCCCAAGTCATGAATGTCGCCGTCCTGCCGGGCATCGTCAAGTACTCCATGGCCATGCCCGACGCCCACTGGGGGTACGGGTTCCCCATCGGCGGCGTGGCCGCCTTCGACCGCACCGACGGTATCATCTCCCCCGGCGGCGTAGGCTACGACATCAACTGCGGCGTGCGCGTCCTTGCAAGCGCCATCCCCCGCGCGGAGATCGAGGCGGTCAAACACAAACTCCTCACCGCCATCTTCCGGGCCGTCCCCTGCGGCGTCGGCGGCGAAGACAGTATCGCCACCCCCGCGCGGGGCGAATTCAACCGGGTCCTCACCCGGGGCGCCCGGTGGGCCGCTGACCACGGGTTCGCCGGCGGCGGCGACCCGGAATACGCCGAGGAACACGGCGCCATGGACGGGGCCGACCCGGCCGCGGTCTCCGACACCGCCCTCCGGCGCGGCATCAACCAACTCGGGACCCTCGGCTCGGGCAACCATTTCATCGAACTTGACGAAGTGGCCGAGATCTACGACCCCGCGGCCGCCGCCGCCTTCGGCCTCACGCAGGGCGCCCTCGCCGTGCAGATCCACACCGGTTCGCGCGGGTTCGGCCACCAAGTCTGCGACGACGCCTTGAAAGACCTCATGCGCGCCACACGCAAGTACCGCATCCCCCTGCCCGACCGCCAGCTTGTGAGCGCCCCCCTCTCCTCGGGCGAAGCGCGCGCCTACTTCGCCGCCATGGTCTGCGCCGCCAACTTCGCCTGGGCCAATCGCCAGATCATCGCCCACATCACCGTGGGGGAGATCGAAAAAATCCTCGGCCGGCCGGCCGACGCCCTAGGGCTCAAACTCGTCTACGATGTGGCCCACAACATCGCCAAATTCGAGACCCACCTCGTCGACGGCAAACCGCGCCCCCTCTGCGTCCACCGCAAGGGCGCCACCCGCGCCTTCCCGCCCGGATCCGAAGACATCCCCGCCGCCTACCGGGCCACGGGCCAGCCTGTCCTCATCCCCGGCTCCATGGGCGCCAGCTCCTACATCTGCCGCGGCGCGGCCGCCGGCGCCGAACTCTCGTTTTCCAGTTCCTGCCACGGCGCCGGCCGCCGCATGAGCCGCAAGGCGGCCAGCCAGGCCGGCCGGTCCCGGAACATCTTCAACGAACTCAAAGATCAGGGCATCGAACTCATCGCCAAGGACCGCGGTACAGCGGCCGAGGAAATGCCCGAGGCCTACAAGGACCCCACCGCCGTGGTCAATGTCATGCACAACCTCGGCATCGCGGTCAAAGTCGCGCGCCTCGAGCCGTTCGGGGTGATCAAGGGATGAAGATAAACCACGAATACGAATTAACCGCGGATCAACGCGGATGCACGCGGATTTGCCTTGTAGGGGCACGGCATGCCGTGCCCGGTATTGTAGCTGCGGGGCTTGACCCCGCCTCTTATTCTTACCTTCGACATTCGGAGTTCGGTGTCCCGAACCCTGAGCGAGTCCTCGAGTCGAATGGGGTTCGATATCCGATATTTCCTCATGACGGGCGACCACAAGGGGCGCAGCTACAAGACCGGGCACCCGGAACGCACGCTGAAGCATGCGCCTACCAAGTCCCATTCCCAAAATCCGCAATCGGCAATCGGCAATTCCCCATGACGGGCGACCACCTTTCGACAGGCTCAAGGTCCATGACAAGGGTCGCGGCTTCAATACCCGGGACGGCTCGGGGTATTCGCCCACCAGATCCCCGTTCCCAAAATCCGCAATCCGCAATCTGCCATCGGCAATTCCCACCGCGGATCAACGCGGATGCACCCCGATCTGATGTGGCTGCAAGACGGCCGTATTATTCTTCTCAGGCAATGCTAAATGCCAAATGACAAATGAGACCGACCTCTCTGTTAAGGAAAAACCATGAGATCCAGCATCCCGGTCACCGCGCTGATATTGGCTGCATCGCTTGCCATCCTCGGCTGCGGCGCCCCCCGGCCCCAACGGGTCGTCCAGCCCGCCCTCGGCTCCGCCGTCTACCTGATCCCCGACTGGGGCGCGGAGAACGCCGCCCGCGACGCTCTGACCGCCGCCCTCGGGTCGCCACTGATATACACTGGCACCGCCCCGACCGACACCCCCGCAGCCGCACTGGTCCCGTCCGTTTCCGGGCGCCGCCAGCTGGGCGGTCTGGACCTCGTGTTCCTGGTCCTGCCCGAAGGCGCAACCCAACTCCCCCTCGACTCTCTCCGTCCTCCGACCTCCGATCTCCGTCCTCCGATCTCAGACCTCCGACTTCCGGCCTCCGACCTCTCTCTTCCCACCATCGCCATCCTCTCCGGCAACTTCCCGGCCAGGCTCATCGAGGAGATCGGCGAAGTGCTCCATCCCGTGGCCTATGTTCTCCTCGGCGACCATTACGCCCGGATCGAAGACCTCAACCGCACACCGGCCTTCGTGACCGGATGCCGCGATTTCAAGCTCCCCTTCACCGGCGACTTCCCTCACCTTTTGAAGATCGAATACCGCGACAACGCCGTCTCCATCCGGCCCATGGACGCCGATGGCTACCTCATCCCGCCCGACACCGTCACCGCCGGAACGCTCAAGAACCTCGACACCCTCCTCCGCCTGCTCGAATGCCGGCTCATCGCGCCCGAATGGGAAGCCCCCCTCAAACTCACCCACGCCTTCGTCATGCCCAACAACTTTGCCGACCCCCTCACCGTCCTCATCCGGCCGATGACAGGCCCCCCCACGGCATGGAAAGTCACCGACCTCCCGGCCGCGATCCTGGTCATGCCCGGCTCCACCGGCACCATCACCCTTGAACTGGAACTGACCCCTCCCGGCAAGATCGATCCCCGCCCCGAATTTGAATACGCCGTCACCATCGGCGACCGCCCCGCCGCCGCCGGCCGCCTGCCTCTCACCATCGAACCCGTTGCAAGACCGACAAAGCAGTAAGAGTCACAGGTCGGGAGACAGAGAGAGGTCGGAGGTCCGAGTTCGGATTTAAATCCGGCTTTCATCTTCCCTTGAACATTGAAAATTGAGCATTGACGGACTCGCAAAAAGTCCACAATCCTACTGTGTGCGCGCTTTTCCCCGTAGCTGCGACCCTTGCGGTCGCCCATCCGGAGGCGGGGTCAAGCCCCGCAGCTACAAGGACTTGCGAGGAAGCATGGTTACC
>JBDREB010000190.1:0-2614 GCA_043820325.1 Planctomycetota bacterium | reverse complement strand
GCGCGTGAATCAACCATAGGCCGGTTTGGGTGGTTACCGTAGGGGCGGGTTTGAAACCCGCCCTTTATTGCCGTTTCGCGATTAGACGGGAGGGCGGGTTTCAAACCCGCCCCTACACGGTTGACATCCGGATGTTCCCCGTACAATCACCGGTGGGTCGAAAAAAGTGCCAAACCTTTTTCCGAAAAACATGACCGGTTACGGATAGGGATCAGGAAATCTGAACTGGGGTGCACGGGCACGGAGGTCATCTGCCGGCCGGGCCGGCCGTTCGATCCGGGCGTATCCGATGCGGCGGCCCGCGCGGTGGCGGCCGCGGCCCGCGATGCGGGCGCACCCGTGGTCACACTCACCCCATATGCCTGGGATATCAACAGCGCCGACCCGGCCCTGGCCGGCGCCCAGCAGGCACTTTTGGGGCGCATGATCGCCGTGGCCGCCCTGATGGGCGCCCGGTTCGTGCGCGCCTACGGCGGCCGCGAGGCGGCGGCGGGACAGGACGCGGAAGACGCCTTTACGCGCGCGGTCACGGCCCTGCAAGCGGCCGGCACGCACGCGGCCGATTCGGGCATCGTCATCCTCGTGGAGAATCATCCCGGCTCGGTCACGCGCACGGGTACGGCCACGCGCCGGCTCGTCGATGCGGTGGACATGGCCGCGGTACGGGCGCTCTACGACCCGGCCAATGTGCTCCACGACACGGTTGAGGATTGGCGCACCACCCTGGAAGCCCAGCGGGGGATGATCGCTTATGTACACGCCAAGGACTATTTCGTAGACCCCGCAGGCAAGCGCCGGGCCTGTCCCGTGGGTGCGGGGATCGTGCCCTGGCGGGCGATCCTGACCGCCTTGCGGGCCTCGGGATGGGATGGCTGCCTTTCGTTCGAGTACGAAAAACTGTGGCACCCCGACGAACTGCCTGATGCAGCGGTGGGCATCGCCGCAGGCATCGCGTTTTTAAGGGAGGCCTAGGAGGGTTGCCCCCCAATAAATACATCGACTGGATCCCCCGGTCAAGCCGGGGGATGACAAAACAGGCGAAAGTCAGCGGTAAAGTCCCCCTCTGTCATTGCCCGGCTTGACCGGGCAATCCAGGTGGGGCCACCTGTATACCATTCAAATGCAGGATTACAGACTGCCGGACCTCTGGCCAGCGATGGAAGCTGAAGGCACGGCAATACAGGTATTGACTTTTCGCGCCGGCGGGGTAGACTTATTGTCGGTCATAATGGCATTGCCGGTCACGCACCCTTGACATAAGGAACGCACCATGCCCCTCATGTTCGACATGCCGATGGAAAAGCTCAAGACTTACAAGGGCATCAACCCCCGGCCCAAGGATTTTGACCGCTTCTGGGACGAGGGACTGCGTGAGATGCACACCCTCGATCCCAAGGTCGACCTCGTGCCCGCGCCGTTCGAGGCACCCTATGCCGAATGCTTCGACCTGTATTTCTACGGTGTGGGCGGCGCCCGCGTGCACGCCATGCTTCTGCGGCCGAAAAAAGCGGTCAAACGCCATCCAGCCGTGGTGATGTTCCACGGTTACACCGGCAATGCCGGCGACTGGCAGTCCAAACTGCCTTTCGTGGCGCTGGGGTTCACCGTGGCGGCGCTCGACTGCCGCGGCCAGGGCGGCCTGTCGGAGGACCCGGGCGGCGCGAAGGGGACCACCTACCGCGGCCACATCATCCGCGGCCTCGATGACACGCCCGACAAGCTCCTCTTCCGCCAGATCTACCTCGACACAGCCCAACTGGCGCGCATCGTCATGGAAATGGACGATGTCGATCCCGCCCGCGTGGGTGCCATGGGCGGCAGCCAGGGTGGCGGCCTGACCCTGGCCTGCGTCGCGCTCGAGCCGCGCATCAAGCGCGCCGCGCCGGTCTTTCCGTTCCTGTGCGACTATCGCCGGGTGTGGAACATGGACCTGGCTAAGAACGCCTACGAGGAGCTGGCCACCTACTTCCGGCAGTTCGATCCCCTCCACGAGCGGGAGGACGCGATCTTCACCAAGCTCGGGTATGTCGATGTCCAGCATCTGGCGCCCCGCATCCGCGCCCGCATCCTGTGGGGCATCGGCCTCCAGGACCAGGTCTGCCCGCCCTCGACCCAGTTCGCCGCGTATAACAGGATCAAGTCCCGCAAGGAACTCGTGGTCTATCCTGATTTCGGCCATGAGAACCTGCCCGGGTTCGCCGACCAGTCCTTCATGTTCATGGCCGGGCTGTGATCCGCGGAGGATTTCGTAAGCGGGCTACGGCTGTGGTGGAGTCATTGCAAATTGCAAATTCATCATTTAGCACTTGTCATTTTTCGGAAATGATCAATGCTAATACTACAACGCAATATTTCCCACGGCAAAGGGTAACGGACTCGCAAACAAGTCCCATTTGGACGAAAAACGGCAAAAAATGGGTGTATGGGGAATAGCGTCGCCTTAAGTTCCAAATAATCCGCCAAAAAGTGCAAATAATTCCAAAATTGTTCTTGACATGGCGACTGCGCCGGTTATAATGGATACGCCTGAAGGCGTATCATACCGTACAGCAGCGGTGTCGCTGCCGATCGTGGGCTGTCAAGGAGATTGACGATGTCAGAGCCAAATGTGTCC
>JBDREB010000189.1:0-10832 GCA_043820325.1 Planctomycetota bacterium | reverse complement strand
GGGCGTGCGGGGTTTGGTGGCGGGGGCCAACCATGGCAGCTATACCTCTTTAATGATGCGGCAGTGCCTGACCTGTTTGTCAAACCATCACTCTGCACCGCACGCGAAATGGATAGGTTATTTATTTACGGGCACTAAGGGGGCGGCAGGGTTTGACATGCGGATCGGAATCCCCTTGCCCTCCGCGGCCGGGGAGGTATAATGAAAAGGTGTTTGTCGGATATTGGGCGGATGATAAAGTGTTGAGTGTTATCCGCAAGTCCTGTCGTTTGCAAGGGGGCCGTGGGCACGGATTTGTCATCAAGGAGTATGGATATGAAACGGCTAATACTTTGCGTGATCGCAATCGCCTTGGGGTTCGGTGCCCATCAGGTATGGGTCCATGCGCAGAGCCCGACGCCCGAGGAGATCGTCTCTCTTTATTTCCAGAAGATCAAGGAAGGGGACATGACCGCCCTCACCGAATGCATGCACAGCGGCGAGCTCGCCAGGTTCGGGGCAATGATGATTCCCGTCATCGAAGCTGGATTCGCCGCGGGGGCGAATGGCGGCCCGTTCAAATCCTTTGCCCAGGGCGACACGCTTGAGCAGATCAAGGGTTATTCAGCCCAGAAGTTCTTCGGCCGGTTCCTCCAGTGGGTGATGGCCCTCGATCCGGGTACGGCCAATCTCCTGAAACAGTCGACTGTCAAGACCATCGGCCATATTTCGGAAATGACCGATGATGGAGAGGTGCTCCATGTGGTGATCCGCATGACCTGTCAAAGTGAAGGACTGACCATCGCCAAGATGTCCGTAATCATCATCCGGGGGAAAGTGCTTGACAAATCGATAATCGGGGGATAATACTCGATTGATATTAACAGGGGTGGTACATCCATTGCGGAAGCTTGGATGTGCTTGAGATCATACCCATTGAACCTGATCCGGATAATGCCGGCGTAGGGAGGATAGAAGAATGCATCAAACCATCGTCTGCACAGGGCGGTGGTTTTTTATTTTGGGATGGGGCGGCACGAGAGGTACAGGAGGAATCGGATGATACGGATAAATGGTGTGGAAACCGAATTGATCTCCCGTCTCGAAGACCTGATCGAAAAATACCAACGGCAAGACAAGCAGATCGCAGTTATCGTGAATGATGTGGTCATCCCCAGGAAGAGCTGGCCGGGTTGCACGATCAAAGACGGGGATGAAGTCGAGATCGTGGGTTTCGTCGGCGGCGGTTGATGCCGGATTGGAGGTGGCACAATGAGTTGGGAACTTGCGGGGCGTAAATGTACATCCCGGTTGTTGATCGGCACGGGCAAGTTGGCGACCTACACCCTGATTCCCGGGATGATGGCGCAATCCGGAGTGGAAGTGCTGACCGTTGCGGTGCGACGGATGAATCCGTCAAGTGCAGTGGAAAACATCCTACAGCACATTCCTCCGGATGCGGTCATAATGGTCAACACCTCCGGTGCGCGCAACAGCAAGGAAGCCGTCAAGATCGCGCTGGCGGGCCGGGAAATAACCGGATCGAATTGGATCAAGGTGGAGATCGAAACCGACAGCAAATATTTGCTCCCGGACAACGAAGCCACCATCCAGGCATCCGCGGCGTTGGTGCGCGAGGGATGCGCGGTATTTGCCTATATCAGCCCGGACCTGGTCACGGCCCGGAAGCTTGAGCAGGTGGGTGTGGCCGCCGTCATGCCGCTGGCGGCATTGATCGGCACCAACAAGGGCATTACATGCGAAACCCTGTTGCGGCCGATCATCGAAGAGATCGGGGTGCCGGTGATCATCGACGCGGGGATCGGCCGGCCTTCGCATGCCGCCCACGCCATGGAACTCGGTGCGGACGCGGTGCTCATCAGCACCGCGATCGCCGTTGCCCGGGATCCCATCGCCATGACGGTTGCCATGGCCAGGGCCGTGGAAGCCGGCCGGCTGGCCTATGAGCAGGGACTGCCGGTGGAGCATGACCGCGCCCGCGCGTCATCCCCACTGACCGGATTTCTTAAAAGCATGCCGCATGATCAATGAATACCTGGAACAGGCCCGGACCTGTTCCGCCGGCGCCGGGATGGCTCCCCCGACCGCGGATGGATTACGGGATGTCCTGGACCAGGAAGGGATGCGTCCCGATACCTTCCGCTGGCTGATCCAGTCGGATGACGCCGTCCTGCTGGAACAGATGGCGGAAAGATCCCGGGATCTGACCGACCGGTATTTCGGAAGGGCCATCCTCCTGTATGCGCCCCTGTACATATCGAATTACTGCACCAACCATTGCCGGTATTGCGGCTATTCGATGGCCAACAAACACATGCCGAGGAAACAGTTGACCGGTGCGCAGATCGACGATGAGATGGCCGTGCTTAAGGGCATGGGATTTGACAGCATCCTTATCCTTACCGGCGGGGACAAGTCGGCGGCACCGGTCGAATACATCGGGCGTTCCATTGAAACGGCGCGGAAATACTTCGCGGAAATACTCGTCGAGGTATATGCCATGACCGAGGAGGAATACGGGCGGCTGGTCGCGAAGGGTTTGACCGGGGTGACCATATACCAGGAGACCTACAACGAGCGTCTCTACCGGCAACTGCATCCGGCGGGAGAAAAACGCGATTTCCATTTCCGTCTGTCGGCGCCCGAACGGGCCCTGAAGGCGGGAGTGAAAGCGATCAACATCGGCGCGCTGCTCGGTCTTGGCGACCCGGCGGAAGATGTATTTATGGCGGCCATGCACGCCGGATACCTCATGGACAGGTATCCGGATGCGGAGGTGTCCCTATCGGTGCCGCGCCTGCGGCCCGCCGCAGGCGCATTCAAACCGGCGGTCGCGGTGGGGGACGCGGAATTGGTCAGGTACATCCTCGCCCTGCGCCTCTTTCTGCCGCGGGTGGGGATCAGCCTGTCCACGCGGGAGTCCGCATATATGCGGGACAACCTGATCGGACTGGGAATTACCCGGATGTCCGCGGGATCCCGGACCACGGTTGGCGGCTACGGTGAAACCGCGGCAACGGCGGGGCAGTTTGAAGTGGCCGACACCCGTACCACGGATCAGGTCGGGCAGTCGATCCGGGCCCGCGGTTACCGGCCGGAGTTCACGAACTGGGTGCGGGGGCTGCCATGACCCGATTCCGCGCGATGTTGGCGCGCTATTTTACGCCCGATCAGTTGTCCCGGATACAGCGGACAAGGCTGACGATCATCGGGTGCGGGGGGCTGGGCTCCAACGCGGCGCAAGCCCTGGTCCGCTGCGGATTCGAAAAAATAGTCCTCATCGATTTCGACCTGGTGGCGCTGTCCAATCTGAACCGGCAGGCGTTCCATCCGGGGCAGTGCGGCATGCTGAAATGCGCCGCATTGCGGGATGGATTATCCCGGATCAACACCGCCGCCCGTATCGTGACGCGGGCCATTCGTGTCGCCGAAGACAATATCCGGGAAATCATCGGGGAAGCTGACATCGTTCTGGAGGCCGTGGACCAAGCGGCGACCAAACGCCTGATATTCGAGAACTGCCTCCAGCACGGCCGGCCAGTGGTCTGTGCCTCGGGGATCGCCGGATTCGGGGATTGCGAGAACCTGCATGTCCGCAGGGGCCGGCATTACGCCGTGATCGGTGATGGTGAAATATCGGTCCAGATCTGCAAACCCCTCGCACCGAAAGTCATGGCCGCGGCGGCCATGCAGGCCGATGAAGTCTTGAGAATGGTGTTGCACGATGAATAGACGGGATGCCCTCCAACCCCTGATCAAGGGCGGGATCTATTGTATTACCGCCGCAAGCCTGTCGGGCGGCCGGGATAACATAGCGGTCGTCAGGTGCATGCTTCGGGCGGGGGTAAAAGTGATCCAATACCGGGAAAAGAAAAAGGCGATGCGGGTCCAATACCGTGAATGTCTCAAGATTCGGGAACTGACCCGGGCGTACAAGGCGGTTTTTATCGTCAACGACCATGCCGACCTGTGTCGGCTCGTCAAGGCGGACGGAGTGCATCTTGGGCAGGAGGATTTACCGGTCCCGGCGGCGCGTGTCATCATCGGTCCGGGTCGCCTTATAGGCGTGTCCACCCATTCACCGGCCCAATTTCGAAAAGCCATGGCCGATGGTGCGGACTATGCCGGCGTCGGACCCATCTTCGAGACGCACACCAAAGAAGATGTGGTGCCCCCGGTCGGCTTGGCATATCTTGACTGGGCAAGGCGCAACGCCAGTATCCCTTATGTCGCGATCGGCGGCATACATGAGGGGAATATCGATGTTGTCGCCCACCGGACCGCTTGCATCGCGGTGGTCAGTGACATTGTTGCCGCCGCTGATATCGTGGGAAAGATCAAGCGTCTGCAGGCAAAGCTCAACCCCGCCGCGCGTCCGGCCCAATGTCGCTTTTCCCGTCAATCAGACGCTACACATTGTAACGCCTGACCGGGCGTAAGGCAAGGCAAGAGTCGCGTTGTGCCGAAGACCGTGGATGAAGCTTTCGCAAAGAAACGCAACATCCTCTACAGGAAAGGTGTCGCTTCGTCTCGCTTCAGATTTCCTGATCCCTATCCGTAACCGGGCATGTTTTTCGGAAAAAGGTTTGGCGCTTTTTCCGACCCACAGGTGATTGTGCGGGGAACATCCGGATGTCAACCGTGTAGGGGCGGGTTTGAAACCCGCCCGCCCGTCTAATCGCGCAACGGCAATAAAGGGCGGGTTTCAAACCCGCCCCTACGGTAACCACCCAAACCGGCCTATGGTTGATTCACGCGCCTGGCTGACGCCAAAAAGTGCCAAAGCATTTTCCGCCGGGATCAGGAAATCTGCGCTTAAGTGAACGGCATTGCGTTTAAGCGGGGACAAATAGAAGGCCCTCCCGCCTATGGTGGGTATCAGAACCTTCCACCAAATATAACCGTGTCCCGGGCCTGAAACTGATGAATCCTAACTGTCCTGCTTGAAACAGCCGTTTTGTGAACAATCCGGAAGGGGACGGGGGATTTTTCTTGACATTTTAATTACGCGTCGTATATTTTTACTATTGTCAATTAAGTTGTGATTTATCGTTGACTCGACAGTCCACATGTTGTACGATAGTATAAGATACGCAATAAACAATGCTCAATAAAGCCATCTTGCTATACATCCATGAAAAAAGCCCGGTCACGCGGACTGAGCTTTCGGCCCGGTTCGACCTGGCTCCCGCCCTTATTTCGCGGAACATCAAGGACCTTTTCACGGCCGGGTTGATCGTTGAAGACGGGTTCACCGAATCGACGGGTGGACGACGTTCGGCCCTCCTCCGCCTGAACCCCGCGTACGCCCAGGCGCTGGCGCTCAAGATCTCCCGCCGCGGCATCCGGCTGGTCCGGTTCGCTTTTGACGGCTCGCCGCTTGTGGAGCAGAACTGCTACGAGAGTTCCTTCGCGGCCACGGCCACGGTACAACAGGGGCTGGAGACGATCATGGCCTGCATCGAGGCCGGCCTGAAGGAGGGCGGGCCGGTGAAGGGGATCGGCATCGCCATCAGCGGCATCGTTGACCGGGCGACCGGCGTGTCGCATTCCTTCCCCGATTTTTCAGCCTGGCGCGATGTACCGCTCAAAGCCGAGGTCGAGCGCCGCTTCGGTGTGTTCACGGCCGTGGAATCGCTCATTCACGCCTCGGTCCGGGGCGAACACCGTTACGGCATCGGCCGCAATCACCGCAACCTGATCTATGTGCACCTGGGCATGGGCATCGCCTGCGGCGCGGTCTTCGACGGCCGGGTCTATTACGGTTCCACGCCCCACACGGGCGAACTGGGCCATACCTCGGCCGTCCCGGAGGGTCCGCAGTGCTACTGCGGCAAGCACGGCTGTCTGGAAAGCGTGGCTTCGCCCGTGCAGATCGAGCGCGCGGTGCGCGAGGCGGCCGTCGGCGGGGTGGCCACGAGCGTCGCATCCGCGGCCGGCGGCATCACCCTGGCTTCCATTTTAAACGCCGCGGCCGAGGGCGACCGGGTCTGCCGCAATGCGGTGGAGAAGGCCGGGGAGTTCATCGGCCGGGCCGCCTCCAACCTCGCCAATGTGTTCGCACCCGACGCCGTGGTGGTGGGCGGCGCGCACATCGCCGAGGAGAGCCTGCTCTTCCGCGTCATTGCCGATGCCTTCCGTGCCAATGTCACCGATACCTGCCCGGGCGTGATCGTGCCCGGGATGCTCAAGGACAGGGCCGCATTGTACGGCGCGGGCGATCGTGCCTTCGCGCCATTGTTCGGTTAGAGACATTTTTCCAGAGGAGCCAGTCATGAAGGTCATCATCACGGAAACCGCAGCCCAAATGAGCCAGAAGGCCGCCGACCTGTTCGCGGAACGCGTCCGTACCAAGCCCAACATCGTCCTGGGTCTGGCCACCGGCGGCACACCCGAGGACATGTACAAACTGCTCGCCAAGAAATGCCAGGACGACGGGCTCGATTTTTCCCATGTCCGCACCTTCAACCTGGACGAGTATCTGGGCCTGGCCCCCACGCATGACCAGTCCTACCGCTTTTTCATGAACGACAAGCTGTTCAACCACCTGAACATCGACAAGGCCAAGACCCGCGTGCTGAACGGCCTGGCCAAGAACCCCGCCGCCGAGTGCGCCGCTTACGAGAAAGAGATCAAGAAGGCCGGCGGCGTCGATCTCCAGCTTTTGGGCATCGGCAACAACGGCCATATCGCGTTCAACGAGCCCGGCTCCCCGGCGAACTCGCGCACCCGCGTGGTCGACCTCACGCCCAACACCATCCAGGCCAACGCCCGCTACTTCGCCAGCGACAAGGAAGTCCCCCGCCAGGCCCTCTCCATGGGCATCGGCTCCATCAACGAGGCTAAGGAGATCGTCCTGATCGCTTCCGGCGCCAACAAGGCCGGCCCCATCGCCGCGATGCTCGAAGGCGCCGTTTCGGAGAACTGCCCCGCGTCACTGTCGCGCAACCATGACAACATCACCGTGATCATCGACAAGGCCGCCGCTTCCAAGCTCAAGGGCTCGTACAAGTCGTGAAGGGGAGGTCCATGAACCCGCTTTTGCAGAAACTCTACGACCGGGCCCGCGGGAAGGTCATGCGCATCGTCTTCCCGGAAGGGCTCGACGAGCGCCTGGTCGCCACGGCGGCCAAGGCCCGGGACCTCGGGATCGCCAGGCCCATCCTGTGCGGGAAACCCGACGAGGTGAAGGCCGTGGCCGCCAAGGCCGGCGTGGACCTCACGGGCATACCGATCCATGATCCCGAGAACGATCCCCTGCTCGATGCTTTTGCCGCGGCCTACGCCGTTGCCCGCGATGTGAAGCCCGTGATCGCCAAAAAACTCGTCCGCAAGCCGCTCCTTTTCGGCGGCATGCTGGTGCGCGAGGGGCACGCGGACGGCATGGTCGCGGGCGCAGCCAACACCACGGCCGCGGTCATCCAGGCCGCGGGTCTCACCATCGGGCTCGCGCCCGGGGTGGATACGGCCACCAGTTACTTCGTCATGGTCGTGCCCGAATTCATGGGCGAGAAGGACAAGCCCTTCGTGTTCGCGGACTGCGCGGTCAACATCCAGCCCAGCGCCAAACAGCTGGGCGTCTCGGGTGTGATCGTGGGCCGTGACGCGGGCGGCCTTCTGGGCATCACGCCCAAGGTCGCCTACCTGTCCTGCTCGACCAAGGGTTCGGCCAGCCATGCCGATGTGGACAAAGTGACCCAGGCCGTGGCCATCGCCCATGCGATGAAGCCCGAGTTCGATGTGGACGGGGAACTCCAGGGCGATGCGGCCCTCGTTCCGCGTGTCGCCGCCAAGAAGGTCAAGGAGTCGAGCGTGGCCGGCAAGGCCAATGTGCTCATCTTTCCGGACCTCGACGCGGGCAACATCGCCTACAAGCTCACCCAGTACCTGGCCGGGGCCCTCGCCCTGGGACCGATCCTGGTCGGTTTCAACCGGCCCGTGAACGACCTCTCGCGCGGTGCGGTGGTCGACGACATCGTGGGCGTGACGGCCATCACCGCCGTGCGCGCCCAGCAGTGCAAGTAAAAGGAGAAGAAAATGGCAAGCACCATGGACCGCGTGAAGAAGGTGACGGCCGAGCTCTTGAAAGTCGACATCGCCAAGGTGACCGAGAACGCCCGGTTCGTTGAGGACCTGGGCGCCGAGTCGATCCAGTCGATCGAGCTCGTGGCCTCCTTCGAGGAGGAATTCGATATCGAAATGGACGAGGACGAGGCCCTTTCCGTCAAGACCGTCAAGAACGCGGCCGATTTCATCGACAAGGTCCTCAAAGGCTGAAACCCGCTTTTTCCGCGACGCGGCGCCCGGGGTGCGATCCACCCGGGCGCCGCCCGCGGCCCCTGTTATACCCGAAGGAGTCCCAACGCATGGCCCCATCGTACAAACCCCTGACCGAGGCCGACATCAAAACCCTCGCCGCCAACGGCTGCCGCGCCGACGACTGGAAAAATGTCCAGGTGACCGAGGGTTTTGACGCCCGCCTGGTCCTCAACACCACCTTCAAAGGCACGATACGCATCGGCAGTCTGCGCGGCGAGTGGAAGACCGTCGACGGCCTGCCCGCCGAGGCCCTCATCTCCGGCGCCACGCTCATCAATGTCACGGTCGGCAACAACTGCCACATCCGCAATATCGGCGCCGGCATCATGAACATGGACATCGAGGACGAGGTCATCATCGTCAACACCGGCCGCATCGCCTGCACGGGCGAATCCTCCTTCGGCAACGGCGAGGAACTGGCCGTGCTGAACGAGGGCGGCGGCCGCGAACTGCGCATCACCGAGCTTACCAGCGCCCAGACCGCCTACCTGACCGTGCTCTACCGCCACAACAAGGAGCTGGTGGCGAAGCTCGACGGCATGGCCAGGGCGTTCGCCGCCTCCAGAAAGAGCGGCCGCGGCCGCATCGGCCTGCGGGCCCAGGTCCTGAACTCGGGCAAGCTCACCAATGTCAACATCGGCCCCTATGCCGTGCTGAACGGCGTGGCCTCTCTGGAGAACGGCACCATCGTCTCCGAGGAGAAGGCGGCCGTCACCATCGAGAACGGCGTCACGGCCAAGGGGTTCATCGTGCAGAAGGGGGCCAAAGTCAGCGACCAGGCCCTGCTCCACGGCGTCCTTGTGGGCGAAGGCGTGCGCATGGGCAAGCAGTTCTCGGCCGAGAACTCCGTCTTTTTCGCCAACTGCGAGGGGTTCCACTCCGAGGCCTGCTCCATCTTCGCCGGCCCCTACACCGTGACCCACCACCGGTCCACCCTGCTCATCGCCGGCCTTTTCTCCTTCTACAACGCCGGCAGCGGCACCAACCAGTCCAACCACATGTACAAGCTCGGCCCCCTGCACCAGGGCACTTTGGAGCGCGGGTGCAAGACCGGCTCCTTCTCCTACCTCCTGTGGCCCTCGCGGGTGGGCGCCTTCACGGCCGTGATCGGCAAGCACTACGCCAACTTCGACACGGCCGACCTGCCGTTCTCCTACATCAGCGACGACGACGGCCGCTCGGTGATCACCCCCGGCATGAACTTCTTCACCGTGGGCACCATGCGCGACGGCGCCAAGTGGCCGGCGCGCGACCGCCGCACCAACGCCGACAAGTTCGACCTGATCATATTCGATGTCCTCTCCCCCTATACCGCGCAGAAGATGCAGAACGGCGAGCGGATCCTGGGCGAACTGGCCGAGAAGGCCACCCGGGACCAGGAGTTCGTCACCTACAACGGCATCTCCATCAAGCGGCTCCTCCTTAAGACCTGCAAACGGTACTACCGCATGGCGCTGGACAAATATTTCGGCGACGCGGTGATCCGGCGGGTCGACGAGCAGAAAGCCAAGAAGCTCAAGGATGTTTTCAAGCCCGACCCCAAGGGCGGCACCGGCACGGAGGAATGGGTCGATGTCTGCGGCCTCCTCTGCACCAAGCCGCGCCTGGACGCGTTCATCGCCGAGATCGTCTCCGGCAAGCGTGACACACTGGTCAAGGTCCAGGAGGGGCTGGCCGCCATCCACGCCGCCTACCGGGCTGACGAATGGAACTGGGTCTTGGCGACCTACCAGAAGACCACCGGCACGGCCCTGGCCGCCGAGACGGGCGAAAAACTGGCCGCCTTCATGGACCAGTGGCGGAAGTCGTCCGTCAAGCTCTTCAAGATGGTCATTGGCGACGCCAGCAAGGAATTCGAAGGCACCGTGCGCACCGGGTTCGGCATCGACGGCAACGCCGACGCCGATTTCGCGGCCGTGCGCGGCTCGTTCGAGGGCAACTCCTTCGTCAAGAGTCTCAACAAGAACATCACGGATGCCGAGTCGACCTGCGCCAGGCTCAAAGCCATGATCTGATCCTGCATCCACCGATCATATACGGGGGCGGGCCGACCCGCCCCCGTTCTTTTATCCGTCTCTCTTCATGCGGTAGCCGCGCGGCTTCAGCC
This sequence comes from Planctomycetota bacterium, assembly GCA_043820325.1. GTDB lineage: Bacteria > Planctomycetota > JBDREB01 > JBDREB01 > JBDREB01 > JBDREB01. Next base: position 406 of record JBDREB010000189.1, on the reverse strand, counting down.
CGCGGCTGTCTCTCACCCTGTGGCGCAATGATGGCATGCGTCAAATAGGCTTATAAGAGCTTAATACGCGGAGAAAAACCATGATCGCCGCAAAAACCAAGTAACAAACAAAATGGTGCAGAAGAGACTGCCGGCCAGGGTCGCGTCACCGGACCTGCTGCAGTACATCCTGGATTATGTCGACCCGTCGAAAAAGAAGGCGCAACTGCATCCGCAAAAGATCGCCGACCTGCTGGGCCGCAACATCGCCAGGTCCCACGCCGCTCTGGCCCTTAGTGCCCGTAAATAAATAACCTATCCATTTCGCGTGCGGTGCAGAGTGATGGTTTGACAAACAGGTCAGGCACTGCCGCATCATTAAAGAGGTATAGCTGCCATGGTTGGCCCCCGCCACCAAACCCCGCAC
>JBDREB010000188.1:0-3241 GCA_043820325.1 Planctomycetota bacterium | reverse complement strand
GGGCGTGCGGGGTTTGGTGGCGGGGGCCAACCATGGCAGCTATACCTCTTTAATGATGCGGCAGTGCCTGACCTGTTTGTCAAACCATCACTCTGCACCGCACGCGAAATGGATAGGTTATTTATTTACGGGCACTAATGGGGGAAGACATGGGCCCGGTACCAGTCGGGCGGCAGGAAGGGGCCGCTGGTCCACACGATGTCGTCGTGCACCATCACCACCGGCACATCGGCCGCGGCCAGGGCGTCGAAATACTGCTGGATCCACCGGGCGTACCGGTCGGCGACCTTGCCGAACCCGGCCAGATCGGTGCCCGCGGCGAGGAGGAGCATCTCCCAGCCGAAGATGTCGATGAGCCCGGATATGACCGTGGTGTAGATGCCGGTCATGCTCACCAGGTCGGGAAAACAGGCGCGGTTGGCGCGATAATGATCCTCGAAGCGTTTCACCAGTACGGCGCGGTCCTTCTGTCCGTAGGCTGCGACCGGGTCGAAGGCGAGCACTTCCTCGGGCGTTGTGAACGGGCAGTGGACCGTGGTGCGGAAATCACCGCCGCCGGCATCGTAAACCGCATGGCCCATGTCCGTGCGCAGATCGCCGAACTCCCCGGCGCTGATCAGGATGCTCCAGTTCATGTCGTAATTCCAGCCCCTGTGCCCCACAAAGGCCTTCTGGGCGCGCTCGCGGACTTCGGCCGGGCTGTCGGCCGTCACGGGGATGCCGGTCACGGCGCGGATCAATTCCCAGTGCCCGGCGACCGAATACTCGGTGCGGGGCACGCGCGGCGGCATCTCCAGGTTCAGGGCCGCCCAGCCGTCGGAATACGACATGTATGGATTCCTTGATTATTGGTGCGGTGGTTATTGTACCGCCAAGGCTTGGATTGGCAAGTTAAAAGCGCAGTCTCCGATCCCATGGTCTGAATTATCCTGTAGCTGCAACCCTTGCGGTTGCCTGCAAGAGGCAGGGACAAGCCCTGCAGCTACAATACATCGGTCAAACCGCGGACCCGAATGTCGACAGCCGATTCTCCAAATACCCTTGACTTCCCGTGCATCCACGCTACTATGCTTTTTTCGCAAGGAAGAACACCTATGATGCGTCCTCAGCTCGATGTGGGCCTCCTGTTCGCCACGCGGATCACGCGGCTTTTCGCCTACGGTTTCCTGTCGGTCATCCTGGCCCTCTACCTAGTGCAGGTGGGGTTGAGCGAAACTGAAGTCGGCCTTCTCTTTTCGCTGACGCTGGCCGGCGACGCGGCCATCACCCTCTGGCTCACCACGGTCGCCGACCGCATCGGCCGGCGCAACATGCTTTTTATCGGCGCGGTGCTCATGGTGCTGGCGGGCGTGGCATTCCTGGCCACGGACAACTTCATCCTCCTGGTAATCGCCGCCATCATCGGCGTCATCAGTCCGAGCGGCAACGAGATCGGGCCGTTTTTGTCGATCGAGCAGGCGGCGCTTTCCCATCTTCTGCCCGACGAACACCGCACGCATGTATTCGCCTGGTACAACCTGGTCGGTTCCTTCGCCACCGCGGCCGGGTCGCTGGCCGGCGGATGGCTGCCGCAGCTTTTACAGGCCAACGATATGTCCGTGCCCGTATCCTACCGGGTCGTGCTGGCGGGGTACGCGGCCGGCGGCGTCATCCTGGCTGTCATGTTCCGGTTCCTTTCCCCGGCCGTGGAGGTCACACCCGGCGACGCGGTCGTGAAAAAGACCCTCGGCCTGCACAAGTCGAAGGGGATCGTGCTGAAACTTTCCGGCCTCTTCGCGCTCGATGCCTTCGGCGGCGGGTTCGTCATCCAATCCATCATGGCCTACTGGTTCTTCGTCAAGTTCGGCGTGGACGACAAGACCCTGGGTAATATCTTTTTCGGCGCCAATATCCTGGCCGGCATCTCGGCCCTGCTGGCGGCGCGGATCGCGGCGAAGTTCGGACTGATCAACACCATGGTTTTCACCCATATCCCGTCCAACATCCTGCTCATAATGGTACCGTTCATGCCCAACCTGCCGCCGGCCATCGGCCTGCTGTGGATCAGGTATAGCATCTCCCAGATGGATGTGCCCACGCGGCAATCGTATGTGATGGCCGTGGTGGCACCCGACGAGCGTTCGGCCGCCTCGGGCGTGACGGCCATCGCCCGGTCGATCGGCGCCGCCGTTTCCCCGGTTTTGAGCGGCCTCTGCCTGGCCGTTCCGGGCCTTGTCAGTGCACCGTTCTTCATTGCCGGCGGATTGAAGATCGGGTACGACCTGCTTCTCTATCGGAGCTTCCAGGCCCACAAGCCGCCTGAAGAGCGCAAGACAGCGCCATGACCAAACGACCCATCCTCACCGGCCGAGAGCGCGTCCTTCTGGCGCTGGCGCACAAGGAGACGGACCGCATCCCCATCGCCATGGTCTGTTCGGGGATCAACGAACCGGCGCGCCGGGAGTTCGCCGACCGCCTGCGCCGGGAGCGCGGTCTCGACCTGGACGCGTTCCTTGATGCGACGCTCGACATCGCGGGAGTGGGGCCGCAGTACGCCGGCGCGGCGCTGGCCGCCGACACGGACATCTGGGGCGTCCGGCGGCAGGCGGTAAGTTACGGCGCATCGAGTTACAGCCAGAACGGGCTTCTTATGTTGCTGGCCATGTGGGAGGAATTCATCAAACCCTGCCATGTCCGGCTGAACCGGGCCATCCATGAATTCGGCGCGCGGGTGATCTACCATTCCGATGGCGCGGTCATGGAAGCGGTCCCCGGCCTGATCGACATGGGGATCGACATCCTCCAGGCCCTGCAGTTCGACGCCGCGGGTATGGACCCCGTGGGGCTCAAGGAACTCTACGGCCGCGACCTGTGTTTTGAAGGGGGGGTGAGCGTGCAGAAGACCCTGCCCTTCGGCACGCCGGAGGATGTGGCCGCGGAGACCACCCGCCTTATGCGCGTTCTCGGCAAGGGCGGCGGGTACATCCTGGGCCCGTCGCACGCCATCCAGGCGGGCACCCCGCCGGCCAACATCATGGCCATGTTCGACGCGGCGCTCGGCCGCGCGCCTGTTGCGTAAGGAGGTCGATCATGCCATTGGAACTGGGCTCGGTTGCCGATTTCGCCATTTCAGATTTCCTGATCCCTATCCGTAACCGGTCATGTTTTTCGGAAAAAGGTTTGGCACTTTTTTCGACCCACAGGTGATTGTACGGGGAACATCCGGATGTCAACCGTGTAGGGGCGGGTTTGAAACCCGCCC
>JBDREB010000187.1:0-10046 GCA_043820325.1 Planctomycetota bacterium | reverse complement strand
GGGCGTGCGGGGTTTGGTGGCGGGGGCCAACCATGGCAGCTATACCTCTTTAATGATGCGGCAGTGCCTGACCTGTTTGTCAAACCATCACTCTGCACCGCACGCGAAATGGATAGGTTATTTATTTACGGGCACTTACCTCCATGATGTCCTGAAGATCGACCAGCTCGAACGGGGCATGGTGGAGTTCCCGCGCGAACTGCCCGGCCTTCTGCTCATCTTCATCGTGGCCCTGATGGCCAATCTGTGCGAGATCGGCATCCTGCGGATCGCCATGGCCGCCGGCCTGGCGGGTGTGGTGGGTCTCCTGTAGCTGGGCGAGATGCGCTATCCGGCCATCGCCATGATCGTGCTCTGGTCGTCGGCGAGCATGTGATGATGCCCGTGCGGCGGTCGGTGGCGCTCCACATGGCCCGGCCGGGCAAAGAGGGGCTGGCCATGGGCACGGCCGGAAGTCTCGACAGCGCCGGCGGGCTCCTCGGCAATTTTCTGGTCCCGGTCGTGTTTTTCGGCATGGCCGCCCTGAGGTGGCGGGCCGGCGCTTTCGGCGGGTACCGGATAATATTCGCCCTGGCCGGCCTCATGCTGGCGGGCGGCCTGCTCCTTGCCATGCGCATCCCGGTGAAGGCGATGCACCTCAAACGCGAACGCTTCCATTTCCGGCGGAGCCATTGGAAATATGGCTCTTCTGGGTTTCTTGTGCAGGAAAAGCGGTCATTTCTCGAATGAAAACGGTCTTTGAAAACTTGACACGGCAAGGATGACCGATAGAGTATAGGGCCATGAAGACGAAGATGACACTCAAGGAGCCGTACGCCATCCCCGGGTTTAGAGCCTTGGCTCAGCTCAAGCCGCACCTGTGGGATACGGACGCATGGGTAGTGACCTTGCGTCGACGCCAAAAAAAACGGTTTGTTCCACCTGTGGGCACTCCGTGGTGGGGTACCGGGACAAGCGCCGGCATATCGTGCGGGATGTGGGCGCCTGTACCAGCCGGATCTACCTGGAATTCGAATATCGCCGGGTCGATTGTCCGAAATGCCAGGCCGTGAGGCAGGAGACCCTCGCCTGGCCGGCCCCGTCACATCGCTTCACCAAGCGTTTTGAGGAGCGGATCGGGAAGGAATGCCGGGACATGCCGCTGAGCCGGGTGGCGGAAAACCACGGTTTAGATGTAGATTCCAATGTCAAGGTCATCCGTCCTGTGTAGCAGGGGCGGGCTTGAATTTATCCCGATCGACCGCAGTGCGGACGCATCGGGGTGCCCACCCGTCTTATCCGGTAGGGGCGGTTCGCGAACCGCCCGTCTCTGTTCCTCATATGCAGGGGCACGGCATGTTGTTTTGAACCTCGAGCGCAGTCGAGAGGCTTTGAACCCCGAGTCCAGTCGAGGGGCCGTGCCCGGGTCGTCATTGCGCGTAACGCCCGGTCGCATCGCCGATGAACGCGGAAATCCGTAGGGGCGACCGGTTGGTCGCCCTGTCAGTTCCTGTCGTAGGGGCAGGCCCCCGGGCCTGCCCTCTTATCCGGTAGGGGCGTAGCTTGCTGCGCCCTCCTTCCCCGGTAGGGGCGGTTCACGAACCGCCCGTCATAATCCCTCCGCGACACAAATCCGTGTGTTTTCTCCTTGATACTGAACAAATGTGCATATAATGACCGTCCCGCCGCTTGCTTTAGGGCCCGCGCATCGAGCTCCTGGTGGTGGTGGCCATCATCTGCCTGCTGGTGGCTTTTCTCTTCCCGGTGATCACCGGCGCGCGGGGCAACGCCCTGCGGGTGGTGTGCGCGTCGAACCTGCGCCAGGTGGCGCTGATCTGCCAGGCGTATGCCGGCGACAGCCGTGGGCACCTGCCCCAGGGCAATTCGGACAACCCCGGCACATTCAAATTCAACATCGGCACGGTGGTCGACCGGTTCATGCAGGACCTTTCCATCGGCCCCCAGGTCTGGTACTGCCCCGCCCTGCACCAGCCCAAGCGCACCCCCGCCTCGTGGATGAAGCATATCCCGAGCCTCGACTGGAACAGTCCCGATGAGTTCCCCTTGGGATATTTCTATGTCGGCAACCCGAGCGTCTGGTCCATGGCCAAGTTCGTCAAACCCGTGCCGGTGACCGTCACCAACATCGACCGCCGCGTGGAGCTGGTCTTCGACTTCTGTTCCGCCCTGCGGCCCGCGCCCAACGAGGGGCGTCTGGTCAAGGAATGGCCCCACCAGGGCGAGGCGCGGCCCGATTGCGCCAACATCCTGATGGGCGACATGAGCCTCGAATCCCGGCCCAAGGAACAGCTCACGCTGGGATACATGTTCTACCATCCTGAGAACATCTATTGGTAGGGCCCGTGGCCGGAAACGGCCACGGCAAATCCTATTTCACCCTCATACTCACCTCTTCCTTCAAGGACAGGGGTGGCAACAACACTGCGGAATAAAAAACCCAAATTTGCCTGGAGATTATTTATGATGGAGATGAGTAACGCCTCGCGGTTTCCGGTCGCTCCGTCGAAGCTGACCCTTGCCCGTTCAGATGGCCACTTTACGCCTCACGGATATGATGGAGCAAGCCATCCTCGACGGTATAAAAGAGCGGTGCGACGACAACCTTCGGGTATCGCTGGCGCAACATGGCGGCTTTTATCCGTACAAAGTCCGCCGCGTCACTGATCCCGAACTCCGATACATGCTGATCGAAATGTGCAGTCGCCGCCTCAAGGGTCCATCCGCCGTTGAGGATCAGGCCATCAATGAAAGCCTGCCGCCGCGATGCGAGGCCCACCATCCCACAATCACTGTGTCCTATCAGGCAGATGGTCCGGACACCCCCGATGGCGATTGCGAATGACACCTTGAATTCCATCCGGCTGAGGTTTGCTCCGCCCGCCCGAATGATGTACGCGAAGTTGTCGGGGATCCTGAGCATATTGCGATTATCCATGCACATCCCGATCAGGATCTCCGCCCGGCGGTATTCGCGATGCGGTTCTCGAAGGTTGTGATACCGCAGAAGTTCACCCACCGGCGTATCGCGCCATTGAGGCAGGATATCGGCCTCCCGGGAAACAGAGATTAGAATGTCGTTCATCGCTGTAACGCCAGGCGGGGTTCCGATGCCTTCCTCAAGCGGTCCGCGACCGCGAGTCCCAACCCCGTCTCGGAGGGACACGGGACAATGATGACCTCAACATTCCGCCGATCGGCTTCGCGGAGGGCGGAATACAGCGTTTGGGCTTCCGGTTGCAGAATCTCGGTCCGCACCCCGTGCGCTGAAAGCCTGGCGGCAAGTTGTTCGACTTGACCTGGTGACACAATTCGTACTTCTGCGTGCGGTGCGTAATGGGAGGCATGCGCCCCTGGCGCGCGCATGCCGGTCTGGCCTATGGGCACGGTTTGGCCGAGAAAATCTTCAAGGTCCTCTTGGGGCACCCCACCCGGCCGGAGAATGACGGGGCTCCCTGCGGAAAGGTCTACTATCGTTGACTCAATGCCAATCTTACATGGACCCCCATCCAGTATGAAATCCACATCGGAGCCAAGATCATTCAGGACATGTTCCGCCGTTGTGGGGCTTACTCTGCCGAATCGGTTGGCTGACGGGGCGGCAAGGCCACCACCGAATTCTTTGAGCAGACGCTGCGCCAGGGAGTGGGAAGGCACACGAATGCCAATCGTCTCCTGACTGCCCGTGACCTCGTCGGGCACCTTGGTGGATCGCTTCAAAATAATGGTAAGCGGCCCTGGCCAGAAATGCTCCGCCAGGCGGACAGCGATATCCGGGACTTCCACTGCCCATTCACCAAGCATTGCACTCGATTCCAAATGAACAATAAGCGGGTGTGTTCTCGGCCGACCTTTGACATCAAATATCCTGCGGACGGCGATCCTGTCCAAGGCATCCGCTCCAAGGCCATAGACGGTTTCTGTCGGGAACGCGACGATCCCTCCATGCCGGAGAACTTCCGCCGCCCGCGCACAAAGGACGGCATCGGCCGCATCGGATATCCCTTCCGTAACTTCGCAGGGGACCGCCAGTTCGTTGCGGTGCTTGGCTCCATGCCCGGAAAGGACATAAATCCCCCGGGCCCCTGCGTTGGCCGCACACGCGATGTCGGCGGGATGATCGCCGATCACGAAAGAGCGGCTTAAATCAACGCCGTGATCGCAGGCCGCTTGGAGCAGAAAGAACGGGTTGGGTTTCCTACAGGCGCAACCATCCTCGCGAGCGTGCGGGCAAGAGTAAACCTGGCGAATGGTGACGCCTTCATCCTTCAAATACTGCACCAGGCAGGCATGTACTCGCGCCACATCCTCTGGTCGGAGAACACCCTGTGAAATACCACTCTGATTTGTAACGATGAATAGAAGGAAGTGTGCCTGCAGTTTCCGCAGGGCGTGTATCGTCTCCGGGTAGAAAACCACCTGGCGGGGCTCGGAAAGATATCCCCGATCCTCGATGAGCGTCCCATCCCGGTCCAGGAATACAGCCGGTGTTGGGCGGGTTCCCTGCATGTCATCTGCCGCCGGCGGCAATCCTGTCTTTGATCGCTTGGCCACCATGGTGGGCCATCAGATGGTCCGGCAGCACGAGGGCTGTGTGACAGGGCGGACCCGTCCGGGCCGTGGCTTCTGGTATGCCCCGCCGCTTGCGGTGGCCTTGAAGGGCGAGCCAACGGTGCGTCCCGGCATCAGCTTTCTTCCTTGCATGTACAGGTACCTTCAGGTCGAGAACAGCTTCTCAAGATTGTGTCTTGAGAATCCCTTGAAGGAGATCATCGTTTGCGTGCGCTCGATGTTCTCCATCTTGGGCATGCAGCCCGTGACGATTTCCGCCAACTGCTCATGCGTCTTAACGCGGATGACCGCAAGGAGGTCGAGGCCCCCTGCCGTGATGTGAACTTCGGCCACACCGTCCACTTGCGTGAGCGCCTCAGCGGTCAGGGTCCCGGTGCCCTTTTTAGTGCCGATCAGAATGAATGCGGTAACCATTGCTTAGGCCTCCTTTTAAAATGGATCTCCTGGATATACAAACTAAAGACACTGGGGCGGTGTTGAGCCCGCCTTGGTTCGCAGGCGGATCCGTCCTGGCGCGGGCCGGATCGGGTTCCCAGCCATTGTATGTCATCTTTTCCGCTGTGTCATCTCACGGGCACACTGGAACATCACATCGAACAGATCGGGTATGTCTCTTTCTTCCACGCAGGAGAACGCCACCCGGATGTCCGTGTCCCCCACGGAGATCACGCCGATCCCGTATTGGTCGAGAAGCCGCACACGGAATTCTTCCGCGTTGACCGATTTCATCCGGAGGCACATGAAATAACCCGCATTGAAGGGGTAGGGCGTCCACGCCTCGGCGTAGCGTTCCTGGGCAAGGACTTCCCGTACCTTGAGCGCCCTCGATCGGAGTATGTCGAATTTGGCTTTCTTTTCATCCTCGTACGAGGCGGTGGACATCGCCCGGAGCACTATGGTCTGGGATACGAGCGGGCAGTTGGAGATGGCCCCCCGGACCGCGCCGCCGATCTTCTTTTCCAGGGCCTCATGCACGCCCGCCGCAGGCGAGGCGGCCAGGGTGATGAACCCGACCCTGAACCCCCAGACAAAGTCCTCCTTCGTTGCGCCGTCCAGCTTGATGGCCAGCACCCGCTTGTGGAGACCGGCCAGCCGGCAGAACAGGGATTCCTTCAGGCATTCATCGTCGTAAAACAGGCCGAAGTAGGCATCATCGCAAACAGCAACAATATTGCACCCGGCCTCGGCGGCATCGAGGAGTACCCTGGCGATACCATCGGCCTCATCCCGGGTCACGGAGTACCCCGTTGGATTATTGGGGAAGTTGAGTACGATCACGAGCTTGCCCCGCCCCGCGTGCTCAAGGAGCGTGCGGCGCAGGCCGGCGACATCGAATCCCCCGGCCTCATTGAAGAACCTGTATTTCAGGAGGTCCGCTTCCCTGCGGACGCCATAGGTCATGTTGTAGTTGCCCCAGACCTTGTCGGGTAAGAGAACGGCATCCCCGGGCTCCACGAACAAGTCCCCGACGATGCTCAACCCATGCGTCACGCCATTTGTTACGATGGGGAGGCTGATGGACTTGTCTTTGAGCGAGGGGTTTTTCCGGATAAGGTCCTTGCTCCATAGGATGCGCAGTTCCTGGAGCCCGTATGATGAGGCATAGGGAAGCACGCTGTCCGGTTGGAGCCCGGCGAAGTTCAGCATGACCGATTTCAGGTGCATGGCCTCGCCATTCTCCTTGGCTATGCCGATCGTGGCGTTCAAGCGGTGCGCTTTGTGCTTGGCCTCGGCGGTCTGCGTGAGTATGCCCTTGGGGAAGTAGAGTTCCCGGCCGAGCTTCGAGAGTACCCTGTAGACCTCGGGAGCGGCGTGTTCAAGCGTTTCGTTCAATTCCTTTGCGAGCGGGTTCATGTGGCTTCCTTGTTAAACAACAGGACGGTTGATGTCATCCAACCCGTGACAACGGTCTTCCTGCCCATCCGCACGGCGGTATCGGCAAAGCCCGGGGAGGGGGATACATGCATCCAGCCGGGCTTGGTGCGATCGGTCGGTTCAGGTCGTACTTCATCATTCCGGGGTGTCCATCGCCCGTTGACGCTTGGCGAGAATCTCGAACGGCAATCCGCGGATCTTGGCGGCATTGACACTCCAACGCTGGTCGAACCCGCGGGACTTGATCGAACGGATCTCCGGTGAGAAGAGCGAGGTCTTCGATTCGCGCCTGGTGATGGTGATGTTGCCTTTGTAGAGGTCCGCTTCAAATGTGCCGTTCACCGGCTTTTGCGATTGGGCGATGAAGGCGTCCAGATCGTTCTTGAGCGGATGGTACCACTCGCCATGGTAGACCATGTACGCCCACTTGGCATCGATCGTCTTCTTGAACTGGATCTCCTCCTTCGGGAGGCACTGCTGTTCGAGGTCACGATGCAGTTTGAGGATGACATGCGCCGCGGGCGCCTCGTATATCTCGCGGCTCTTGAGGTCCATGATCCCATCCTCGAACATGTCGATGTACCCTATCCCGTTCCGGCCGGCGATCGCATTGAGCGCGATGATGAGCTCGTCGAGGGGCATTTCCCGTCCGTTAAGTGCAACGGGAAGACCCTCGACGAAGCGAAGCGCCACGGTCTCGCCCTTCTCGGACGCTTGGCGGGGCGGTACGAGCCACTGCCAGATATCCGCGGGAAGTTCCTGGTTGAGGTCCACGGCGCCGGAGGCGATCGAACGGCACCACATCGTCTTGTCATCTCCGCCTGTAATCTGTTCGTAGGTGGGCACCTTCCATTCCTCGCAAAGGAGCTCCTCCTCCTTCCGCGTGAGGTCGAAGTCGCGGACGAAGGCAAGCACCTCCATATGCGGCGCGAAGAGCTTGAATGTGTTGTGCATCCGGTACTGATCGTTGCCTTTGCCGGTCGACCCCTCCATGACCGCGTCACAGCCGCGTTTCGCGCCTTCCTGCGCGACGATCCGCGCGACGAGCTGGCGCGTCATGGAGGTCGAGACGGGGTAGCCGTTGTAATCGGAATTGGCGCGGATGGCTCGGGGGAGCCACTCGTCCGCGAATTCGCGCTTGGCATCGACCAGGACCATCTCGAACTTCATGATCCCGGCCTTGCGCCGGGCTTCGGTGATCTCGTCCGCGCCCTGGCCCACATCGACACTGATCGGGACGATCTCCCTGGCCTTGTATTTCCTGCGCAGCATCTCGATGGCGAGCGTCGAGTCGAGGCCGCCCGAATAAGCCACGGCGACCTTGTTCACCTGAGGTACAGCACCATTCTCGATCTTGGCGAGGATCCCTTTGATGTCCATGCGATGTTCCTTATCAAAAAGGTTTCCGATTGTATCATGCCGTATTTTCATCAAACGGGGCTTGCGTCAAACCAAGCCGTTTTGATCCGGTAAGGCACAGCCCTCGGGCATATCCCGTGCAAGAGCTGGACCTGATTGATCAACACCCGAACCTGGAATACGCCATGTCCTGTGATTTGAAGGCCCCCCAAGGGCTGCGCTCAACGCACTTCAGCCGGAGGCAGGCAAAAAAAACCGGCAACAGCCGCTGGTCCGCGCACTGTTACCGGCGTATTCTTTGGCAGGTCGCTTTTGCGACCCCCCGTCAATCTGCCTGATCGCTTAATGACATAAATTCATCAACTATATTATAGCGGACGACTTCGTTTGTCAAGGACATTTCCAAGGGAAAAGGATTCGCTCCCGCGATCCCTGCGTCTGATGTGCGATATGGTATGCGGGGGCCCTATTCGTCGCCCGCTCTGAACTGCGGGAGTCCGTGTAGAGCGAAGATGATCACCCGCTCACCTGTGATCATGCTGATATCGGTATGGATGCTCCTCAATTTCTGACCCGTGATGTCCACAATGATCGCTTCCAGCATTGGACGGGCCATTTCCAGCAATTCGGTCCGGACTTGTTTGATCAAAGTCCGCCCCTGGGCGCTGCCGCTCATTCTGGCCAGATTCTTTTCCGCGGGCGTCAAGACGCCCCGCAAACGCACCAAGACCATGTCATCAATAATGTATGTCTTCGTTTCCTCGGGACCGCGTCCCATGTATTCCCGCTCGAATTTAATGATGGCTTCGCTGATCTCCGCTTCCAGTTGTCCCTTGGTTTTCATGGCAGACCTCCAAGGTGTGACTTTAATGGTTGGAACACATGATGCAATAAGTTGCTCGTCAGCTACAAGTATAGCCGATCCCAATCGTTTGTCAAGGGTATGTTCCCGCAGGAGGCAGTTTGAAAAAACGTAACACTTTAGCGGAATGAAAGGACTGGTTCCCCCGGTCAAGCCGTGGGATGACGGATGAAGATGGATAATTTGCATCAGGCTTATTCTTGCGCTGTCATTGCCCGACTTGATCGGGCAATCCAGATCTCCTATGATCGTTTCACTCGGGTAAAGTGTTACATGTATTCCTATTCCACCGTCACGGCCGCATGGATGGCGATCCGGGGCACGGCGATCGTCACTTCACCCCCGCCCCGGGTCGACCGGCCGGGCTTGAAGCGCCATGTGATCCGGGTGTTCTCAAGCACGGCCCGCACCTGCTTCGGTCGGGCACCAACCTGCATCCGGATGGTCACCGGGGCCGAGTCCGGGATCGCGTCGACCGCGCCCGAGTCCGGATTCTGGGGAATGCCCGAGCCCCGGTTGATCAGGTGGATGACAGCCGCCCGCCCCTTGCGCCGCAGGACCACATCCACGCAAACCGGCGCGCTGACCCGGATGGCCATTTCGGGTTTGAGTGCTTCGATCAATTCGCCGATAAAGACCCGTGCCGGCGGGTAGCGGTTGTACTTGAAGTCGCGGAAAAGGTCGAACGGCGCGTATGCCACCAACCCACGGCCCACACGGTTGACAACCGCAGCCGCATACCGGGTAAGCTTGCCGTCCGTGAGGCAGGAGAGACCGAGCCGGCCCAGCGACCGTGCCGTGACCGGCTCTATGAGCGCCCAGGTCTTGCTGAAGACGGCATAATTGCCGTCGCCGGAAGGAATAAAGCAGCATTTCTCCCCTTCCCTTTTAACCTTTTTTACCCCAAGGAATTTCTTGCCGAACCGGTCGACCGCCGCCGCGCCGGTGACTAAAAGGCGGCCGCCCTGCGCCACATACCGTTTGAGCGTTGCGACCATCGCGTCGGACATTTTATCCTGCTCGGGCGCAACCACCACCGGGAACTCGGCGATGCGGGATGCCGGCGCCCACTCATCCAGGATGTCCACCCCGTACGAGTGCTCCAGCAGGCTGAAGACCGCGCCCTGCACGCCGCTGGTGTCGTAGCCCCAATGCAGGTTGTTCACCGGCTGGGAATAGAGATGATGCTCCGAATGGAGGACCGCGATCTGCGGGATGGTCTGGGTTCCCTGGCAGACTAAGTACACCGCCCCATAATTAAGGAGCCAGATCTCAATCATCATAATGACCCGATTCCGGAACGTTGGTTCAAGCCGGATCTTGTTTGGTAGGGGCACGGCATGCCGTGCCCAACCCAATTGGACCCAAAACAAGCGTCGTC
>JBDREB010000186.1:0-11403 GCA_043820325.1 Planctomycetota bacterium | reverse complement strand
AACCTTTTTTCCGAAAAACATGACCGGTTACGGATAGGGATCAGGAAATCTGAATTGGCCCCAAAACAAGCGCCGACCCGGGCTGGATCTTCATCGACTCCGTCCGCAAGCCGGCCACGCGAGGGCACGGCATGCCGTGCCCCTACAGCGGAAAAGAATGCCACGGTGGTACCGGCGCGCCCTCTTTTGACCCCTTTATTATGGGGCGGTGTACTAAGGCACAAAGTCCCGAAGTTAAAATATGGCTGAGGTTTAAATCCGGATCAGAAATCTGCCCTTTGTGACTTCGTGACTTTGTGGCAAAACCTCCCGACCAGGCTTACTCCATGAATTCCCGGTCGACCGTTCCGGGATCCCCGGCGGGCGGGGCGGGTTCTTCGACCGGGGCGGTCGCAGGCGGCGCTTCCGCGGGGACCGGCGCGAGTGTGTCCGGCCCGATGCCGTAGGCCGCGGCGCGCGGGGCGTAGAGGACCAGGCCGAAATCACCCGCGCCCAGGGTGCGCGGTTCCTGGCGGGCGCCCTTGTAGGCGGAGATCTCAAAAATGTTGTTGCGCGCGTACTGGTAGACCTCCTCGAGCATCACGCGGCCGTCGATGTTCGCGTCGGCCTCCCCTTCCAGCACGCCGGTGCACAGGTAATAGGTGAAAAGGCCGCTCTGCAGGCTCTCGAACTCGTAGGCGTTCTGACCCGGGCCGGCGGCCAGCACCACCCGCACCCGGGGGTCGGCCGTGAGCCCGTCGCAGAAGGCGAGGTCGGCCGCGGCCGGGCCCGCCACCGGCAGGGTCCGGCCGGCCGCGCCCGCGGAAAAGCCGCAGTCGAGGACCAGGATGATGCTCTTTGCGTTGATACGGGTGAACACATCGCGGAGCTGGTCCAGCCCGAGGGCCGTTTCGGCCACCCGGCCCATGTCGCAGTCGGCGGGCACCAGGTACCCCCGCGGCGCGCCCGTCGCGGGATCGGCGAGGACGCACCCGTACCCCGCGTAATAGAAGATGAAGGTGTCACCGGCCCGGCATCGGTTCACGCCGTATTCCTCGACCAGGTCCATGATGTCGCGCCGCGAGGCCTGCTGGTCCTGAAGCAGTCGGCAGAACGCGGGATTGATGCCGGTCCCGTGCCGGGTATCGGTGAGCATTTCCTGCACGCGGGCGGCATCGCCGGCCGCATAGCGCAGGGCGGGAATGCGGCGGTCGTTGAAGCGAGAGACGCCCACGGCGACCGCCACCTTCTTGGCGGCCCGCTCCCGGAACTCATCCGACGCCGTGAAGGCGCGCAGGTCGCCCTCGGCCGCGGCGGTGATGACCGCGGTCTTGGCGGCCTTGAGCGCGAACGGCGTCAGCCGCCGGTTGATCTTCTCCCAGTTCGACGGTTTCAGGTATTCGGGCACCTTGAAGATGCCGAAGAGGTTCCAGCCGCGCTGAAAATCGTCCAGCGCCCGCTGTTCCACGCCCCGGTAGGTCTGCTTGAAGAGCACCTCCCCCGAGTAGACATCGATCAGCTTCAGGTCGAAGCTGACCGCGCTGTGGAATACCTCGTCGGCCACCCACCATGTCGGCGGGGTCAGGATGAACCAGAGAATGATGTTGGGCACATACCCTTTGGTCACCCGGTCGAAGGCCACGCGGTATTCGGCCAGGTCAAGCCGGAGGACGAAGTCGTCGCGGTTGGCGAACGCCCCGGCCATCACGGCGGCCGGCGACTCATCCGGGCCGGGATGGACCGTCACCCGGCTGAAGAGGCTGAAATCGCGCAGGAGCCCGGCCAGGTCCTCCGTTTCGGCCGCGAAATCGCATTCGGGCACCCAGGCGTATTCGGCGGCCGAGAGGGTGGTGTTGTAACCCTCGCGGTCATACGCGGGGGCGACGGGGGCCAGGGTGATCCGGTAGGGGATCGGGGGCTCGGTCTGGCGCAACCGCTGGACCGCGGCATCGTCGCGGATCGGCACGAGCGCCGGGCTGCACCCGGCCGCCAGGACCGCCGCCGCACACAGGATCGATCGGTACAGGTTCATTCTTCTTCCTTGTTGGCGGTCAGGGGATAGGTCACCAGGCGGAAGCCGACCCGTTCGCCGCGGAACCCGTCCAGGGGCACTTCGCGGTGGGCCGCCCGGGCCATGACGGCCGCCAGCAGGGCGGGCAGTTTGGCCGCGCCGCCCTTGATGACGCCGGCGCCGCCGGAGACGCCGAAGGGGCGCACCCATTCATGCAGGTTGCCGGCCATGTCATTGCAGCCGCAGGGCGAACGGTCGCGTTCGCCGGCGCCGATCCGGACCGCCTCATCGCCGAAAGAGCCGGCGGTGACATCCCATTCGTCGCCCCAGGGGTAGACCACGCGCAGGTTGCGCGCGGCGTCCCAGGAGGCGGCCTTTTCCCATTGCAGTTCATCGGGCAATTCGTAGACCCGCTGCTCGGCCTCGCCCAGCCAGCGCGCGTAGGCCTCGGCCTCGTAGACACTCACCCCGCACACGGGCAGGTCGTCGGCGCCCTCGGGATATACGCCCTTGACCCAGAAGCAGGGACCGGGCGTGCCGTCGACCGAGGCGCACTCGGCGATGCGCGTCCACATGGCGGGGCGCCAGTAAGCGGGCTTTTCATAACCGCCGGCATCCACGAACCGCTTGAACTGGTAATTGGTGACCTCGTAGCGGGCCATGTAGAACCCGTCGATGGTCACCCGGCCCACGGGGTTGCCGACCTGTTTTTCGGGCGTCCCCTTCTCGAACTCCCCGCCGCCGATGAAGATCATGGACGGCGGCACGGCCTTGAGGTTGCCGATGAGTTTTTCCAACCCTTTGACCTCGGCGCTGTCGGCGAACGCCATGATCCGGCCCACGGTCTGGCCGGCCTCGTCCAATTGGCGTTCGGCGATCTGCTCGCGGGTGCGCCGGATGCCGTCGGCGACCCCCTTCTCGATCACATCCCTGGCGGCCTGCTCGGCGCTCGTTTTTTCCGCGTCCTCCACGGCAAAGACCAGCGCGGCGCGATAGGCCGTTGCCGCGCTCCAGAAATCGGCCCGGTCGGCCAGTCCATCGGCCTTGGCGCATTCGAGGCGGTAGCGGGTCTTGCGGAGTTCCAGTTGCACCTCCGGGGTATCGGCGTATTTCTGCGCCGATTCGTATTTGGCCAGCGCGCCGGCGAAATCCTTCTGCGAGAAGAGCCCCTGCCCTTCCTTGAAGTATTTCTCGTACTCGGCCATCTCGTTCTTCTCGTATTCGAACCGGACCAGGAACTCGTCGAGCTGTTTCTGCTCCTCGTGGGTCTTGACCGCGCCCCGCGTTTCCTCGATATTGTCCTCGGCGCTGTACCCGAAATCCCGGTCACTCATGAGCTCCGCGCCCATCAGGAAGCAGGCCGCCAGCTTGGAGACGCGGGCGTTCTCGTTGCCGGGATACCGGACCAGCGCGTCGCCGTACCGGCGCTTGGCGCGGGCAATGAGCCGCTTGGCCTCGCCGCGCGCCGCCTCGCCGCCGTCCTCTTTTTTAAGCAGGACCCCCGCCTGCGCCACCAGGTCGTCGCCCTCGGTCGTCAGGGAGGCGGAAAGACGCATCTCGGCCCGCAGTTTGGCCGAGGCCTCCTCGCGCACGATCGTGTCCTCGATCTCCTTGACCTCCAGTTCCCACAACCGCTGGTAATTGAAGTTGTCACGGGTCTCCCAGCGGGTCGTGGCGACCAGGTTCGTGATCTTGTCCAGATTGTTCTTGATCTGGCCCTTCTGATCCCGGGCCCCGTTGAAATCAGCGGCCAGGATCATTTCGTCGAAGCGGTCACGAAGCTCCTTGTTGTTGGCGTTGAACCCGTCCAGCTTCTGTTCCTCCAGCCCCCGCTCGAAACGGATCTCATCGAGGCGCTGGACATAGGCCCAGATGCCCCAGGTAATGCCGCCCGCCACGAGCAGGCAGACCGCGGCCGCCAGGGCCGCCACGGCCTTGTGCCGGCGGATCTTCTTCTTCATGTAGTACCAGCGCGAGATCTTCTTGGCCGTGATCCGTTCGCCGGCCAGGTACCGCTCCAGGTCGCTCTTGAAGTCGAGCACGCTTGTGTACCGCTTTTCCGGTTCCTTTTCGAGCGCCTTGAGGATGATGGCCTCAAGCTCCCAGTCCAGCTTGGGGTTGACCATGAGGGGCGAGACCGGGTCCAGGTTGAAAATGGCGTTGAAGATCTCGTTGACATTGTTGCCGGTGAACGGCCGAGTTCCGGTAAAAAGCTCGTACATGATCACGCCGAGGGCGAAAATGTCGGTGCAGGGTCCGATGTCGTGGATCTTGCCGGCCGCCTGCTCGGGCGCCATGTAATGGGGCGTGCCCATCACCGCGCCCGTGGCCGTGAGCATGGAGAGCGCCTCCTCGTCCGTGGACTGGACCACCTTGGCCAGGCCGAAGTCCATCACGATCGGCTCGCCCTGCAGGTTGATCATGATGTTGGCCGGTTTCAGATCGCGGTGAACGATGCCGTGCTCGTGACCGTAATGGATGGCGTCGAAGACCTTGACCATGATCTCGAGCTTGCGGCGGTCGGTGAGGGTCGCCTTCTCACGCGTTACGAACTCACCGAGGGAAACGCCCTCCACGAAATCCATGGAGAAGAAGTAGTTGCTGTTTAAAAGCCCGATCTCGTAGACCTTGATGACGTTCGGGTGATTGAGCGCCGCGCAGGCCTCGGCCTCGCGCAGGAACCGCTTGCGTTCGGCATCGGAGGCCATGGCGCCGGAGAGCATCACCTTGAGGGCCACGATGCGGTTGAGGTCCTTCTGGCGCGCCTTGTAGATCACGCCCATGCCGCCGCGCGCCACCTCGTCCATGATCTCGTACTTGTCGATCGCGCCCTCGGCCTGGACATCCCCCCCGGTCCCGCCGTTCGCCGGCGCCGTGAGGCTCGTACCGCTGCCCGACCGGCGGGTCTTGGGTTTGCCGCTGGGCGTGCGGACGCCCGAGGGCGGCGGACCGCCGAGGATCAGGTTGGTGCGCGAGGCGGGCTCGACATACCCTTCAGGGCGGAAAAGGTACCGTTCCGTGTGTCCGGTGCCCGTGGGGGGCGGCGCCTGGTCCTAGAGCGTGCGCTCGGCCTCGGCCCGCACCATGCCGCCCGTGGCATTGGGATCCAGCGCCGGCGCCTGGATCGTGTCGCCGCCGATCGGCCCCTCTTCCGTGACCGGTGCGTTCATGGTGGCGCCGAAGACGGCCTCCGGATCGGCCGGCGCCTGGATCGTGGCCCCGGAGATATCACCGTATTCCACCGGGGCGGCGGGCGACTGGATGGTCGCGCCGAACGGGTCCTCCGCGACCGGGGCGTTCATGGTCTTGTCAAACGCCATGTCCGGGGCGGGTTCGACCGGCATGCCGCCATCCTCATCCGCGACCTGTTGCACCGGTGCGCCGATATCCTCATCCGCGGCCGGTTCCACCGGCGCGTTCATCGTCACATCCAGGTTGATCGGTTCGGGTTCAGCCGCAACCGGCGCATTCATGGTGGCTTCCAGGTTCACCGGCGGCTCGGGCTCGGCCTCCACCGGCGCGTGCATCGTCAGTTCCAGGTCCATGGGCGCAGGCTCGGCCGGTTCCCCGGGCCGTTCAATGGAGGGTTCCTCACCGGACCCTGCGACTTCTAACGAGGTCATGCCGGTGATGAAATCGGCCGCGTCGGCCGCCACCAGGTCGGGCGCCTCGATCGCGAACTCCATTACGGCCGGAACTTCCTCCTCGTCGGCCGGATCGAGCGCTTCGTACCCCGGCACCGGGTCAAGACCGGCCGAAGTCTCCATGATATCCTGGTTGCTCAATGTCCGGGCCTGCTCATCCTCGCCCCCTCCGCCGGCGTCCGCCTGCCCGGCCAGATAGGATCCCGTGGCGCTCCGGAGGTACTCGACCTCCTCCTTGGTGAGGATGTTCTGGGTGACCAGATACTCCTCGAACGGCACATGGCTGAAATTGGCCGTGTGTTCGTAATAGCAGGCCGCGTACTGCTCCTCCGACAGCAATCCGCAGGATACGGCCATGCCACCGAGGATGTATTGCGTATCCTCGATGCTTTCCGGACGATCGTCAGTCATCGCGTTCCTACAATACCTTCATAAACAATTTCAGTATATCAAAAAGCAGGCTATAGTCAACCATACAATGTTGAAATGCGGATTGCGGAGTGCGGATTGCGGAACAATAAGAAATGCGGATTGCGGAGTGCGGATTGCGGAGTGCGGAACAATAAGAAATGCGGATTGCGGAGTGCGGATTGCGGAGTGCGGAACAATAAGAAATGCGGATTGCGGAGTGGAACAAATGGGGGAGTAAAAGACAAAGCAATCATTTGGATCTCCTGGCAGTATTGATGCTTGCAACTGTCATGGCAAGGAGTTCATTGCCCTCTTGCATCAGATGTTTCACCTTTTCCAGACTCACAATTCTTGTTTCCACGAGCAATTCCAACCAATAGACCGACTCATCCGCCTCTTCTTCAACCGTGCCCATCTTGGAGATAAAATCCGCTTTCGATTTGGCCCGGCATGCCGCCCGGTAATTGGCGCCGACGGATGTACCCGCCCGCAGCAATTGCCGGCCAATGACATCCGGTACGCGCCCTTTGGGCAACGATTCCACAAAGACAATGATATCGATCGCAAACCGCTTGGTCCTTTTCCTGAAATCGTCTTGGTTCATTCCATCATTTCCGTCATCTCATTCCGCAATCTGCACTTCTTGTTTTCCATCAATCCGCATTCCGCAATCTGCACTTCTTGTTTTCCACCAATCCGCATTCCGCAATCTGCACTTCTTGTCTTCCATCAATCCGCATTCCGCAATCTGCACTTCTTGTCTTCCACCAATCCGCATTCCGCAATCTGCACTTCTTGTCTTCCACCAATCCGCATTCCGCAATCTGCACTTCTTGTCTTCCACCAATCCGCATTCCGCAATCTGCAATCCGCAATTCTTATTTGAGGTATGTCACGACCAGTTGGGGCCGCAGGGTGGTCGTGGCGTATTCCTTGGAATAGAAGGAATACAATCCGCTGACGCTCTCCGTATTGGCCCTGATGCACAGGGAGACCGTCTTATCGCCGCTGAATTGGGCCTGCACGAAAGGCGTCACATCCCATTCGTACCATCCGGTCTGGTCGACAACGAGCGGGGTGGTGGTTACAAGCGCGCCGTAGGCCGGGGCCAGATTCCATGTGATGCCCGCTTCCGTCCAACTGTCAGTCGTGCACTGATAACAGTCGCCGTTCCGGTTCGCAGTCGCGGCGCCGTAACAGTACAGCCTGACTTTGGCCGACTGGACCGTCGCCGTGCCGGGGACCTGGGCGTTCAGATCGAACTTGAGCCAGATGCGTTCATTCCTAGAACCGGTGGTAAGGCTTTGCACGAGCAGGCTGGTACTGCCGCCGTAGTTGGTGGTCGGATTGCCTTCGGCCACATACGCATCCGCCGCCGGGCGGAGAGTGACCGTGCCGGTGTCGTTCAACCCCGGCGTCATGCCCATCCGGCCGGGGAGGTAATTGAGGTCGTACTCGTGGAACATGACGTCGTCCGCGCCGTCGCCGTTCAGGTCGAAACCGCCAGCGATGCTATGGCCCATGGACTGGAGACTGTTGGTGAGCGTGAAATACGCGCCGGTCTGGTCGTTGGCCGCGATGCCTGTGTTCGACCCGGTAAAGATGAATATTTTATCCAATCCGCGATACACATCCGGTTGTGCGACCAGAATATATGGGTCGGCAACGATGACATCATCGTATCCGTCGTTATTGATGTCGCCGGCTCGAGCCACCCTGTAACCCATCTTGCTGTTGGTCTCCGTACTCTTGATGACCTTGTGGAAATCGATGATGTTTGCGATCGTGCTTGCGCCGTAGTACACAAAGAACAGCCCTTTGCCGCTGGTACTTTGCTTGTCACCCACGATCACATCCGGGTATGCATCGCTGTTCAGGTTGGGCACGACCACGATATTCCCGTGACAGCCCATGTAGAACTCGTTGCCATTGTCATCGAACACAGACCCGGTCCAGGTTGAGCCGTTATAGGAGTAGAGCGCCGCATACGATTCACCTGTGTTCATATTCCGTCCGCCGATAATGACATAGTCGCGTCCGGAGGCGGTCGGGTAACCCGCGATCGACATGGTGGAATAATTAGGTTTAGTGAAACTGGTGCTGTTCGCCTGTGTGATACTCCGGGAACCGCCTGATGTGGAGTAGAAGACCCAGACCTTTTTACCAACCGCGCCGGCCGGCACAGCCAGCACATCGGGCAGGCCGTCATCATTCACATCAGCCGCGCCAAGCTGCTGGCCGCCGAGGTTGTCTCCTGCGTCGGCCGCCCAGGTGCCGGTCTTGACAACGGAGGCCGCGTCATATCCCTCCGATGCGCCGAAGAAGATATAGACTGCGCCGCGGCCGTTGGTGGTGGTCGTGTTATAAGCATTAGACGCACCCACGGCCACATCGTCATACCCATCATTGTCAAAGTCACCGATCCCGTACACGGCCGTCCCCATATTTTCATCGGCAAGGCTTTCGTTACCGATCTTTTTGGGCAGGAGGACCACATCTGGGACCGCGTAGGTCGACTGGTTGAACCGGGGCCCGGTAGCCGAGCCGTAATAAATACAGGCCGCACCCGCCATGCTGGCGACCGTGTTATTGTCGAGCCACCCGACCACAAGGTCCTCATACCCGTCGCCGTTGAAATCGCCGGCCGAGCCCATGGCTCTGTAATACCCGGAGGGGTTGACCATGTCGGCCCCTTTGGCGAATTGGCGGCCGTAGCGCAGAAAACAGGTGCCCGTGTAGTTGCCGTTGAAGTTGTTGTTGGGATCGCCGATGAGCATGTCACTAAACCCGTCGCCATCGAAGTCGCCGCCGCCGGCCGACCAGCCCAAGTAGCCGTTGTATAACGCCTGTCCCGGCTCCTGCCACCAGGCCGAGGGCTTCAGGCCCATGGCCGAACTGCCGCGCGCCATAAAGGCGCCGTTGTCCGAACTGGCCGAGACCAGGTCAAGGTAGCTGTCACCATCGAAATCGGCCCAAGCCAGCATCCGGCCGAAAGAGTTGAATTTCGGCGCCCCGGTCCGTGTCAGCCAGCCGCCCACCTCGACATTGCGGGTGGTGCAGTCGCCGTCCGGGATCCCGCCCGACCGGCCGTGCCATATGTAGATCTTGCCGGCCTTCTCCGCGCCCGTCATGGTCGAACACGAGGCGCCCACGGCGATGTCGGCATACCCGTCGTTGTTGCGGTCGCCCAGGCCGGCCACGCTCGCGCCGAACCTGCGGCGGGCCAGGTCGCCGATAATACGGGTGTCGGCGTCAAGCGTGCTCGCGGCCGTGATGCCCACGGCATGGCCGTTGAAAATGCACGCCATGCCCCGGTCCAGGACCGACGCCTCGTCGTACTTGTCCGAACCCACGATGAGGTCGTCGTACCCGTCGTTGTTCACATCACCCGCGTTCGCCGCACTGCAGATCCCCATCTGGTTGGCCTCTTCGGTGATGATCGCGTCGGCCTGGGCCGCGTTCTCCTTCATGATCCCCGCCGGGCTCCCGTAGAAAATGTAACAGCGCGAGGTGGTGGTCGTGTCGGTCACGGCCGCCAGGTCATCGAACCCATCGCCATTCCAGTCGCCCGCGGCCATGGCGATGGGCAGGTTGGTATTGGTTTCGCCTGTGATCTTGAGCGCCAGGTCCATCTGGATGTTATACCCGGCCGCGTGCCCGTAGAACACATAGATGCGGCCGAACTTGTTCGTACTGCCGTACTTGGGTGCGCCCACGGCCAGGTCGCTGTAACCGTCACCGTTGAAATCGCCCCGGATATGGCAGGAGCCCAGTCCCTCGGCGCCGCTCCCATCCACTGTGATGTCGGCCGTGGTCACATTGCCGCCCGACTTGCGGGTCGCGCCGCCGTTCCAGCCCCGGATGCGGCCGGCGTTCGTGGAAGCCCCCTTACTGCCGATGATCATCTCCTCGTATCCGTCGCCGTTCAGGTCCCCTGCCGTGCCGGAAGTTGAACCCGCGTAGGTTTCGGTTGTCGTGGAATAGAACGACGGAACATTTTTCTCGAAATCCTCGCTCGTCGCGAAATAGGTACCCATGTCAAGCGTGTTCGACCAGGTGATGCCCGCGGGAATATTCAGAGGGCTGTTGGTTGCACCCGCGGCCGTTATAGTGATACTCCCCGACTGGTTGGCCGTGACCGTCTGATTGACATAGACACGGATCACTTCACTGCACCCGCCATAGAGCGCACCGGAGAGTTTGGAGAACGAAAGTCCGCCGACCGTGGAAGAGATATCCCACGCAAGCATGCCCGTGCCCGAGTTGGTGATCTTGAGGGATTTGGAATCGGCGCCCATGGGCCAGGCATTGAACGCCGATGCGCCGGTGAAGGCTGTCGGAAGGACGGTGATCGTCCGGGCCGGCGTGACAACATTTACGATCTGGTTGTCCGTCGTCCCCTGGTTCGTGACGGTCACCACAACCTCCACCCAGCCCATGCCGCTCACCCAGCCGCGGAGCAGGATCCTCTGGAGTATGGCGGGATAGGTGAGCTGGAGGAGTTCGAAGGAACCGTCGGCGGCCGAGGTCACGGAGACCGGGTACCCGAGGGCGTACAGGGTCACGCCGGCAACCGCGATGCCGTTGATCTGGGCCGTACCGGCAACGGTGCAGGTGTCCAACGCATTGCCGAAGGTGAAACTCTTGGAATCCGACCCGCTGTTGGCGCCGGTATCCACTGCCGTAACCTTGATCATGACCGTACGCTGGATATAAGAACCGAGGTTGCCGATCGCGTCCCAGCTGAACGAGTAGGTACCGTTGGAGACGCCCGTGGTGGGATTGGACCCGGTCTTGGGCGTGCAGTTCGTCCAGGTTTCACCACCGTCGATCGAATACTGGACCGTGATGGTGGAGGTGTCCCCCGCGTCCGGGTCGTTCAGGGTGTACGAGACCTTGACCGTGGAGCGGGCCGTGTTCGGGATGGCCGTCACGGTCACCACGGGCGGGTTGCTGTTGTTGTTCACCGTGAGGCCGGTGACCGTGTCGGCCGTGCCCGCGGCCAAATCCGCGGGTGTGATGCGCAATTGAATGTTGGCGGCCTGGCCCGTGATGTCCGCAAGCGAGTTCCACATGAAGGTGTGGGCTGTGCCGACGGCCGACGAGGCAAGGTTCGTGGTCCCGTCGCCGCCCGCGCCGGCCGTGCAGGTGTGCCAGGCGGTGTCGTACCACTGGACAGCGATGGAGCAGGTATCCGACTGGCCGTCAGCCAGTGTGTAACTGCAGATTTCCTGATCCGGGCGGAAAATGGGTTGGCGCATTTTCATGTCAGGCAAGAGTGTAAATCATCCGCATTCCGGTCTCGGGATGGTGGAAAGATAATTCGTTCAGTTCGAGTAGCAAGGCGCCAATTGCCTT
>JBDREB010000185.1:0-11644 GCA_043820325.1 Planctomycetota bacterium | reverse complement strand
GGGACATGATCTTCCGTCCGCATCCGGCGTTGCTCGTCGACGCCGGATCTTTCCATTGATACGGCTCCTCCTCGCGCCTTGGCTGCGGACGGAATCTCTATGTCGAAATGGATACTTTATTCATTTACGGGCACTTATACCGCCGGCCACCGGTCGGGCATGGCGCGGGCCTTGAAGACCTCGACGCGGCCCCAGCCGGCCAATTGGTCCTGCACGGCCTTGGCTGGGGCGATGACGGCCAGGCGGAATTGGCCGTCGCCGATGATCCGCCGTGCCGCGGCATTGACTGCTTCGAGCGGCGTGGTCAGGTAGGCGCGCCAATCGGTCTCCTGGGCCCCGGGGGCCAAGCCTGCCCTAATACCGGCCAGGGCGAAGTTCAGCACCGCGCGCGGTTCGCGCAGCGCCAGGGGCAGGCCGCCATGCAGGTTACGGCGGGCGGTGTCGAGTTCGACCGGGGTGAATCCCTCGCGCACGACGCGGTCGAGCGCGCCGCGCACGAGCCCCAGCATTTCACCGAACCGCGGCGCGCGGGTGTGACTGCGGATCATGAACGGCGCCTCGGACGCCGATTCGGGCAGGGAGGAATTGATGCCGTAGGTCCCGCCCGCCTCCTTGCGCACCGCGTCCATGAGCCGCGACTCGAACCCGCCGCCGCCGATGAGGAAATTCGCCAGCCGCAGGGCCACGCGATCGGGGTCGCCCGCGCGCACGCCCGGCCGGCCGAGAGCGAAAAAGGCCTGGTCCACGCGGGGATCGTCGGCGAGCCACACGGCTGCCGCAGATGGCCGCGCCGGCGCGACGGCCGGTTCGCCCGCACCGCCCGGCGGCAGGGCCGCGATGAGGCCGCGCAGGAGATCAAATCCCCGGTCGGGCGTGATATCCCCGCCGATCACGGCGCAGAGCTCGGGTCCCCGGCGCAGGGTATTGCGGCCGAGCGCGGCCGCGGCGTCGAAGGCGCACCGGCCGTAGGCCGCCTCCCAGGCGGGGCGCGACCGGGGATGGGCCAAGCCCGCGTTCTGCACGGCGGCAAGATAGTTGATCACGCCGGCGGGCTGTGCCCAATCCTCGCGCGCGCCGGCCCGGCGCGCGCGCACCAGCCGCTTCCATTCCCCCCGCGGCATGGACGGCCCGGCCAGCAGGCGGCCGAAAAGGCCGCCGGCCGCTTCAAGGTCCCCGGTCAGGCAGCGGCAATTGACGCGCCAGCGATCCTCGCCCGCCTCGCACCCGATCTCCGCGGCCAGGTCCTCGGTCGCGCGCCGCCACGCCGTCGGCGGCATCCCCTCCGGCCCCTCGTTGGCCAGGTCGGCGGCCAGGTCGGCCAGTCCGGGCCGGCCCGCCGGTTCGGCGGCCCGCCCGCCGGGAAAACACAGTTCGACATAGACCAGCGGCACGCCGGGCCGGTGATGGGCGACGAACAGGGTGCCGTCCGGCTCGCGGTGGACCTCAACGCGGGGCAGACCGTTCTCCATCACCCCCGCACCTTCATGAAAAGTCCCGCCAGGGGTATCCACCAGGCCTGGTGTTCGGGATGGATGTCGAGTTCCAGGGTGTTGACCGGCGCGAAGAGCGTGCGCGCCAAGTCGCGCACCCGGCCGGGCGTCACCGCGGCCAGGTCGGCGAGCATCTGCTCGTAGCGCACGAACCCCCCTTCGAGCAGTTCGGCCTGGCCGAGGCCGAACATGATATCGGCCACATCGTAGCGCGCCCGCGCCTGCCCCTTGCGGAAGCGGCGGAGCGCCCGGGTGAAGTCGGCTTCGGCCGGTCCCTTATCGGCGAACCGGTCGCAGACCTCGCGCAGGGCCGCATGGCGCGGGGCGTGACGGCCGGGGGGCAGGAAGGCGCCGAAAAACATCAGAATGCCGCCGTGACGCATTTTCCAGACATTGGCCCCCGCCTGCACGCAGAGCCGCTTCGTCTGCACCAGCATCTCCTGCACCGGCGCCGAATCCCCGTCGGCCAACAGGGCCGCGAGCAAACCCAGGGCGGTGTGATCGAGCTCGGCCGCGGGCGGCAGGCGGTGGAGCCGGATGGCCAGGGGCACCTCGACCGAAACCTTCCTTGACAGGGTCCCGACCGGCACCGCGAACCGGGCCGGTCCCACGGCCGGCGCGGCGGGCGGATCGGCCCAGCCGCCGAAATGGGCCTGGGCCAGCGCGCGCACACGGTCCACGGTCACATCGCCGCAGACCACGCCGAACACATTGCCCGGCCGGTAGAGCCGGCGGTGGAAAGCGGCCAGGTCGTCGCAGGTCACGGCGCGCAGGTCCTCCTCGCGGCCGAGGGGATCGAGGGCATAGGGATGTCCGCCGCCCAGTTCGCGGAAGATCACGCGGAAGGCCCGCGACATGGGCTGGTTCTCATACAGGCGCAGTTCCTCCAGCACCACCTGCTTTTCCGTCTCGGCCGGCGCCGCCGCCAAGGCCGGGCGCATGAAGCGGTCAGCTTCCAGGGCGAAAACCTCCTCCAGCACGGCCGCGGGCACGGTCTCGTGGAAGATGGTGGCGTCCCAGTCGGTCATGGCGTTGCAATCCCCGCCCGCGCGGGTGATGCGGCGGGTGTGTTCCTTGGGCCCGTAGTTGGCCGAACCCCGGAACATCATGTGCTCGAAGTAATGGGCGATGCCGCGCCGGGCGGGCGGCTCGTCGCACACCCCGGCGCTCACAAACAGCCCCGCCGACGCCACGGGCAGGGAATGGTCTTCGGCGACGATGAACCGCAGGCCGTTGGCCAGGGTGAAAGCGACGGCCGGGGTGACGGGAGATGCGGTCATGGATAGGGTTTCCGCCTACACCTTCAGCAGTTTGAGATGCTGGCCGATGTGTTCGGCCACCAGCTTGTGGTGGGTGTCCTCCTCCTCGTCCCAGGCCTGGTAGAGCCGGTCCCGGAACCGGAGCGTGCCGTCGGCGTTCTTCGCGCGCAGGATGAACCCGTAGGTGATGTGGATCAGCTGGCGGGCGTCGTCCATATTGAAGAGGCCGGCCAGGTCCTTGTCGGCGACCGTGTCGAGGGCGGGGATGCGGTTGAGGTCCGTGGTCACATGGTAGAGCTTGGCCGCCTCGGCAAAGGAGGCCAGGGCGCAGGCGTGTACCTCGCGGTAGAGCGCCGGCCGGGTGAGGGCGATCGCCTTCATGGCCTCGACCCACGAGGTCCCCGCGGTCTTGACATGGTAGAGACCGCGGGTCACCGCGCCGATGGCCGGGTAGACCGCGAACTTGTCGCTGCCCGAATGGATGGACACTTTGTATCCGCCGTAGGCGCGGGCGATGGCGCAGTGGAACTCCAGCTGGCGCCGAAACTCGGCGATGTCGCCCCGGTAGTCGACCGCCTTCTGGAACTCGCCCACGAAGCAGGGCGCCAGCGAGGTGACGCCGATCTGCCGCTTCTCCAGTTCGCAGGCCACGAAGAGGTGGCTTTTAGGCGTGGTGGGGAACCCGACCTCGTCGATGGAGATCTCGAAATCGACCTTGCCGGCCACGGCCCCTTCGAGGTAGGCGTAGACCTCGGCCGCGTATTCCACGCCGCGGTAGTAGCAGATGACATTGCGGAGCACATCCTTGCGCAGGAACTTGAGGCGTTCCTTGCGGCCGCCGACCTCCAGGGTGAAATCCTTGTGCTCGTATTCGCTGAGCAGGGTCTCGCGCTCGTCGTCGTCGAACTGGTCCTCGAAGCACGCCTCCAGGTCCTCCTTGTCCATGTCGAACGCCTCGCGGCGGAGCTTGTCCGACAGGTCGAGGGTGATCATGCGCATGCCCGTCTCCACGGCCGTGCGGATGTCCTCCAGTTTCTTCAGGTGGTCGCCGTCGGCGCCGAACCCGTCGCGGTACCCCTCCTGGAACACGGCCCAGCCGGCCGCGTCCACCACCTCCCGGTAGGAGCGATCGGTCTGGGTGAGCTCCCGCATCGACTGCTGGGCCAGGACCGGGAAGACCCCCGCGGCGCGCAGGGCGCGCACATGGGCCGGCCCGGCGACCCCGAGCCGGTCGCCCGTGCCGAAGGATGACCGTTCCCTGCCGCAGGCGGTGGGACGGGTCCAGGGCAGCAGCGCGGCCAGGGCCGCGGCGTTGGCCGCGTTCCACGGCGCCAGCAGGCAATCCCCGTACACCGTCCCCTTGAAGGCGGGCGCGGCCGGGACGGCCATCACCATCCGGGTGCCGTTCACTTTCACGGCCGCCAGGCCGGTGCCCTGCGCCAGTATGATCGAAGCGGGGTAGACCCGCACCGTGCCGCCCGTCGCCTTGGCGAGACGCGTGGCGATCTCCGCGGTGTTCTTGGCCTCAAGCAGTTTCAGCATGTCGCTCATCCAGGTTCTCCCAATGATGAATGGTCCGTTTCAGACGGTGACCGTGCCCCGGGGGGCGCGGCGTTTGACCAAGTGCTTCAGCACAGCCAGGTTGCGCGGGTACTCCGCTTCCGCCTCCGGAGTTTCCATGAAGGCCGGCAGGGTGGTGAACCGCCGGTCGCCCAAAAGCAGGCCGAAAGCGGCCCGGCCGATGGCCCCCTCGCCGATATGCTCGTGCCGGTCGCGCCGGGACCCGAGGTCGGTCTTCGAATCGTTCAGGTGCATGGCCCGCAGGCGGTCGAGGCCGATCACGCGGTCGAATTCGGCCAGCGTGGCCGCGCAGGTCTCCGGCGTGCGGATGTCGTAGCCCGCGGCGAACGAGTGGCAGATGTCGTAGCACACGCCCAGCCGCGCGTGGCCGCCCGCGGCCGCGATCATGTCCCGGATCTCCTCGAACGAATGCCCCACGCAGTCGCCCTGGCCGGCCGTGGTCTCGATGAGCAGGGCCGTGCCGGCGCCCGCCTCCGCTTCCAGTGCCTCGCGCAGGGCCGCGCCCGCGGCGGCCACGCCCGCCGCCGCGCCGGCGCCGAGGTGGGAACCGGGGTGAAAGATGAGCAGCGGGATCCCCAGCGCGCCAGCGCGCGTGAGCTCGTCCAGGAACGCGGTCCGCGACTTTTTCCGTCTTCCCTCATCCGTGGCGGCCAGGTTGATGAGGTAGGAGGTGTGGATCGCCGTGGCCGCGGGCGCGATCCCCGCCGTTTCAAGCGCGGCGCGGAAAGCCTCGGCCGCGGCCGGGTCCACCGACGGCGCGGTCCAGCGTTTCTGGTTCTTGGAGAATACCTGCATCGCGTCCAGGCCGAGCGCCCGGGCCCGGCCGGGTGCTTCGGCGATGCCGCCGACGATGGAGACATGCCCGCCGATGATCATCGGGCGGCCCCTTCCGCCGGGCCGACGGTCAGGCGCGCGGGATCGACCGGCCCGGTGGTCAGCAACCCGACCGCCGCGTCGGCATACTGCGGCAGCCGGTGCAGGACCACGCCATTCACCGTGCAGACCGTTTCGGCGGCCGTACAGGCCAGTTCCAGGTCCAGTTCGCCCGCGCCGGGCGGCCCCAGCTCGGCCAGGATCCGCGCCGGGGGCGCGTCGGGGTCGGGTAGGTCGGATGGCGCGGTCTGCACCCGCACCGATCCAGCCACCAGGCCGAAGACCAATGCCGGCGGCGGAATGCCGGTGCCGGGCGGCACATCGAGGCTGAAGACCTGCATCGCGTCGGGGCCCGACGGCGGCAGTCCGGTGAAACGGAAAGTGTGGCCGGCGGCCGGCCCGCGGAAGGCCAGGCGGGCCGGCGCCCCGGCCCGGCCGGAAAGCACGGGGACCGGGTCGGCGGCCGTCCAGGCGCCGGAACGGACCGTCCAGCCCGCGCGGTCGAGCGGGTGCAGGACCGTGGTGACGGTCACGGCATGGAACTTCACGACCACGCGGTTGCTCCACAACACCAGGTGCCCGGCGGACTGGTCGGGCACGCGGGTCTCCACCAGCGGCGGCGCGGCCGGGTCGATGGCGGTACCGGCGGAAAACCAGAACCGGACTTGGTCCCCTGCGCGCACGATCCGGCCCGCATAGACCGTCGCCGCGGCCAGGGGGACCGGAAGCGGGATGGGCTCCACGCGTTCACGCACGCCGTCGCGGGTAACCACGAGCATGTTGTGTTCGACCAGGCTGAATTCACCGAGATTGATCGAGACCCCGTTGCCGGCCGCGTCGTCGAACAGGCCGATCACCACCGCGGGCTGGGTGCCGAGGCGGACTTCGGCCAGGAAGGTGACCTCCACATCGCCGCTCAAGGTGGCCGCGTGCACGCAGCCCTCGATGTCGTCGGGACGGACATTGGCCAGGCCGCCGCCTTCCACGCGCCAGGCCGGGGGCGGCGCCAGGTACCGCGCCCGGATCGCGGCCAGGCGCTCGATGTCGGTCCGGTCCTGGAGCCGCGTCAGGATGAGCCGCGCCTCTTCGCGCAGGCGGCGCTGACGCCACCAGTTCTCGGCGTACCAGTCAGCCAGTTCACCGGGAAGCTCGAAGTTGTAGATCAGCCGGACCCGGCCGTCGCCCGCATCCTCGCGCACGCCCTCCAAGAACGGCGCCGCCGTGCTCCGCACGGGCGCCACCGGCACCACCGGGGCTGGCGGACCGGCAGGCTCCGACACATGTACCGCGGGGACCGGGACGACAGGGACCGGGGGCGCGGGACGCAGATAGGGCCGGAACAGGAAACCGGCCCCCATCGCCGCGGCGATCGCCAGCACGGAAAGGACCACCGCCAGCCGCCAGCGCCGCCGCAGGGGGATGAGCGCCGTGGAGAGCGGGTGCGCGGCGATCGACCGTTCGATCGCCGCGATCTCGGCCAGGACCTCCTCAGGCGTGGCATATCTGAAAGCGGGATCCCCCGCCATCATCTTGATCACCAGCGCCGAGACCCGGTCGGGAATGGCCGGGTGCACATCCGCGGGCCGGGGGAACCGGTTCTTCACCACCTCGGAGAGGATGCCCAGCGAATTCCGCGCCAAAAACGGCGTCCGGCCGGTGAGCATGTGGAAGAGCGTGGCCCCGAGCGAATAGATGTCCGTCCGGCTGTCGAGGTCCCGGCCCTGGGCCTGTTCGGGCGACATGTAATGGGGCGTGCCCATCACCACGCCGTCCTGGGTGATGTGGCCGCCCTTGTCCAGGTCGGCCTGCTTGGCCAGCCCCAGGTCAGCGAGCTTGGTTACGCCGTCACGGGCGATAATGATGTTGTCGGGCTTGATGTCGCGGTGGATGATCCCGAGCTTCGAGGCGGCGATCAGGGCCTTCAGCACACCGCGCGCGATCGCCAGGGCGTACCGAACCTCCAGGCGGCCGCGGTGGTCGAGCAGGTCGCCCACCGATTCGCCCTCGATGTAATCCATGGAAAAAAAGAAGACCTCCCCTTCGCGGCTGACATCGTGGACGGGGATGATGTTCTCGTGGTTGAGCTTGCCCGCCGTGCGCGCCTCGTTCACGAACCGGTTGCGGAGCTGGGGGTCCATCTTCTCGGTGCGCAGGTGGAGGACCTTCAGGGCCACGATCCGGTCCATGGAGATCTGCCGGGCCTTGTACACATAGCCCATGCCGCCCTTGCCCACGGTCTCGATGATGCGGTAGTTGCCGATCCGCTCGCCGGGTTTCAGTTCTTCCCCCATCCCCGCCTCCCTAAGCCCCGCCCCGCTTCGCGATCCGTTCGCGCAGCAGCGGGTTCAGCACCTGGGCGTTGGCCTGGCCCCGGGTGGCCTTCATCACCTGGCCCACCAGGAAGGCCAGCGCCTTCTCCTTGCCCCCCAGCACCTCGGCCAGCACCTTGGGGTTGGCGTCGAGCACCTGATCGATCACCGTCGTCAGCGCACCGGTGTCGCTCACCTGCTTGAGCCCCTTTTCCCGGATCACTTGGTCGGCCGTTGTGCCCTCGGCCACCATGGCCGGGAACACCGTGTCGCGCAGCATGCTTTTTGAGATCGTTCCATCCAATACATACTGCATAGCCTGGGCGGTCGTTGCGGCGATCGGCATGCGGGACATGTCGAATTTATGGGCTTTCATCTGGCCCTGGAAATCGTTGATCATGAAATTGGCCACTTCCTTGGGCTGGCCGATAACGCTGTTGACTTCTTCCATCCGGTCGGCCAGGGGCCGGTTCTCGATCAGCACATCGGCGTCATAGGCGCTCAGGCCGATCTCCGTCATGTAGCGTTTGCGCCGCATGAGGGGCAGTTCGCCCACGGCGGCGCGGATGCGGGCTTCCTCCTCCTTCGTCACATGCACGGGCGGGATGTCGGGCTCCGGGAAATAGCGGTAATCGTGGGCCTCTTCCTTGGTGCGCTGGAGCATGGTCTCGCCGCGGTCGGCGTCCCAGCCCATCGTGACCTTGGGCGTGTCGTGCTTGGTGCGGCCGGTCTTGCGGAACTCCCGGTACTGGCGGTCAGCCTCAAAGGCCACCGCGTTCTCCACGCCCTTGAAGGAATTCAGGTTCTTCACCTCGCTGATGGGCGTGTACGCGTCGCCCACGCGCAGGTTGACATTCGCGTCGCAGCGCAGGCTCCCCGCCTGCATGTTGCAGTCGGATACATCCAGGTACTTGAGCGTGAGCTTGATGGCGTTCAGGTACTCGTAGGCCTCGCCGGGCGAACGGATGTCAGGCTTCGACACTATCTCCATAAGCGGCGTGCCCGTGCGGTTGAGGTCGACCAGGCTCACCCCGCGCCGGTCGTCGTGGATCAGCTTGCCGGCGTCCTCCTCCAGGTGGATGCGGATGAGGCCCACCGCGCGCTCGACGCCGTCGAGGATGAACGGCACGCTCCCGTTCAGGGCGAAGGGCATGTCGTACTGGGAGATCTGGAAGTTCTTGGGCAGATCGGGGTAGTAATAGTGTTTGCGGTCCCACTTGGTGAAGCGCTGGATGTCGCAGTTGAAAGCCACCGCGGTCTTGAGGGCCAGGTCGAAAGCGATGTGGTTCATCTTCGGCAGGACGCCGGGATGCCCCAGGCAGACAGGGCAGGTCTGGGTGTTGGGCGGCGCACCGAAATCGGTCAGGCACCCGCAGAAGAGCTTGGTGGCCGTCTTGAGCTGGGCGTGTACCTCGAGGCCGACGATGATCTCGTAGGGCGTGCTCATACGGCCTCCCCGGGATCGACGGCCGTGACTTCGAACCCGCGGCGCGCCTCAAAGACCGCGCCCGCGTCCAGAAGGGCCGCGTCGCTCCAGGCCGGCCCGATGAATTGCAGTCCCACGGGCAGACCGCCCGGCGCCGTGCCGGCCGGCACGGCCAGCCCCGGCAGGCCGGCGAGGTTGACGGAGATGGTGTAGATGTCGGAGAGGTACATCCGGAGCGGGTCGTCGGTAAAGGCGCCCAGCTTGAAGGCGGGTGTAGGCGCCACCGGGCAGACGATCATGTCGCACTCCCGGAAGGCGCGGTCGAAATCCTCCTTGAGGAGCGCGCGCACCTTCAGGGCCTTGTTATAATAGGCATCGTAGTAGCCGGAGGAGAGCACATGCGTGCCCAGGAGGATCCGGCGCTTGACCTCGTCGCCGAACCCCTCGGCCCGCGAGTTGGCGAACATGCTGATGATGTCGGTGTATTCCTTCGCGCGATGGCCGTAATGCGCGCCGTCGAACCGGGCCAGATTGGAGGCCGCCTCGGCGCAGGCGATGATATAGTAGACGGCCACGCCGTATTCCGTGCGGGGCAGGGAAACATCCACGATCTTCGCCCCGGCGACGGCCAGCGTTTCGCGGGCGCGGTCGAATACGGCGCGCACG
Organism: Planctomycetota bacterium; assembly: GCA_043820325.1. Lineage (GTDB taxonomy): Bacteria > Planctomycetota > JBDREB01 > JBDREB01 > JBDREB01 > JBDREB01. Next base: position 2,040 of record JBDREB010000185.1, on the reverse strand, counting down.
GCCGGGTCGATGCCTTCCACGATATACTCGCGCGGCACGCCGGCGGTCACACCCTTGAGGTCGGTGCGGGACGCGGCTTCCGCGACCACGGCCGGCTTGCCGGCATGCGTGCCGTCGCGCGGGTCGGGCGGGGAAATGACATTCAGGAGCAGCCGGACATCGGCCACGGTGCGGGCAAAGGGGCCGATCTGGTCGAGCGATGAGCCGAAGGCCACCAGGCCGAACCGCGACACGCGGCCGTAGGTCGGTTTCATGCCCACCACGCCGCAGTGGGAGGCGGGCTGGCGGATGGAACCGCCCGTGTCACTGCCCAGCGCCAGGGGCGCGAACCCGGCGGCCACGGCCGCGGCCGAGCCGCCGCTGGATCCGCCCGGCACCCGCCCGGGGGCGCGCGGGTTCTGCACCGGACCGAAAGCCGAATTCTCGCACGAAGAGCCCATGGCGAACTCGTCCATGTTCGCCTTGCCCACGATCACCGCCCCGGCTTCGCGGAGACGCTCGACCACAAAGGCGTCATAGGGCGGGCGGTAGGCGGCAAGCATCTTCGAACCGCAGGTGGTCACCTGCCCGCGCACACAGATATTGTCCTTCACCACCACCGGCACACCGGCCAGGGGGCCGAGGGGGTGCTTGGCGGCGACGGCCTGGTCCACGGCCGCGGCCTGGGCCAGTGCCCCTTCGTGGTCTATGAACAAAAGAGCGTTCAGGTGGGGGTTGAAACGGGCGATGCGGTCAAGGCAGGCCGTGACAACCGCGGTGGCGGAGGTGGTGCCTGCCCGGATCCGGGCGGCAAGGGCGGTGGCGGTCGGAGACATCCCATCCACGGCTGGTCCCCGATTATGCGTAGTCAGATTACTTTGGGCACAACGAAGGCTACGCCGTCCGCGGATGGCGCGTTGACAAGCACATCCGCCACCCCGAGCGATACGCCGGGACTGTCGTCCCGGAACACATCGGCAAGGCCGGCTATATTTCCCACGAGCGCAACTGCGGCCGTGTCGAGCTTATTGAGCGTATCCATGTAGTTCAGGACGGCGTCCAGCTGAAGGGCGAACTTATCGATCTCACCCGGACGGGGCGTAATGCGGGCCAGGTGGAACACCTTCTCAACGGCCGCGCGCCCGATGGGCATCAGTTAACCCGTTTCGTGATCTTTCCAGCCTTGAGGCAATGCGTGCAGATCTTCATGCGGCGGGCGACGCCCTTTTCCAGCACGCGGATCTTCTGCAGGTTGACCTTGAATGTACGGCGGGTGATACCCGTGGTCTTGAGGCCCACACCGCCCCGGTGCTTGGCCAGACCGCGCCTAGTGACCGTGTTGCCCACCTGGGTCCCGCGACGGCACAATTCACACACATTAGGCATGCCAAATTCCTTAACAACAGGTATATGCGTCTAAATTAAGCGAGGTAAACATCTTATTTTATGTAAACCATACCCTATTGCAAGTATTTTTTGTGTTTTTTCGGGGGGATAAAGACATTGGCCATTTGCCACTAAGTACAGCGCCCCATAATTAGGGCCAGATCTCAATCGAGCCACTTGCAAAACCCCCAAGAGTCAGCGAGCAAGCCACGGTCTGTGGTGGCGGCAACAAGAATAACCACTACATATAGAAGCGGTCAGGGGGTTTTGCAAGTGGCTCGGTCATCAAGCGCGCCCAACTCGTCTTCCATCATGGGAAAGAGCCAGGTCTGAATCGTGGACCAAAGCGCGCCCAATTCCGCCAGTCCGCTCATCGCATGTCTCCTTAATGCTTGCCGATGTTTATTGCCGGATGGCGGATTATGTTGCAACTAATGTGCCATAACAACTTGTCATTAAATGATTTGCGGCAAATCACGAATGATCCCGCCCTGTTTCAGAGGGTGGGGCAAGCGACTCGCGTGTTTTTTGTTATTTTTTCGTTATTTTGTTGATTTCGATCCTGCAACTCGTATCATATATCGTCGAAGCAAAATACTTTTCGTAAATGCGGCTAAAAGTGTCGTTCTTGTGGAAGCGTGAAGAATCCGGGATTGCCGAGAGGTTTTGCAAGTC
>JBDREB010000184.1:0-2622 GCA_043820325.1 Planctomycetota bacterium | reverse complement strand
AATCGCGAAACGGCAATAAAGGGCGGGTTTCAAACCCGCCCCTACGGTAACCACCCAAACCGGCCTATGGTTGATTCACGCGCCTGGCTGACGCCAAAAAGTGCCAAAGCATTTTCCGCCGGGATCAGGAAATCTGCCCTTGTAGAGCCGGAACATGAACCGGATCCACTCGCCGTATTCGGAATAGCGGCTGTCCCACAGTTCGCCCAGCATGAACTTGGCCGCGGCGCGGCGTTCCTGGTCCGAGTTGTTGCCCACCCGCTTCAGGGCCTCGTCGAGGCGGCCGCCGTAGCCCTCCGCCACCTGCGCGAACCACGAGTAGAAGAGCCCGTGCGCGCTGTCGGTCATGGTCCGCCGCGCCATCCGGCCCCGCTTGAGCCCCTCGGCCACCACCACGGCCGACGGCCGGTTCACGGCCGCCTGGGTGCTGGCCAGGTTCCCCCTGGCTTTGGCTTCGTCAAAACCGGTGATGTCGTCCTGCACATGCGTATGGGCGTCGATCACCGGCGTTTTTTCGGCGATCGCCACGAGTTGCTGCCACAGATCGCGGTCATGCATGTCTTTTCTCCTTATCGCGGCCGGTGGCCGCTCCTCAAGCACGGTATACGGTTGCGAAAGGCGAATCGGCCGACGGCATACGGTTTACGGCTTGGACCCGGGCCGAATTCCGAGAGCCGCATACCGTTTCGCCTGTCGTTTCCGTCGACCGGTTGCCGCTCCTTGCATGATTTTACTCGAAACGCATGGCAAAGCCCCGGGTGCAGACCTCTCGATCGCAGGACGCTCAACCATCAGCGCGTAACCTGTTCGCTTTGAGCGCCCCATTTCGCGAATGAGTCGAGCAGTTCGAAATACTTGGCGAGGTTCTTGTAATCGTTGCGCCAGGTCGTGTACATGAAGCCCCGGACCCCCGGCAGGCCGGCGGCCACCTGTTTCCAGGCGGCGATGTTCTTGCGCATGTCCTCCTCGCTGCGGCCGTCGTAATACCCGCACAGGACCTGCGGGTTGCCCCGGTCGGCGAAGAACTTCACGCCCTCCGGTTTCGGCGCGTACCAGTTCAGGATGATCACATCGGCGGGCAGCCCCTCCCAGGCGCCGTCCCAGGTGCCGTTGACCAGGTAATAAAAACCGCCGTCGGCGAAGTTGCGGGCGTTGTGATAGGGCGTGAACATGTCGCTCCAGGTGTAGATCTTCGCCTCGGGCGCGTACTTCCGCACCAGGTCATAGGTCCGCTTGAAATGCTTCGCCAGGAGCCGGCCCATGGTCAGCCCTTCCAGGCTCTTGGGCCGCGCCTCCCAGCCGGCCACGCGGATCTCGTCGTAGTTCAGCATGTAGCCCGCGGCGTTCCACAGGCCGACCGTCTCCTTGATCTCCGTCTCCAGGATCGCCCACACGCGTTCATCTTCCAGGCTGATCAGGTCCTGGTCGGTGTAGACGCGGATATGGTGGTAGAAGCTCACGCTCAACCGGTCGCCTTCCTTCAGGCGCGACCTCTCGGTGAGCACCAGTCCGGGGGCGGGATGATCGATCGGAAAATCGCCGGGGAAAGGCTTCACCTGCAGGACCGGATCGGCCACGGGCGCAAAATCCTTGCCCTCCTCGAATGTGGCCGTGCCGTCGGCATTCGCGACCACCAGGGGCAGGGTGTCGCGCCGGAGGACCAGAAGCATGCCCGCCGGTTCGATGCGCACGGCGTTGATCTTGCCGCCGCGGTCATTGATCGCGACCTTGATCGAATCGGCTTCCAGCGTGTTGAACACGGTCTCGAGCTTGAAGAGCTCCCCTTCCTTGGTCACCGTGGGATTGGATCGGCTGTTCCAGCGTTTGCCGCCGCTGGAAGTGACCTTGAACACATCCTCCAGGTCGCCCGGATCGGCGGTCATGGTGAAATTCACCCGGTAATACATGAACGGCGGGACCTTGAATGTAGCTGTGAGGACACCGTTCTCGAGGACCGGCTGGGCGGTGTCAAGGGCCAGGGCGGGATCGGGTTCGGCCCTGCCGCCCTTCACGACATAGGGCATGTTGCGCACCGGCACGCCGGCCGCCAGGTTGGGATCGATGTGGAAATACCGGCCCGAGTACCCGATGGAGATGATGCCCGGGATCACGGTCAGGCCGAGATTCTTCGCTTCCGCCTGGACCGCCTTGTCGCCCGCACGCTGTTCATCGGTCATTTCGGGTATCCGGAACCCGCGGCACCCCGACCACAGCACATGCGTGCACCCCGCGGCCTTGGAACCCCGCAGGAGTTCAAGGAACTTGGCCGTGTTCTCGGGCGTCAGCGTGTTGCCGTTGACATAGTTCCACCGCTCCGGGTATTCCCCGGCCTGCACCGCGGCCGCGCCGAAGACCATTGTTGCCAGGATGCCGATGACCGCCAGTATCTTCATGGTCGCCTCCCTCATGCCCGGAAAACCGTGCGGGTCGCCGGCGCACCGCCGGCCATCCCGTTCATGGAACAACGATCCATATAATACGGAGGGACTTGCAAAACCTCTCGGCAATCCCGGATTCTTCACGCTTCCACAAGAACGACACTTTTAGCCGCATTTACGAAAAGTATTTTGCTTCGACGATATATGATACGAGTTGCAGGATCGAAATCAACAAAATAACGAA
>JBDREB010000183.1:0-25632 GCA_043820325.1 Planctomycetota bacterium | reverse complement strand
ATCGCGAAACGGCAATAAAGGGCGGGTTTCAAACCCGCCCCTACGGTAACCACCCAAACCGGCCTATGGTTGATTCACGCGCCTGGCTGACGCCAAAAAGTGCCAAAGCATTTTCCGCCGGGATCAGGAAATCTGCAGTTGACTGCCTTCCTTCCTTCCCAAGCCGTCCTTTCAGCTTGTTCCAGTATTTTCGAGCCGTCTGGAAATCGCGCTGTTGCGTAAGCACTTGAACTATGTCCACGACGGAAAAATACCAAGTTTGACGGACTCGCAAAAAGGATCTTTGTCATGCTCCACAGGTCCCGGGACGGTCCTGCCGGTGGTAACCATGCTTCCTCGCAAGTCCTTGTAGCTGCGGGGCTTGACCCGAATGGCCTCCGGATGGGCGACCGCAAGGGTCGCAGCTACGGGGAAAAGGATGGGCGACCGCCTTTCGACAGGCTCAAGGTCGCAGCTACGGGGAAAAGCGCGCACACAGTAGGATTGTGGACTTTTTGCGAGTCCGTCAAGTTTCGGTTTTCTCATCGTAGATCCGTCGGATTTCGCGTTGTTACAAAAAGTACAGGTAGAAACTTCATTGGCATCTCTTTCGGATTTCGAGTTTCGGATCCCGTGTCTGGCCGCCCCGGCCCTATCCCTTGGCCTGGATGATCTCCTTGACCTTCATCAGGCGGGTGAGGGCGGAGCGGTCGCGTTCCTCGATCTTCATGCGGATCGAATGGATCGTTTCCTCGATCGCGGGGATGAGGATGTATTCCAGGGCATTGACCCGGCGGCGGGTGGTTTCGATCTCCACGGCCAGGAGCTGGATGCTCTTTTCGAGCTGGGCCAGGCGGACCATGGCCGGGAGCAGGTCCCCCAGGGTCCCGAGGGCGGCGTCGAGCGTGGCGGTCGTATCGGCGAAGCCGTAGGAATAGACCGTGCCCGCGTCACTGACCTTGAACTCAGGTACGATAAGGTTCAATATCCGCTTGGGCCGGCGGGTGACCGTGACCCGGGCGTCGTTGTACCGGAGCACCTGGTCCATCACGGTCCCCCGCACCGCGCCGCGGGCCACGGTGAAATTGCCGATGGCGTCGACCAGGCGTTTTTCGACATCCTCGCGCAACCCCTGGTACTGCTGGACCAGTTCCAAAAACCGGCGCACCAGCTCGTCGAGCTTGTCCTTGAGCATGTGGTGGCCCCGCATGGCCACCGCGAGCCGCTTGCGCAGCCCCAGCATTTCCATCCGGGTGGGGTTGACGGAGAGGAGCATCAGGCTTTCTCCGCCTTGGCCGCCTCCGCCTCGCGGCGGAATTTCTGGTAGTACCGTTCCATGTACTCGGGCCGGATGCGCTTCAGTTCACGCGACGGGATCCGGGCCATGAGCCGCCAGCCCAGGTCGAGCGTCTCCTCGATGGTGCGCGCGGTATATTCGCCCTGCTGGATGTACTTTTCCTCGAAGGCGTCGGCAAACTCGGAGAACATGAGGTCCATCTCGGACAGGGCCGCCCGGCCGAGGATCTTTTCGAGTTCCTGCGCGTTCTTGCCCGAGGCGTAACAGGCGAAGAGCTGGTTGAATACATCGGCGTGGTCCTCGCGCGTCTTGCCCTTGCCGATGCCCTTATCCTTGAGGCGCGAGAGGGAGGGCATCACATCGATGGGCGGATAGATGCCCATGCGGTGCAGGCTGCGGCTCAGCATGATCTGGCCTTCGGTGATGTACCCCGTCAGGTCGGGGATCGGGTGGGTCTTGTCGTCCTCGGGCATGGAGAGCACGGGGATCTGGGTGATCGACCCGCGCTTGCCCTTGATGCGGCCGGCGCGCTCATACAGGCCGGCCAGGTCGGTGTAGAGGTAACCGGGGAAGCCGCGCCGGCCGGGGACTTCCTTGCGCGCGGCCGAGATCTCGCGCAGGGCCTCGCAGTAGTTGGTCATGTCGGTCATGATCACCAGCACATGCATGTCCAGCTCGAAGGCCAGGTATTCGGCCGCGGTCAACGCCATGCGCGGGGTGGCGATGCGCTCGATGGCCGGATCGTTGGCGAGGTTGAAGAAGAGGACCGCCCGCTCGATGGCGCCGGTCTTCTGGAAGTCGGCCCGGAAGTATTCGGCCTCCTCGAAGGTGATGCCCATGGCCGCGAAGACCACGGCGAACTGGTCCTGGGTGCCGACCACGCGCGCCTGGCGCGCGATCTGGGCCGCCAGCCGCGAATGGGGCAGGCCCGCCCCGGAAAAGATGGGCAGTTTCTGGCCGCGGACGAGCGTGTTCAAGCCATCGATAGCCGAGATGCCCGTCTGGATGAATTCGTTGGGATAATCGCGCTGGAACGGGTTGATGGGCGAACCGTTGATGTCAAGGCGTTTTTCGGGTATGATGGCCGGACCGCCGTCGATCGGGCCGCCGAGACCGTCGAAGATGCGGCCCAGGAGGTCACGGGAGACGGCCAGCTCGATGCCCTTGCCCAGGAAGCGGACCTTGCTGCCGTAGACATTGACGCCGGAACTGCCCTCGAAGAGCTGGATGAGCGCCTTGTCGCGGTCGACCTCCAGCACGCGGCCGCGGCGGAGGCCACCGCCGGCCACGGTGATCTCCACGAGTTCATCGTACTTGGCGCCCTCGACCTCCTCCACGAGGAGGAGCGGGCCGACGACCTGGGTGACGGATGTGTATTCCTTGACCATCGTGTGCGATCCTTATGCTTTGGGCGCGTCAGCGACGAGTTCGGGGTTGAAGGCGAAGGTCACGCCCCACGCGGCCACAGTGCGGGCGACGCGCGCCTGGATCTCCGCGAACTGGGCGGTGAACTCGGCGCCGTCGGCCATGTAGCGGACCCGGGAGATCTCCTCGCGGATGTCATTTTCCGCGATCGTCTTGATGTCGATCCCCTTCTCCACCGCCCGGTGGACGCTCGCTCCGAATTCCAGGATGAGCTTGAGAATGAAGTACTGCTTGCGGTAGGAGGAATAGGTGTCGACCGGGTGAAAGGCGTTCTGGTGCAGGAAATCCTCGCGCAGGGAACGGGCGATCTCCATGGTGGCGCGGTCGCCCGGGGAGAGCGAGTCCAGTCCCACCAGGCGCACGATCTCCTCCAGTTCGCTCTCCTGGCCCAGGATGCGCACGGTCTCGCGGTAGAGTTTGCCCCAGTCGGCGGCCACATGCTTGTTGAAATACTCCAGCAGGGTCTCGACATAGAGGGAATAGCTGGTGGTCCAGTTGATGGCCGGAAAATGCCGCTGGTAGGCCAGCTTGGCGTCCAGGCTCCAGAAGACCTTGACCACACGCAGGGTCGCCTGGACCACGGGGTCGGAAAGGTCGCCGCCCGGAGGCGAAACGGCGCCGATCAGGGTGAGGTAGCCCTCCCGTTCCTTGTCGGCCGAACTCTGGCAGACGACGCGGCCGGCGCGCTCGTAGAACTCGGCGATGCGCGTGCCGAGGTAGGCGGGATAGCCTTCCTCGCCGGGCATCTCCTCCAGTCGGCCCGAGATCTCGCGCATGGCTTCGGCCCAACGCGAGGTGGAGTCGGCCATCAGGGCCACGGAATAGCCCATGTCCCGGAAATATTCGGCGATGGTGATGCCCGTGTAGACCGACGCCTCGCGGGCGGCCACGGGCATGTTGGAAGTATTGGCAATGAGCACCGTGCGCTCCATGAGCGTTTTGCCGGTCTTGGGGTCCTCCAGGTGCGGGAATTCCTGGAGCACATCGGCCATCTCGTTGCCGCGTTCGCCGCAGCCCACATAGACGATGATCTCCGCGTCGGCCCATTTGGCCAGCTGGTGCTGGACCACGGTCTTGCCCGAACCGAACGGGCCGGGCACGCAGGCCGTGCTGCCCTTGGCCACCGGGAAGAGCGCGTCGATCACGCGCTGGCCCGAGGAGAGCGGGGCCACGGGGGGGAGCTTGCGCAGGTACGGGCGGGGCTGGCGCACGGGCCAGCGCTGGAGCATGGTCACATCGTGGACCGTGCCGTCGGCCGCGGCGATGCGGGCCACGACCTGTTCCACGGTAAAAGAACCTTCATCGATCTCACGGACCGTGCCGGCCACGCCGGGCGGGACCATGATGCGGTGCGTGATGACCTCGGTCTCCTGCACCGTGCCGAGTATATCCCCGGCGCCCACGGTGTCGCCCTTCTTGCGCACGGGTACGAACGACCACTGCTTCGCCCGGTCGATACCGGGGACATTCATGCCGCGCGCGATGAAACTGCCCGCCTTGGCCGCGATCACATCCAGAGGCCGCTGGATGCCGTCGTAGATCGAACGCAGCAGCCCGGGCCCGAGTTCCACGCTCAGGGGCTGTCCCGTGCCGTAGACCGGCTCGCCGGGCCCGATGCCGCCCGTCTCCTCGTAGACCTGGATCGATGCCCGGTCCTCACGCAGTTCGATGATCTCACCGATCAGGCGGTGATCGCTGACATAGACCACATCATACATCCGCGACTCGCGCATGCCCTCCGCGACAACGAGGGGCCCCGAGACCTTGATGATCCTGCCTGTTTCCTTCATCCGTTTGACTCCGTCACATTATATCCGCGCCGACCGCCCTGCGGACGAGCCGCCGGATCTCATCGCCGGCAATGCCGCGACCGTCCCGTGAGGCCGGCAGGATAATGACCGCCTGCTCCGTGTCCCGGGTCCGCCGGGTTATAAGGTCCACTATGCCATCCGCGTAATTCTCGCTCACGAACACGATCCCGTATTCGGCCGGGGCCAGTCCCTCCAGGATCGCCCGGGGGGTGCGTTCCGGCCCCGGCACGAAGACCGCGACCCCGAGCGCGCGGAACCCGCCGAAGGCGTCTTCGTCGCCGATGATGGCGATGGCGCTTTCCGTGCCCATCAGATCAGATGCTCCCTGACCGCATTGAAATCAAGCCCGCGCCGGCGGGCGAACAGAACGCGTTTGATATTGAACAGTTCGGCCGTCCGTTTCACGAAATGGGCCAGGACCACCGCCGGACCGTGGGGGCTGTACCAGACCCGGTCCAGGGCGCGCGCCGCGATCGCGGCGGTCTCCCGCTCCACCACCTGCAGACCCGCGCCCGCACGGAGCGCCTCACCGATGCGGGCGGCGACGGCGGCATACGGGGTGCCGGCAAAGACCGCGGCGCCATCCGTCTCCCCGCCGGCCGGCGCCGCGGCCAGGCGGCCGGCCTCTACGAACCCGCCATCGAGGAGGAAGGCGCCGGGCTCCGCCTCCTTGCGCCGGCTCATCCGGAAAACGGTGGCGATATTGACCGCGTCGATGCGCGCGCGGGTGTATTCCATAAAAGTGGCGCTCCCGGTCCGTTCCGCCAGGCGCAGGAGCAGGCCCGCCTTGCGCCCGTCAAAGAAGGCGTCGATCAGCCGGTAGTGGTCCAAAAGACCCGTCGCCCGCACGGCGAGATAATCCTCGCATGCACGGCGGCAGTCGGCCGGCAGATCGACCAGCACCTCGGCCAGGGTCCCGGCCGCGAGAAGGCGCGGATCAAAGGTCCCCCCCGGCTCGAAACCCGGGGCCGCGGCCGTGGCGGCCCGCTCATGCTTGGCCTTCTCCTTGAGGTTCAGGAAATCGACATCGGCCCGGAAATAGGCGGCGATCCACCGGTCCCGGTCCGGAAAGAGGCTTTCGGCGAGGGCCAGCAGATCGGTGCCGAACGCCTGCACCACCGCTTCAAACCCGCCCGAGATGTCGGCCGGAACGCGGTAGCCGGCCAACTCGAGGATCCGGTACATGTCGGCCTCATCCGGCGCGGCCAGCAGCCGCTCGAGATCGGCGGTCGCCAGGAACCGCGTCTCGAGCGCCGCGATGCGGCCGGCCGCGGCGGCGTAATCGACCTGCCCGGTAAAATCGATGGGCGCGAGGCTGACGGTCATAGGTCCTCCCCGGCCAGGACCCGGGCGACATCGGCCTCATGCCGGTCGCGCAGGACGCCGATGATCGTATCCATGGTCATGATGGTGCTGGTCCGGCCGCGGCGCAGGATGAACCCCCCGTCGAACGCCCCCTTCTCCCCGGTCAGCACCAATTCGCCGCGCCGGTCGGCGGCCTGGAGCCGTTCGTTGATGCGGGCCACCAGGGGCTGAAGCTCATCGCCGAAGGCGGTATGGTCACCGGAGGAAAATATGACCTTTTCGTTGCCCTGGTCGGCCGCCTGCTCGATCTGCGCGGCCAGAAAGGTCAGGTACCGTTCGCGGTCCTTGACGATCTCCTCCCGCACGCGCTGGAAGACCCGCCGCATAAGGTCCGCCCGGCCTTCGAGGCGTTCGCGCCGGGAGGCCAGGCGGGCCTCCACCAGCAGGCGGTTGCGGTTGTCCGATGCCTGGCGCGCCCCTTCCTCGCGGGCGGCGCCCAGCAGGGCCTCGCATTCGCGGTCACACTCGGTGATGATGCGGTGGACGGCCTCGTCGGTCGCCTTTTTAAGGGCGGCGGCCTCGCGGCCGGCATCCTCCTGGATGCGGCTGATGATGTCAGTCAGGGCCATGGCGCCGGGACTTAATTGATCGTTTCGACGGCCTGCTTGGCCGCGGGGACCTTGATCGCCAGCCAGATCAGGAAGCTGGCCAGGAGCCCGAGGATCGCGTAAGTCTCGACCAGCGCGGCCATGACCACGCCCTTGATGAAGTCATCGGGTTTGCGCGCCAGGATGATGATGCCGGCCGCGCCCACCTTGCCCTGGTAGATGCCCGAAAAGAGCCCGGCGATCCCCACGGGCAGGCCGGCGGCGATGAACATCAGGCCGATGTCGGGGGTCATGGCGCCCGCCGCGGTCAGGTCGCCGATCTTGCCGAGGATAAGGAAGAAGATCAGGAAGCCGTAAAAACCCTGGGTGCCCGGCAGGGCGGCCAGGATAAGCGACTTGCCGAACTTGCCCGGGTCCTCCGAGAGCAGGCCGCAGGCGGCCATGCCGGCATACCCGATGCCGAAGCTTGAACCGGTCGCGGCCAGTGACACACCCAGCGCCGCGCCCGTGTAACCGTAAATCAATCCCCAGTCCATGCTGATCGCTCCTTGAATAAAAGTCAGTTTTTCACCTGGACATACTTGTATTCGTGCTTGAGAGGGCGGAACCGTTCGCCGCCATCCATGAAGAAATAGGGAAAGAATTCCACATAATGGAGCCGCGCCGTGTGCACGAACGACCCCAGGAGACTGACCAGCAGATTGAAGGTATGGCCACCGACAAGGATGATGACCATGCCGAGGATGTTCACCACCGGGATGTCGAGGTTGAAGACCATGATGGCCAGCTGGTTGACGATCGACCCGATCACACCGCCCGAAAGACCCAGGGCCATCAGGCGGCAGTAGGAGAGCACATTGCCCATGAGGTTCTTGGTGTTGTCAAGAATGAAAATAAAGGACATCACCGTATTGCCGATGAAGGCCCGCACCGGCCGTTCGGCCGGCTGTAGGACTTGTTTCAGCACCGGATATCCCAGGAACCGCACGCCGAGACCGCCCAGGAGCAGGATCAGGCCGGGCATGTGCAGGCTGGTGATGTTCCATGAGGGCAGGATCACCATGCTGGGGGCCGCGGCGGCGACGAAGGCCAGGCCGACATAGGCCATGACCCACGCCAGGTCGATGCCGAGCGCGTCGGCGCGGTCCCCGCTCTTCCAATGCTGGAAAGCGGCCAGGAGCGTGGCCCATACGACCTGGATGTACCCCAGCACGATCGAGAGGAAAAAGAAGGCCATCGACCCCTGCAGCATGAGTCCCATGAACGACGCGGGCGTGCTGCCGAGGGGGTCAAACCACACCAACCGTTTGAGGAACGCGGCCCAATGGCCGTCCGGCAGGGTCAGGATGGACCAGCCGAAATAGGAACCGGTCATAACGCCGCCGATCACCGCGGCGATACCGCAATAGACGAACATCATGAACACTTTGCCGCGCATTTTCAGGACACGCATGAAGACCACCATGGCCAGCGCCAGCACGGTGCCGTACCCCGCGTCCAGCATGCACAACCCGAAGAAGACGAAAAAGAAGGGCATCAGCGCCACCACGGGGTCGAACCCCCGGTAACTGGGCAGGCCGAAGAGATCGATGACGAATTCGAACGAATGGAAGATCCCCCGGTTCCGTAAAAGGACGGGTGGGATGCCGTCCTTGGCCTCCGGCGGACGGACCGTGACATCGACCGGCCCCATGGCGGCCAGGTCGCTGCGCAGGCGTTCCCCTTCCGCGGCCGGGACCCACCCCCGTATCTGGAAAACGGTGCGGGTATTGCCGAAATACCGGCGCGCTTCGAGCGCCTGATACCGGTTGGTGGCCAGGTCGCCGGCGGCCTTGACGGTCGCCAGCCGGTCGGCGTTGCGGGTGAGGGTGGTCATGAGATCCCCGCGTTCCCGGGCGAGGGCATGGATCGCCTGCATCACCGCCGTCAGGGTGGCGCGCGCATCGCAGTCCTTGCGCAGCACGGGGATCTCGACGACCGCGTGCGCGGCGAGCACGGCCGCGACCGCGTCGGCGGCCGAATCATGGTAGGCCACGGTCAGATGGACCGCATCCTCGTCGGCCAGCACGACTTCCAGATGCGCCAGGGGGGCGCGCGCCGCCAGGGCCGCGCGGAACGGGTCGAGCGCCGCCACGGGGAGGCGGCCGAAAAAGACCCGCACACAGCGCAACCCCGCGATCACATCCTCACGGACGGGGTAATCGACCCAGGGAATGACCGCCGCCTGTTCGGCCTCGAGCTTGCGCAGTTCGGCATCGATCACCGGCAACCGTTCAATGCCCGCCAGGGTGGTCTGGATGAGTTCGGCCACGGCACGGTCGTCGGCCAGCCGGTCCAGCGCCGCCGCCCCGATCACCGGCGGTTCCGCGGTCAGCCGTTCCCGCAGACCCGGCATGGGCAGCAACGCCCCGAGCGCGGCAATGACCTTGGCGATCTCCTGGACCGTCTGCTCCTGGGCCTTGATGCGGGTTTCCAGCTCCCCCTCGCCGTAGACCAGGTCATCCTGGCCGCCGCGGCGGATGATCTCCACAAAGCCCGCGCGCTGGAGGTGGGCGACGATCCGCTCCCGCAGGCTGGTGTGGGCCGTGATGTCGACCCGATGCATCGTGGTAATGGCCATGGTACGGTGCGGTCCGGATCAGAGGATCTTTTTGAGGATGAAGGCGACCGCCTTTTCCGTGTTGACGGCATCGGCGGCGATGACCTGGCGGTTCTCCTGCCGGTTCTGATCGCGCAGGAAAGCGATCTCTTTGGCGGCCTCCTGCCGGCCCCGCGTGACCAGGTCGGCGATGACCGTCACGCACTCCTTGTGGGTCGATTGGGCCCGGAATGCGGCATCGGCCTCGGCGCGGCTGATGCGTTCCCTGGCGCGGCGATTTTCAGCCGCGACCAGCTCCGTCTGCTCATCTTCGACCTGCCTGATCCTGTTGATATCGGACATGTGTGTTCCTCGGTCTGGCCGAATAAGCGCCGGTGTTGATCGGCGGCGGCACGCCCGGCCGCGCGAAAGAAGCACTATACTTCGTGGGAAGTGAAAGTCAAGCGGTTTTTAGGTATTTCATACGGCCGGACCATCCCCTCCGGACGGCCTGGTCCGCAGATGGGCCCGGCAGCGCCCGAAAAACCCCGTCACCGCCTCGATCCGGTAGTCCGGATAGGTCCACGGCTGGGGATAATACATCCCTTTGTGCCAGGCCAGGGTGACTTCGGCAAAGATGCCGTCATGGAGGTAGAGCCGGTGGGAATAGTCCTTGGTGGTCGCCAGTATGACCTTCGACAGGGTCAGGTAGCCGGGGTCGATGTTGACCCGACGCCGCCCGGCCGCGGCCAGCGCCCCCTCGATCGCATTGGTGGCGAGCTTGACCGCGGGCAGGCCGGCCGGATCGAACGGTGCCCCGAACAGGTGGAATTCCTTGAACAGCCCGGAGCCCATTTCACCGGCGTAATAATCGGTCTGGGTGAACGGGAAAGGCGCCAGACTCAAGACGGGCGCCCCCCAGCGCGCCCGGGCCTGTTCCATGGCCGCACCGCGCACCGCGGCATCCGCGCCGAACACCGCGGCAAAGAGGAGCGCGGCCTCCGGCGGGCGGGGCGCGCCCATCAATGCGCCCCGGCAAGCCGGGTCAGGCCGCGGGGCCCTTCATACCATGCCGCCGTGTCGGCCGCGGCCGGCCCGCCGGTTTCCATAAAACGCCGCGCGCCTTCCACGGCCGGACCAGCGGCGGCGGGCGCCACGGCCAGGGCCACGGTGCCGGCCGCGCCCATGATGTCGGGCGGGGTCTGGGCGCGGCGGGCGACGGCACGGGTCATGCCCAGGGTGAAAAGGTAGGGCTGCCCACCGGCGGCCCGGACCGCATCCACGGCCGCGGCCAGCGCCGCGTCGGCCGCATAATTGATCCGGTAGAGAAGGACCGGCCGGCCGGCGAATTCTTCGAGCCCGCCGGCGGCGGCGATGGGGACGGCCAAAGCGGCGGCCAAGGTCTGCGCCGCAGCATCAGTGCCCGGATCTGCTCCCACCGGAAGCACGGCGGCCACGACAATACCGGCATGCCGCAGCAGGGCGCCGGCCCGGCCATGCATCCCGCCGAGATCATTCTCATCGAGCAGGGTCAGAACCGTTTCGCCCGGCCCCTCCGTATCACCAGCGGCACCGCCCGTCATCATCGTGCCGGTCTTCAAGTAGAAAAAGCCCCGTGCGTCACCAAAGAGTTCCGGACCGCCGCCGGCGGCCAGGGCGTGCTCACGCCGGAGAAGCTCATCCGCCAGCAGGGCGGCATCGCCCCCCTTCCCGGCCAGGAACGCGTTCGTCTGGCGGGCGTTGTCCAGGTGCCAGAGCCCGAGTTCGATCTCCGCCAGCAGGGCGATCCCCGGCAGAAAGACCGGGGCGGTCTTGACCGTGTACGCGCCGTAATATTCGGCCGCGGCGTAATCACCGGTCATGGTCAGCGTTTCGGCGGCCTGGTAGGCCGTGCCCGCGTCGGGCCGCACCTTGAATGCGGCGACATAGCTTTCCGCGGCCTGGTCGGGTCGCCCGATCTGCACATGGCAATCGCCTTTAAGCGCGAGCCATTCGGCGTTGGCGGGTCCGGTCGCCAGCACGGCATCGAGCGCTCCCAATGCGCCGCGCAGGTCGCCGGCCGCTTCGCAGGCATGGTACCGGGCGAGCGGGTCGGCGGCGGGGGCCGGCACAACGGACATGGCCGCGGCCTCCGCGACCGGGGGCGGCGGGGATGGGGCCGGTTGTCCGGGAGGCGTGGTTGTTTGCGAACCGCAGCCGCCGCATGCGACGGCCAGGCAGAAAGCCCGAAAGAGACGGCCGGCCGGAATCACCGATCACTCCACATTCTGAAGTTTGCAACCCGCACGACCCAGGCCCACAGTTTCCCCCGCTATGATCTGGCTGTAGGGATCCTTGCCCCAGACCCGCTCAAAAAGGTGTTTCCTGGGATTCGGCGCGAGTTTCAGGTGGCCGGGCAGACAGCCCGGAATGAACTTGCGGCCGTCGATCGCGTCGAGACCGGCCTTTTCCACCGGCATGATCCGGGTGGCGGCCATGATGCCGATGTCGGGCACCATGGAGGGCGTTGAGAACCCCCAGCAGTCGCAGAACGGGGTGATGTTCATCAGCACATTGACATACAGCAGATGATCGGGCTTGAAACAGGCGATCGTCTCCCGCGCCGCGATGGCGAGCGCCTCGTGGAAATAGGTGATGTTGTCGTTGGAGAACTCGATCGCGTCGTGCGGGCAGGCGATCACGCAATGCTTGCAGAAGCGGCAGTGGTGAAAAAAGATCTCGAACTTCCCCTTCTTGAACGCGGCCGCGCCGGTGGGACAGTTCTTGATGCACTTGCCGCACTTGCGGCACTTGTCCGCGTGCCAGCGGATCTCCGAGTCCATCACATTATGGATGGCGCCGCGCGTGCGGCAGGTCACCGCGCCCATGCCGAGGTTCTTGATGGCGCCGCCGAAAGCGGAATGCCCGTGCCCCTTGAAATGGGAAAGGACCACCATGGCCTCGGCATCGACGATGTTGCCGCAGAGCTCCACGGTCTTCAGTCCGCGGTAATTGACCTCGCGGGCCTGGAAGTACTTGTCGTGCATGCCGGCGGCCGGGATGATGGGCGCACCGAGCACTTCGGCCGTGTAACCGCGCGCCACGGCGCCGGCCACGGAGAACGAACCGTCGGTGAGAAAGGGCTTGGCGCCCGCCTCCTTGAGCGCGGACACCAGCAGGCGCACAAAAAGCGGGTGGATGGTGGTGTAGCCCATCCCGCCGCCCACATGCATTTTGACGACCGTGCGTTTGCCGCCGAACCAGTGCTTGAGGTCGAGTTTCCCCAGCAGGCGCTGGAACTTGGCGGGCAGGGTGCCGTCGGCATCCAGGGTCTTGACCCGGGTGTTCGCGAAATAGACGGTGGCGGGCATGGCGGTCTCCTACAGGTGTTCGGCACGGGCCCCGTCCGAGACGGCGGCCAGGTGGGTGTCGGGTAGGATCCCTGTTGCGGCGCGGCAGCCCTCACGGAGCGCGAGCATGAGACTCTCTGCGGCCGAACGGGCGGTCAGGGCCACGAGGCACCCTCCGAAGCCGCCGCCCGAGAGCTTGGCGCCGATCACCCCGGGGGCGGCCATGGCCAGCGACTGCAGGAGGTCCAGGCGGGGCGTGGAATTCTCGAACCAGTCGCGGGAGCTTTGGTGGGACGCGTCCATGGCGCGGCCGAAGCCGGCCAGGTCGCCCGTGCGCAGACAGGCCCGGCCGGCGAGGACCCGTTCATTCTCGAAGACCACATGGCGGGCGCGTTTGCGCCGGCCGGGGTCCAGCCCGGCCTCATGGCGGCTGAAGAGCGCCGGGGAAACATCGCGCAACATGCGCACGGACGGGTCATGCGTGCGGAACCAGGCCGCCGCGCCGAAGCACTGCGCCTGCATGTCATTGTAGGCCGAGGCGACCAGGGCGTGTTTTTCCATGCTGTTGCAGATCACCACGGCGAGGTCGTCGCGATTCAGCGGCAGCGTTTCATATTCATAGGACCGGCAGTCCAGGAAAAGCGCGTGGTTGCGCCGGCCGAAAACGCTGGAGAACTGGTCCAGGATGCCGCATTTCATGCCCACGAAGTTGTTCTCGGCCCCGCGGCACATCCGGGCCAGATCGAACGGTTCCATGGCGTAGGGCTGCAGTTGGCGCAGGAAGATGGCCGTGGCGACCTCAAGGGCCGCGGAACTCGACAATCCCGTGCCCAGCGGCAGGCTGGAGGCGATGACCGCCTCGAACCCGCCCGGGGCGAGCCCCCGGCCCCGTAGTTCATGCACCACCCCCTGCACATAATCGATCCAGGCCCCCTGGCGCAGGGGGGCACCGGTGTCGAAGGCGGCGGTGGTGTTGAGATCCAGCGAATGGACCCGGGCCTGGCCGTCGGGCCGGGACCGGCCCACCATCCAGACCCGCAGGTCCAGCGCCACGGCGATGATATAACCCTCGTTGTAGTCGGTGTGGTTGCCGATGAGCTCAACCCGCCCCGGCGCGGAGGCCGCGGCCATGGGATCGCCGCCGAACTCGCGCTTGAAAACGGCCGCGGCCCGGTCGCGGAGATCAGTCATTGGGCGCCTTTACCGCAAGCCCGTTGACAAAGTAGACTTTGGTGTAGACCTGATGCGTGCCCGGGTCGCGGTAACTGTAGACCACGGTCTCGGCGTTGGTGGCGGGATCGGTGAAGGCGATCTGCTCATCGGGCGGCCCGAGAGCGCAGGTGACCTGCTCCTCGTTCATGCCGTCGCTCGCGGCCCCGGACTGGATGGCCAGCATGATCGCGCGGGGCCATTTGGCGGCGGCGCCCTTGTGCAGGCCGATCGCCTTGCATGCGCCGGTGACAAAGGCCCGCCGGTAGAGATTGCGCCAGGCCGGGGCGTTGCCGCTCGAGGCGACGAAGGAGAACATGAAGATCTGCACCGCGGTCTCGTCGGTCCAGGCGATGCGGCGATCACCGGGCGCAAGTTCGTAATTGATCTGGACCAGTCCGTTGCTGTATGTATTGGCGGGCTTGTAGCCCTGGAACTGGAGGGTCGCGAAATCGTACCGGCCCGTGGTGGCGATGACCTGGGCACGGTCGGGCAGGGCGTAGACCGGTGTCGCGTCGGCGGTGAAGATCACCCCCAGGAACTGGCCCGGCTTGAGATGGGCGACATAATTGCCCATGAGAAAATCGCGCACCCGGCGCTGCATGTCGTTTTCCATGATCTCGGTGAAGGGCGAAGGGGGCTTGATCTCCGTCCAGGTCCGCCCATGCAGTTCCTCGACCCGCAGATGGAAGTGCGGGATAAAATAGTCGCCATCGGCCGCGGGTTTGACCTCGCATTCCAGGTAATGCCGCGTGGGCACCGTGTACTTGCGCCCGCCCTCCAGCGGCGGCGGCGGGAACGGCATCGACCGGATGAACCCCCGCTCCTCATCGGTCTGCCGGTCAAGCGCGCCGGCGGAAGCGGTCACGCCGATGACGGCATGCCGGTAGACCTCCGCCAGGGTAGCCCGCTCCCGGTAACGGGGCGGGAAATCGACCGGCCGTGGTTTCGCCACGGGCCCGGCGCATCCGGCCGCCGCCAGGATGACCAGGAAGACGGCGGTCAGACAGTTTCGGCCCATTTTTCTTTTTCCTGACGAAAGTCGCGCGACATGAGGGAACGGACCGCGGAGCGGGGATCAAGACCGGCGAACAGGATGTTATGCACCTGCATGGCGATGGGCATCGACACATCCCGTTTCCGGGCCAGGGGCACCACGGCCCGGGCGGTGAACACCCCTTCGGCCACCATCTCCATCGTACCCAGGATGTCGGCCAGCCGTTCGCCGCGGCCCAGGCGGACCCCCACATTGCGGTTGCGACCGAACCCCGAGTAGCAGGTGGTGATGAGATCGCCGATGCCCGACAGGCCGTAAAAGGTGGCCGGATTGGCGCCGAGCGCCTTGCCGAGCCGGGCCATTTCAACGACCCCGCGGGTCAGGAGGGCGGCCTTGGCGTTGTCACCCAGGGCGAGCCCTTCGCAAATGCCGGCGGCCAGAGCGATCACATTCTTGAGCGCGCCGGCGATCTCCACCCCGACCAGGTCCTCTTCGGTGTATATGCGCAACCGCTCCGAGGCGAACGAAGCCTGGATGAACCCGGCAAAGGCCATGTCGGGCGCCGCCGCCACCACGGTCGCCGGCAGGCCGCGGGCGATCTCTTCGGCGTGGCTGGGCCCCGAAAGGACGCCGATGCGGTCGGGGGCGACCAGCTCGGTGATGACTTCCGTGGGCCGCAACAGCGTCTCGCTCTCGATCCCCTTGGTCAGGGAGAGGACGGACCCGCCCCGGAAGCCCTGGTCCCTCAGTGTGGTGAAGACCGGTCGGACCCACTTGGAAGGCACGGCGTTGACCACGATGTCGGCGCCGGCCACCGCGCGGTGGATGTCCGTCTCGTACAGGATCCCCGGCGGAATGGGTATGTCTTTGAGGAATTTCCGGTTGTGCCGGGTGCGCCGCACTTCATCGATGTATTCGGGGAAGGCGCCCCAGATGCATACGGTGTGTTCGCGCTGGGCCGCGACCAGGCCGAAGGCGGTGCCCCAGCCCCCGTCCCCGATGATGGTTACGCGCGCCATGGTCAGAAGGTGAACACCATGCCGCCGGTCACGGCTGTACCTTGACCCTTTCGGACATCACATTGCCCATCTTGAAATGGACATGTTTCTTGGCCGCGATCTCGACCTTTTCCTGGGTCTTGGGGTTGATCCCCTTGCGACCCGGGCGGTTTTTCACGCGGAAGACACCGAAACCGCGGAACTCGATATCCTGCCCCTCCTTGAGGTGCTCCAGCATCTCCGCGGTGAAACTGTCGATGATCTTCTTGATGTTATCCTGGGAATCGTCCATGCCTTCCGCGATACGGTTGATGAGCGAGCGCTTGTGAATATTATCCATTACTCTCTTCCTTTGTCAAACGCGGACGATCATGGGCGACACAACAATAAATCCCTCGTAAAAATCATGCGCCAGCATTCAAGGCGTGCCGGCGCATGGAAACGACCTGAAATGCGCTAACGGTCAGACATCCGTATCCCGGACCGTCTTGCGGCCATTCGCCTTGGCCCGCTCAACGGCCTTCTTGATGAGGGCCTTGACCTGGGCGTCGACCGCGTCCAGAAGCGTACCGCCGCAATTCATGCCGCTGTCCTTGATCATACCTTTTATCTTCGATGCAACAACAAGATCGGCCATTTGACGCTCCTCCTTAAACCAGGACTTCCACACGAAAAACCAGACGGAATACGATGTAAATTGTATAAATCGGGCCCGGATTGTCAAGAACAAAAGCGTAATAATTTAACTGTTTATAGGGTGTTAGGGGACCATCGCTCCCCCCGGAAGAATGGTCATCCCGCGCAGGTTCAGATTTCCTGATCCCGGCGGAAAATGCTTTGGCACTTTTTGGCGTCAGCCAGGCGCGTGAATCAACCATAGGCCGGTTTGGGTGGTTACCGTAGGGGCGGGTTTTAAACCCGCCCATTATTGCCGTTTAGCGATTAGACGGGAGGGCGGGTTTCAAACCCGCCCCTACACGGTTGACATCCGGATGTTCCCCGTACAATCACCTGTGGGTCGAAAAAAGCGCCAAACCTTTTTCCGAAAAACATGACCGGTTACGGATAGGGATCAGGAAATCTGAAGGGATAAGCATACCGGGAAAATGCAGGCGACCGCCTTTCGACAGGCTCAAGGTCACAGCTACAAGAGGTGAAACACGGCAGGACGGACACGACCCGCCGTTTGAGAATCGGCGATCTGCGATCGGCAATTCTCAGTCCCCGATCTGCCCCTGCGCGCGCTGGTATTCCTCGTCGAGTTCGGGGAAGCCGATGGCGTCATAGGCCGCCTTGAGCCGCTGTTTGAGCGCCGTCCGGTCGCCGCCGGCGCGGGCCTCCAAAAGCAGAGCCGTGGCCGCGGCGTTGAACTGTTCCAGGGCCAGGTCGACCACGGGGGTCATGGCGGCCTCCATGGCCTGTTTCACCTCCGCTTCGCCAAGCACCGTGAACCGCGAGTTGAGGCAGGTGTTCACAAGCGTTTCGGCCGCCTTGAACCGGCCGGCCTGGGCTTCAACGAGGGCCGCGCGCCGGGCCTCTTCGAGCCGGGCCGTTTCCGCGGTCCGCACCTCGGCTTCGACCGCGACCACATCCTCGCCCGCCAGCCTGCCGGCCAGCGTCCCGGGGTAGTCGCGGGCGATCACGCGCAGCTGCCGCACGACCTCCACCGGGGTTATGGTACCCCCGGCGCGGCCGGCCCGGACCTTGTCGAGGGCCTCACGGCCCCGGCGTTCGCTATCCAGGGTGGCGCTCAAACTGTGGAGCGTTTCCCGTTCCCGGTCGATCCGGGCCACCAGGTCCTGGCCGGCCCGGGATTCGGCGCCGAATCCCGCCGGGATCGCGGCCAGGCGGGCTTTGAGGTCGTTCAGACGGGCATAGGTCTGGTTGAGGCTGGCCAGGTCGTCCACCTTGTGGGGCGCGACCATAAAGGCCCCGGCCTCCTCCACGAGAGCGGCGGCCGCTTTCCGTTCGGGCGGGTTGAGCTGTTTGACGACGACAACCGCCGCGATCAGGGCGATGCCGGCGATGGCCCAGACCATCACTTTCTTGAAAACAGCCCCTTCCGCCTTGACCGTGTGGCGTCTGGAGATGGATTTGCGGCGCTGGCGGCGCTGGCTGTTCATATGGTCGCTCCATCAAAGGTGCTCCAGGACGGGGCGGGACCGGCCGGGCCGTTCACCCCCAGGTGTCGTATTTGACGATCGCGGCGAGGCTGAGGCGTCGTTTGGCGCGCCAGGAATCGGCGGGATATCCCAAGGCGAGGAGTTCGACGACCTCCACCCGGTCGGGTATGCCGAGGATGCGGCGGACAGCGGGGGCGTCGAACGCCCCGACCCAGCAGCTCCCCAGCCCCAGTTCCAGGGCCCGGAGGGTCATATGGTCGACGGCGATGGCCACATCGATCAGGAAGCACTTGTGACCGCACCGCATGGCGTGGCCATCGGTCTCGGCACAGCAGGCGATGACCACCGGCGCCTGGGCGATGAATGGCTGGTCGCTGCCGGCCGCGCACAGGGCCGACCGGACCTCCGGGTCGCGGACGACCACGAACCTCCATTCCTGCCGGTTGCTGGCCGAGGGGGCCAGTCGGGCCGCTTCAAGGACGGCCAGGAGCTTTGCCTCCTCCACCGGCCGGTCGAGATACGAACGGACACTGTACCGCTTTTGGATCGCTTCGTGGACTTCCATGCAGGTTCCTTGCAACAGTTGGAGCCGATTATACCAGAAAAGCAGATAAAATCAAGTCCCTGCCGCCGGTATCCCTGGCGACCGGTCACTGGCCGTCCGCCCCCTGAATCGGGCTTCCGGGAGTATGGCTTGGAGCCCGGGATTTTATCAAAAAGGCTTTGACAAAGGCATGATATGCACTATAATGTTATTTATTTTGCAGTAGTGTTGCTGGTCGGTTTGAAAAACCGCCGTAATGGGTTATTGTTTTCCGCTGACAGGGCCACGGGATGATGGACAAAGAGATCCTTCGCATGGTGGAGGTGATCCACCGCGAGAAGAATATCGATAAGGATATTATTTTCAAAGGGTTAGAGAACGCCATCCAATCCGTGGCCGCGAAAAAACACCCCTTTACCGAGGCCATTCAGGTCACCGTCGACCGGGAAAGCGGGTCACTGGCCATTGCCATCGATGGGGACCTGATCGATCCGATGGAACTTGGCTGGATCGCCGCCCAGAATGTCTACCAGATCATCATGCAGAAGATCAAAGAGGCCGGCAACGAAGTCATTTTCATCGATTACAAGAAAAAAGAACAGACCCTGGTCTCCGGCACCGTGCGCCGGATCGAAAAGAACAATATCCTGGTGGGGATCGGCGATATCGACGGCATCCTGCCCGGCAGTGAACAGGTCAAGGGCGAACGCTACCAACTCGGTGAGCGTATCCGCTGCCTGATCAAGGCCGTCAAAAAGGAGAATGTCAATATCACCGTACTTCTGTCCCGCACCGATGAGGGACTGGTCCGCCGGCTCTTTGAGCTTGAGATCCCCGAGATCGCCGGCGGCATCATCACCATCAAGGGCATTGTGCGCACCCCCGGAGTGCGTTCCAAGGTCGCGGTCGATTCCTCCGACAAGAACATCGACTGCATCGGCGCCTGCGTCGGCGTGAACGGGTCCCGGATCTATGCCATTATCAAGGAGATCGACGAAAAGATCGACATCATCCGCTGGGACGCCGACCCGCGGGTCTTCATCGCCAACGCCCTGTCCCCGGCCGCCATCGCATCGGTCGATCCCATCCCCGCCATCCAGTATGCCCGGGTGATCGTGGCCCGGGACCAGGTCCCGCTGACCATCGGCAAGGGCGGGCTCAACATCCGGCTCTCCTCCCGGCTCACCGGGTGGGCGCTGGATGTCTTCGACACCGATGAGATCCGCACGGTCCTGGCCCAGGGCGACAAGGAACTTGAGGCCCTTCCCGGCGTCGGCCGCAAGATCCATGGGGCGCTGGTTGAGCACAATATCCGGACCCTTGAAAACCTCATTGCGTTCGGCCCCGATCGACTCCAGGCGGTCAAGGGTGTATTCGAGGAAGGCGCCTGGGGGATCATTGTCAAAGCGAAGGAGATGCTGGAAGCCCGTCAGGCCTCTGAAGAAGAGGTCGCCAGCGCGGACAAGCAACCGGCTGAGTGAAAGTGAGCATGACGAAAAAAAGCACAAACATTCGTGTCTACGAGCTCGCCACCGAGCTGGGCAAATCCGGCAAGGACATCCTTGAGGCCGGCAAGCGGCTCAACTTGGAGATCAAGGACAGCGCCTCGGCCAGCCTGGATCCCGGGCAGGTCGAGGCGATCACCCGGGAGCTCCAGACCGACCGGCCCCGCCAGCCGCGCAAGCTCTCCCTGGCCGTCCAGAGACCCGTGACTCCCGCCGCGGAGGTGAAGCCCGCCCCGCCGCCGGAACCGCCCCCCGCGCCGGCACCCGCCGTTTCCGCGGCGGTCGCCGATGCGGCGACCGGGACCAAAGCCCCTGCCGCCCGGCGGGTGCTCACCGCGGCCGATGTCAAGCGGACGGCCAAGATCAAGAAACGCAAGGACCGCGAGGCCGAAGAAGCGGAAGTGCGGGCTGTCGAGGAAGCCAAAAGGAAGGCCAAGAAAGCGGCCCAGGAAAAGGCACGACCCACCCCGCCGCCGGTGGCCGCGCCTGCGGCACAGGCGATGCCGGTCACGGCGGGTCCCGCCCCGGTCGCCACCGCGGCGACGGGTCCGACGCCCGCGCCGGTCCCGCCCCCCGCGGTCATGCCGCCGCCCAAGCCGGCCCCGCGGGCCGTACCGCCGGTCGAACGGCCGAGTGTCAAAGCGCAACCCAAGACCGCCGCGGGGCCCCGCCCGGTCTACCGGATGATGGGCAACCGCCAGGCGCCCGTGGAGGAAGAGCGGCCCAGCGAACCATTGCGGGGCCGCGAGTTCATACCCCGCCAGGAAGGCGCCGGCCGGCGCCGGCGCCGCGGTCCGCGGCGCAATGCCGCCGCAACCCCGGGCCAGCCGGTCGACACCCGCCGCCGCTCGGGCGGCCGGGGCCGCAGCTGGCAGGGTGCCCCGGTACCGCCCGTCCCGCGTCCGGCACCGGTCATACTGCCGCCTCCCGTGGCCGAGGTCTTCGCCCCCATCTCCCTGCGCGAATTCTCGCAACTGACCGGCATCAAGGTCCAGTCGATCATCATCAAGCTGCTGGACCAGGGGATGATCTCGAACATCAACACCGTGATCGACCGGGACACGGTGGAATACATCGCCGAACTCTTCGAACGCCAGATCACCTTCAAGGATACGGCCACGCCCGAGGACCATTTCCTCAAGCAGTTCCAGCTGCCGGATGACCCCGCCACGCTCCAGCCGCGCATCCCGATCGTCACCTTCCTGGGCCATGTGGACCACGGCAAAACCTCGCTCCTGGACCGGATCCGCGGCGCCGGCGTGGCCAAGACCGAACACGGCGGCATCACCCAGCACACCTCGGCCTACACCTACAACAAGGGTGGCCGCAGCATCACCTTCATCGACACCCCCGGCCACGCGATCTTCACCGCGATGCGCAGCCGCGGGGCCAATGTGACCGACATCGTGGTGCTGGTGGTCGCGGCCGATGACGGCGTGATGCCGCAGACCCGCGAGGCCTACGATCATGCGGTGGCCGCCAAGGTCCCGGTCGTGGTGGCCATGAACAAGTGCGACCTGCCTTCGGCCGACCCCAACCGGGTCAAGGGCCAGCTGGCCGAAATGGGGCTGACGGCCGAGGACTGGGGCGGCACGACCCAGATCGCCTGTGTATCGGCCCAAACGGGCGACGGCATGGACGACCTCCTGTCCAAGATCATGCTCGAAGCGGAAATAATCGAACTCAAGGCCAATCCCGCCCGGGCGGCGCACGGCGTGGTGCTTGAGAGCAACCTTTCCGGCAGCCAGGGCGTGGTGGTCTCGCTCGTGGTGAAGAACGGCACGCTCAAGAAGGGCGACTGCTTCATCTGCGGCACCACCTACGGCCGCATCCGTCACATCTGGGACCCGGCCATGACGCCCCTCAACGAGGCCGGCCCATCCCTGCCCGTGCGGGCGACGGGGTTCAACGCGGAGCCCGTGATGGGCGACCACCTGTTCGTGACCACGGACTACCAACAGGCCAAAGCCATCGCCGAAAAGCGGGCCATGGACAAGGCGACCTCGCGCGCGGTGCCCACGCATGTCACCCTGGCCACGCTCTTCGACAACATCAGCCAGCAGAAGTTGCGTGAACTCAACATCATCGTCAAGGTGGACGCCAAGGGCTCGCTCGAAGCCATCCTCAAGGGTATCGCCGAAATCGGCAACAAGGAGGTTTCGCTGCGGGTGGTCCACGCCGGCGTGGGCGGCATCAACGAATCGGATGTCATGCTGGCCGACGCCTCTAACGCCATCATCCTCGGCTTCCATGTGGCCACCGAACCCCGGGTGGATGTGCTGGCGGAACAGACCGGCATCGAGATCCGGCGCTACCATGTGATTTACGAACTCTTCAAGGAAATGAGCGAAGCCCTCTCCGGCATGCTCGAGCCCGAGCGGGTGGAGGAGATCATCGGCCGCGTCGAGGTCCGGCGCACCTTCAATGTCTCCAGCGTGGGCACCATCGCCGGCTGCTATGTCCTCAAGGGCGTGGTGAAGAAATCGGCCAATGTCCGGCTGATCCGCGACAGCATCGAGGTCTACGAGGGCACCCTGGCCTCGCTCAAACGCACCAAAGACGATGCGTCCGAGGTCAAAGAGCACTTCGAGTGCGGTATCAAACTGCGGGATTTCGATGACATCAAGATCGGCGACGAGCTCGAAGTCTACCAGTTCAAAGAGGTCAAACGCACGCTGGCGACGGTGTCGGGCCGGAAATAACGGAGGGGACCGTGGGCACCAAGAGCAAACGGGCCGAGAACATCCTGGCGCATGAGATCGCCCGCATCGTCCAACAAGACCTCAACGATCCCCGCATCGGGTTCGTCACGATCACGGATGTCGTGATCTCCCGTGACAAACACTACGCCAAGGTCAGCTTTTCCGCCATCAACCCCAAAGGCGCCGAGGAAACCGATGCGACCATCGCCCTCTTCGAAAAAGTATTGAACAACGCCGCCCCCGAGGTCCAGCGCACGCTCGGGAAACGCATCGCCATGCGGTGCATCCCCAAACTCACCTTCGTCTTCACCGACAGCATCCGGAAATCGTTCGAGATCAGCACCCTGATCCGCAAGGCCCGGGAATCGGATCTCGACCATCAATCCGCGAACGGGGACCGTGAAAAATAACAACCCGGCCGCCGCGATCCTGAAACTCGCCCGCCTGAGCGGCATCACTGCCGTTCCGCGCGCGGCTGGCGCCCCCCGTCCGATCCCGCCTCCGGCCGTATCCCCCGCCGCGCCTCGTCCCGCACCCGCCGCGAAACGCGCGATCGCGCGGCCGGCCGCTCCGGCCGCCGCCCCTGCCATTCCGCCGCCCGCCGCCCGCCCGGCCATCCAGCCTCACGGGCCATGGGCGGCCCTGGCCATCAGCGTGAATGCCTGCACCAAATGCGCGATCGCCGCGACCAAGCAGAATTATGTCTTCGGGGAAGGCGCGCTGACGGCCCGCATCATGTTCGTGGGTGAAGCGCCGGGCGGGGATGAAGACCGCCAGGGCCGGCCGTTCGTGGGCCGGGCCGGCCAGCTGCTTTCGGACATCATCGCCAAGGGCATGGGGCTGGAGCGGGAGGATGTCTACATCGCCAATTGCCTCAAGTGCCGCCCGCCCGAGAACCGGCCCCCGCATCCGGATGAACTCGCCAACTGCCTCCCCTTCCTGCGCGCGCAGATCGAACTCATCAAGCCGGCCGTGATCGTCGCCCTCGGCGCACACGCGGCCCATACGCTCCTGGCCACCCAGACGCCCATCTCGACCCTGCGGGGCCGTTTCCACTATTATCAGGGCATCCCCCTGATGCCCACCTTCCATCCCGTCGACCTTCTGCGCAACTCCGGCGCCAAGAAAGAGGTCTGGGAGGATATCAAGGCAGTCTTGCGCAAAGCCGGCCTGCCCATCCCCGGCCGGTGAAGGAGCTCCCCATGGACATCCCCTCCGAACTCAACCGGATCGTGATCTCCGAGACCAGCGACCAGCAGATGGTCCTGATCAAGGAGATCGACGGCACCCGCAAAGTGCCGATCATCATCAGCATCTTCGAGGCCATCGCCATCGACCGCGCCATCAACAACCGCCCGGTGGTCCGGCCCATGACCCACGACCTGCTGGCCGAGATCATCACCGCCCTCGGGGCGACGGTCGAACGGGTCACCATCACCAAGATCGCCGACAACACCTTCTACGCCGAACTGCGGCTGGAGACCAACGGCGTGACCCGCGTCATCGACGCCCGACCCAGCGATTCGATCGCCATCGCCGTGCGCCTCAACGCCCCGATCTTCGTCAACGAATCCGTCTACAAACAGGCCGGCATCAGCTGATCAGCCCGCTTGCAAACGCCGCATCCGCACCCCCGCGCCGCCGGCACCACCCCCAAATGCAGATTTCCTGATCCCGGCGGAAAATGCTTTGGCACTTTTTGGCGTCAGCCAGGCGCGTGAATCAACCATAGGCCGGTTTGGGTGGTTAGTGCCCGTTTGAAACCCGCCCTTTATTGCCGTTTCGCGATTAGACGGGAGGGCGGGTTTCAAACCCGCCCCTACACGGTTGACATCCGGATGTTCCCCGTACAATCGCCGGTAATAATTCAGCCGATGGGGCGAATCGAACCCGTAGTATTCACCGCTGTCCAGGGCCAGGTTGCCGCGGCAGTTGATCACGAACGAGCCCTGGTCGAAATGCCCGTGGTTGTCGTAATAGTTGCCGCACTTGTAGGCGATGAAGATGTCGTCCTTGGCGAACCCGCTGCGCAGGAAGACATGCCCCAGGGCGCCAGGGCTGAAATACCGGCTGGGCGGAAGGTCCTGGATCAGGGACGGCGAAGCGGCATCGAGCCATTCGCGGAGCACGGCCGCGGCCGCGCCGTACCGGTGCTCCGCGACCCGGGCACGGGCGGCGGCGCGCGCCTCATCGCGGCGGGCGGCGGCGCGCTCCGCGACCCGCCCGCGGATACCATCGGCCAACGCCCGGGCCCGCGCCGCGGCGGGATGGCCGGGGTGGGCGGCGGCAAAGGCCTCGAGTTCAGCCATGAGCCCGGTCTCCTCGCTGTCGCCAACGGCCCGGCCGGTCAGGGCGGCCCAGGCCGCCTCCGTGCCCAGTTCGGCCGCACGCAGGGACAGGGCCGCCTCCAAAGCGCTTATACGGCCTTCCAGGCCCTTGCGCCTTACCGAGAGGTCCAGCCGGAAGTGCGGCCACCGCCCCCTGCAGGGCCTTGCACGCGGCCAGTTTGGCCTGCACGGCCGTCTGGTCCGCCTCGGGCAGACGACCCGCCACCCAGGTACATTCCTCCTCCGCTTGGGTCAGCCGGTCCTGCGCTTCCGCCAACCGGAGGTCACCCCGCAGGGCCGGCCAGGCGATCCCGATGACGGCCACAACCATGCCGGCCACGGCCCACCCGGGCACCCGGGGCCCGGAACGCCCGCGCCGGGCGGTACGGCCGGGGGCCGACGCTGACTGCGGCGGAGCGGGTGCCACCGCCGGCGCCGCCGCAATGATTGCGCAGGACAGGTCGGCGATCAGCAGGGCGGTCCCCGCCTCCAGACGGGTCCGCTCGCCGATCCGGCGGCCGGCCACACGGGTGCCGTTCCGACTGCCGAGGTCCTCCACGAAGAGTTCGCCGTTCGTGACCGTAAAGCGGCAGTGCGAAGAAGACACCCCCCGTTCATCCAGTACGATATCGCAGTCCCGATCACGGCCGATGACATGGATGCCTTCCGGCAGCCGGTATGACCGGCCGTTGATCAGGAGACTGAACTCCATGGGGGGGGATCCCGGGATGCTCACGAACGGCGGCGGGCCGCCGGCCGTAAGTGCCCGTAAATGAATAAAGTATCCATTTCGACATAGAGATTCCGTCCGCAGCCAAGGCGCGAGGAGGAGCCGTATCAATGGAAAGATCCGGCGTCGACGAGCAACGCCGGATGCGGACGGAAGATCATGTCC
>JBDREB010000182.1:0-6247 GCA_043820325.1 Planctomycetota bacterium | reverse complement strand
CGATGCTGTGCTGAAACCCCGCGCGTAGGACGGTCGACTGTCGTAAAACACCACCGCGGGTGGTGACGGGGGCCGTATGCCCGAAGGCTGATTCCTCCAAATTTCAACCGCCACACAAGGCCTGTTACTGAAGCCCGTGATGCAATTCAGTGCCTTTTTCACCGACACAACCCGCGACCCGCACATGTCATTATGTCCCGCCCTTGTCAATAAGGCCTCACCGAGAGGTTTTGCAAGTCCCTCGTTCATATATGCCATACTGTAGTATCGATCGGGGAGCTGTCAACTGGAAAATGATAAAATACGACGATAACATTGTTCCTTAATTGGCATTTGCATAACATTAATAAAATCATGTTGTTGTAGTCCTGATCAAGCCGGTCTCAGGAATGTAATGTTTGTCTGAACCAATGATCCGGATCAAATCCCACCGCATAGAGCCACGCCCGGGCCATGAGGACGGATCCTTCGCAAGAGGTGTGGATGCCGTCGTTGGTCCACTGGTAGTCGGGCCAGGCGGCCAGTGCCCGGCGGAAAGCGTCGCGGGTACGCACCAGCACGGCATCGTGATCCACGGCGATGGCGCGGATGGCCGCGTTGAAGGGCTCAAGGCGCACATTGCCGGGGCTGGCGAAGTCCTGCTCGATGATGGAGGTCTCCATCAGGATGAGCCGGGCGCCGGCGGCGCGGGCGGCGGCGGCCAGTCGGCGGTAGGTGGCGGTGAATTCGTCCAGCGGCACGGCGTTGGGGGAGTTCTTGTAGGTGCGCCAGACATCGTTGATGCCGATGGAGATCGAGATCCAGTCGGCCGCCAGCGGGGTCACATCGCGTTCCCACCGGGCGGCCAGTTCACGCACGCTGTCGCCGCCGATGCCCCGGTTGTAGAATTGCAGCCGCAATTCGGGGTGGGCGGTCTGGATCATGCCCGCGGCGATGCCGGCGTAGGTGAGCCCCAGGTGGCGGGGGTCGGTGCGGGTGCGGCCGCCGTCGGTGATGGAGTCGCCCACGAACAGGATGGTCGCGCGTTCCTTGAAGATCAGCGCCATGCGCCGCTCCTTCAGCCGGTGATGAGTTCGAGATCGCCGGTACGGGCCGCTTCGAGCACCGGGGCGAGCACGCGCGGCGCATCGGCTGGATCGATGGGCACGGGCATGTTGCGCAGCTTGGAGGCCAGGGCGGGCGCGGCCATCGCGTTCAGCATGCGCTGGATGTGACGGGGCTTGAAACCGTCCACCTCGGCGAGCGTGGTGGGCAGGCCGGCGAAGTGCGACAGGTTGAAGAGCCCGCGGGCCACGGCCAACCCCAGGTCATAACCGGAAAGGCGCGCGGTGTCGTCGAGGAGGTACCCGGTCTCCCGGAGCAGTGCCGCCACCGCCTGGAGCTGGGGGCCGATGGCCGGGGCGAAGAAGACGGAGAAATAGGGGTTCATGAGTGCGCAGGCGCGGCCGTGGGGCAGGATGTCGACGAGGGAGAAGCTGGTCAGGTGTCCGCCGCTGGTGCCGCCGGCCATGATGGCGCAGCCGCCCAGATCGGTGCCCAGGCCCAGGGCTTCGCGCGCGGCCAGGTCGCCCGGGCGGGCGATGTGGCTTTCGAGTCCCGCGATGACCAGCCGGATCCCGGTCAGGGCCATGGGTTCGATACCGGCGATCACGGCGGCCGGGGCGCCATAATAGACCTCCAGGCAGTGGGCGATGCCGTCGAAGGCGCCATTGACGGTAAGCGCGTGGGGCGCCGACACCGTACATCCGTAGTCGAACACCGCCGCGGGGGGTGTGATGGCATCGTCGATGATCAGCATCTTCTGGCCGGCGGCCGGGTTCGTGACATTGGCGTATTTGGTGAGGTGGGCGGCTGACCCGGCCGCGGTCTGCACCGCCACGATGGGGGTGAGGCGTCCCCGGCGGCTGGCGAGGGCGGCGGTGACCCGGCCCGCGCCGAAGAGGTCGGCGGGGTCCCGCACGGAGGGGCCGCAGGCGCACATGGCCGCAGCGGCCTTGACCGCGTCGATGGTCGATCCCGATCCCAGGGCCACGATCACATCATGACCGGTCACATCGAGCAGGGCGCGGATGCGGAGCACATCCTCGCGCGGGGTGTCGGGGCGGGCGCCGCGGATGATCGCCGCCACGCTTACGCCGGCCCGGTCGAGGGCGGCCCGCACCAGGTCCATCAGGGAGCGCTGCCACGGGGAGCCGTTGGTGACCACCAGGGCCCGCGGCCCGAACTGTGCGGCCATGGTGCCGGCCTGGGCGAGTACACCCGTACCGAAGGCATAGGCGGGCCCCCGGTCCGCGTGGATGAACTCCCGGGCCGAACGGACCAGTCCGGGGTCGATCACGGTTCTTTCCGGGGTGGGAGAGGCGGCAGGACGATGTTTTCGGTCGTGGCGCCGGCCGAGCGGTCGCATGCGGCCAGGATGGCCTGGACGCTGACCGGGGCGCAGACGATCACGGGACTGATGCCCGCGGCCCCGGCCGCGACGGCCGGGAGGCGGGCCGGCGCGTATTCGATGATGGCGCGGCGGAAGAGGTCCGTCTCCTGTGCCGCGGTGATGGTCCGGACCGTGCGGCCTTTCTTTTCGATCTCGCCCGCGGCAACGGTCATGGCCGCCCGGGCGGCCTCGGTCGCGCCCGGTTCGCCGGGAACGAGCAGCAGAAGGATCTCGGCCGGGGGACCCTCGGCCGGGCCGGCCAATTCTTCGATCGCCGGGCCGGCCGGTGCGGCCTCCTCCGGCGCGGGCACCGGCGCAGTCGTCCGCGCGGATACGGCGGGGGCCGGGCGGTGCGCGCATTTGAAGGAGGTCTGCACTAGGTTGGCGACCACGGCGATCACGATCATGATGATCATGCACCGCTTGATCAGCGTGGTCCGGCGGTCGATATCATCCGGCCGGCGGCCATACGAGCGGCGGGGCGTTGCCGGGCGGGATGGCGCCGGCCGGGGGGCCGGTTCCGGGGTCGGGGAGGGTGTGGTCATGCCTCGATCCTTATCAAAGCTCACCCCCCATGGTATGCGCCGCGGGGACAAAGTCAAGCGCCAAAAAAGTTGGGGGATTTTAATGGAAAAGGGGGGTGCCTCTGCTATAATGCGCGCCGCTTTGCCTTGGACGACCGGAGAGGTGTCCGAGTGGTTGATGGAGCACGCTTGGAAAGCGTGTGTACGCCCCAAAGGTGTACCAGGGGTTCAAATCCCCTCCTCTCCGCCATATTTCTACAGTCGTATGCCGCCCGCACCCCACCCGGAGCCATCGCAGAATCCGTGCCTGTTTTGTTTTGACATACCTTCCGCCGCTGATATAATGCAGCCTTCCGTGGTACTATAGTGTAGCGGGGATGCTGCTGATGACCGAGACCGCCGTCCGGGATTCCTTCCTCGCCCGTTTGAGCGCCATCATCCGGCCGGGCGCCGTGGTGGATGACGCCATGGTCGAAGGCCTAGAGGAACTGCTCATCTCCGCCGACCTCGGGGTGCATGTGACCGACGCCATCATCGGCGAGGTGCGTGAACAATATCGCGGCCGCCCGATCGGGAGCGAGGAGGAGTTGCATCGCATCATCAAGGCCCACATGGTCCAGGCGCTCGCGGGCGGCGAAACGGAATTCCGCCGGGCCGCGGCCGGGCCCACGGTGATCCTTTTCGTGGGCGTGAACGGCACGGGCAAGACCACCTCCATCGGCAAACTGGCCCACCGGTACATCGGCGAGGGGAAAAAAGTCCTACTGGGCGCGGGCGACACCTTCCGTGCCGCGGCGGGTGAGCAGCTCGGCCAGTGGGCCAAACGCACGGGCGCCGACATCGTCAGCCACGGCGAGGGCGGGGATCCGGCCGCCGTGATCTTCGACGCGGTCGAGGCCGGCATCGCCCGGGGGGCCGATTACATCCTGCTCGACACGGCCGGCCGCCTGCACACCAAGCAGGACCTCATGAAACAGCTCGAGAAGATCACCCGCGTGATCAAAAAGAAGGTCCCCGATGGCCCCCACGAGGTGGTGCTGGTCATGGACGCCACCGCGGGCCAGAACGGCCTGGCGCAGGCCAGGCAGTTCTACCAGGACGCGGGGGTGACGGGCATCTTCCTGGCCAAGATGGACGGCACGGCCAAGGGCGGCATCGTCTTCGCCATCAAACGCGACCTGAACATCCCGGTGAAGCTGATCGGCATGGGCGAACAGGCGGCCGACCTGCGGCCCTTCGACCCGGCCGCGTTCGTGGACCGGATCTTCTTCGGCCACGGGGACGCCGCGCCGGTGGAGGCGGCGATCGCCAGGGGGCTGACGGAGACCATGACCCCGCGCGCGGAACCGGTGCGCCGCCGCCGGACCGGCCTCACCATCGCCATCGTCGTCGCCGTGCTGGCCGTGCTGGGCCTTTTGGCCTTCGTCTTCAGGGATATATGGATCGCGTTCTTTGGCGACCTCCTCGACATGGTCCATTTCAGCGACTGGTTCGCATGACCGTGGTGCGTCTGGCCCTCGACGCGGCACTGAAGACGGCCGGCCCCCTGGAATTGGCGGCGGGCACGGTGACGCTCATACGGACCGGCGCGGCCGGCCTGGCGCGGATCGAAGCCGCGCTTGCGGCCGGTCCGGACATGGAAATTGTCCCCGACGGCCAGGCGCCGGTCACGGCGGTTTTTGACCGGGAATGCAGCTTCTTGGGGTCCAGCGCGGCGCGGCCGCGGACCGGGCTTTGGGCGCGGCTTTTCGGCGGCGGCGGGGACGCCGATGCGGCCGACGCGGCCCGGGCGTTCGGGCTGGCCGTCAAGTTGACCGGCCGGCGTTCGGCAGGTGAGGAACGGCTGGCCGCGCTCATGGCCGTCCTCGGCCGTAAGGCGGCCTGTGCCGTGCTGGTGAACCCGGACGACAACC
Organism: Planctomycetota bacterium; assembly: GCA_043820325.1. Taxonomy (GTDB): domain Bacteria; phylum Planctomycetota; class JBDREB01; order JBDREB01; family JBDREB01; genus JBDREB01. The sequence continues at coordinate 1,379 of JBDREB010000182.1, read as the reverse complement.
TGGATGTGATGGTGCGCCGGTCCTTTCTGGAAAAGCTCGCGCCCTTCGCCGTCCAACGGCGGATGGCGGTGCTGGTGGTCTCGACGGATGACACGCTGGCGGCCGTGCTCAAGCCCGGCCGCGTGATCGAACTGGCCGATTGAGGAGCGCAAGCACGCGTACAACTGGGAGACCCAGTATGTGATCAAGGAGAACCCCCTCCAGCGGTACCCGCGCATCAACCGCGGCGACCTGCGGCAGTTCGACGGCATCATGTCGCTGGGGATTCAGGACGAGGATTACATCGGCGATCTCGAGGCCGTGGGGCTGCCCGTGGTGGTGGCCGACTACTGGCCGGTGCTCTCCGGCGTGGACGCGGTCTCCGTGGACGGCCGCCGGGCGGGCGCCATGGCCGCGGAGATCCTCTACGACAAACGCCATGAATACCTGGCCTTTATCGGCCACGGCCGGGGCAATCCCACGCATGGCGAATTCTACAAGGATACCGACGCCGTGGCCATGGAGGACGGTATCCGCCTCATGGCCGGGATGCGCGGGTTCTCGCGGTTCGCCGTCTTCTATCCCAAGAGCGGTGCGCGTGAAGCAACACTGACCGACTTCATCACCGACATGCTCTCGCGCAAGGAACGGCCCACGGGCATCATCCGCGCCGGCGTGGGCGCGGCGCGCGATATCCTGACCACGGCCCAGCGCATCGGCCTGAACTGCCCCCGCGATTTCAGCCTGATCACCATGACGGTCGTGGAGGATCAGACGGATATCGAAAAATTCGCCCGGCTCACCTTTGCCCTCAGGGAGATGGGCGAGATCGTGGTCGAATTGCAGATTTCCTGATCCCGGCGGAAAATGCTTTGGCACTTTTTGGCGTCAGCCAGGCGCGTGAATCAACCATAGGCCGGTTTGGGTGGTTACCGTAGGGGCGGGTTTGAAACCCGCTCCTACACGGTTGACATCCGGATGTTTCCCGTACAATCACCTGTGGGTCGAAAAAAGTGCCAAACCTTTTTCCGAAAAACATGACCGGTTACGGATAGGGATCAGGAAATCTGAATTGATGCTCCAGAAACTGAACGGCCGTTCCACCGGCCGCCATGTGCAGATCATTCCCACCTATATCGAGGGGCCGTCGGTCGGGGAAGCGCCGTAGGGCCGCCGGAGGACCCATGTGTTTTTGATGGTGGTGTCGGTCCATCCGGGGCCAAGCAGCCGAATATCCATATAAATTTTGCATTTAGCATTTATTGAGGAGAGCACAATATTGTTCTCACCTGCACGCGGCATATGGTTATGGCCAAGCCCTTCCCCTTGGTGTCATTGCGAGGCTCTGCGAAGCAATCCCACCAGCCCGCGGGCACGAGACTGCTTCGGCCTGCGGCCTC
>JBDREB010000181.1:0-3035 GCA_043820325.1 Planctomycetota bacterium | reverse complement strand
CTCCAAGCATGGCGCAGATAACTTCTGCCTTATTCGCTCAATCATCTCGACAACCGTCAAGCAGACCGGTAAGGTCATGGATGCCATAGGTGCCTTGACCAAAGGGATTCCACCAGATATCAGCACCTGAATAGTAACCTTTATTTCGACATTCGAAATTCAGTGTTCGATATTCGCGTTCGTGATTTCCAGATCTTCACTTGAGCATTGTGCCTTATGTATGATTCGCTACTTCCGCCAGCGCCGGATCGTTGAGTATGTGCCCCAGCTCCACGAACTGGATCGCCTGCGCGCCGGCCGCCTTCACGGCCTTGATCTCCGCGCGCACGCGCTCCGGGTCGCGGCGGTGGCGCGCGAACGGGTCCATGGTGTAGACGCCGATGAGCGGTGCGCCCACGGCGCCGGGATGGTACGCGCCCGCGTACCGCACGATCTCGTCGGCATACCGCCGGACTTTCTCCATGGCCCAGTGGGGCTCAAAGAACCAGGCCGCAGTCTGGCCGCAGTAGTCCACATCGAGGCGGTTCCCGTAGAGGGGGTCACTGCGTAGATCCGGGTAGACATGGCAGGTGACCTTCATCCCGGGCCGGGCCTGGCGCGCATAGGCGGCCATGTCGGCGTAGAGCGTCACCAGCGCCTCGAGCGCCTGGCCGCGGGCGGCCGCGGCCGGCGGCAGATCAGCGTGGGCGGCCGTGTAGGCGACCCGGGCGGCATCACATGCCGGGCAGAAACAGGCGTAGTAGTTCCGGTACCCGATGCCGTCCAGGGCGATCCCCGTGTACCCGGCGGCGGCGGCCGTGTCGATCGCCTTCCGGCCGAAGGCCCGTACTTCATCCCCCAGCGGGCACCAGGCCTTGTTCTGGTAGAGCTCATCGCCCCGCAGGGATTCGCCGCCATATTGAAAGAGCACCTCCTGCGGTTCGGGCTGCCAGCAGTCCATTTCCTGCGGCCGCAACACCTGGGCATTCGCTTCCGGTGCGGTCGAGAACCAGGCCACGAGGTAGGTCTCCAGCCCGGCCGCTTTGGCCGCGTCCAGGATCTTCCGGTTGGCGGTGCCGATGGCATTGAAGCCGAGCGCCTTGACATCGGCCGCCACGGTAGCCGGGTCGCGGCCGCCCTGGGTCCATTCCCACACCATTTTCCAGGTCAGGTCGCCCGGTATCGCCGCCGGCATCACGGCCGGTTGATCGGAAAAGACCAGCATACCGTGACGGTTGTTCTGGTGCGCGTCGCAGATGCCCAGCACGGGCCAGGCCCCGTAGAGTTCTTCACGGGTGGCGCGCATCCGGTGGGCGCGGATGGCCAGCATGCGCCACGCATCGCCCATTCGCGGCGGGCAGGCGCCCGTGGTCAGTTCTTTCAGCGATGCCCAGGGCAGGGCCAGTTCGATGGTCCAGCCCTGGTCCGTGTCGTCGCGTTTGTTGAGCGTGCCGCGCACATTGACGGCCGCGCGCCGGTCCTTGCAGTCCCATTCCAGGTGCAGGTTGCCGGGGCTCAGGTCCACGCTCTGCTGGTCACCCTGCGCAGAGCCGCGGTCGAGCCAGTGGTCGTTCACCTTGCCAGCGGCGTTCAGGTGGAACTCCATGTAGCGCCGGGCATCGGCATCGGGGTCGAGGAAAAGCTCCAGGTACTGCCGTTCACGCACATACATCAGGAGATTCTGATCCTGCCACATATTCCGCGGCTCGGGTTCATCAAGCTTCATCCGGGCGTTCACATCCGGGTCCGTGACATCAAAGGCCACATACAGGCAGGTATCGTCCCACACCAGGCGCACCCGGGTCTCCAACTGGGCCGCAGCACCGGTCTCGATATCGCGCAACTCCATCCACGGCACCGCCTGCCACGCCGGCTCGTCCAGCACCCCATCGACGGTGATGGGCGCGCCGGTCTTGTAGCAGTAATACGAAGCGCCGGGAACCGCCGCCGCGCAGGCCAAAAGCAGGAAGGCCAGCATCCAAGGAGTCGCAGGTCGCAGGTCATGCGGAAAAGAGTCGCAAGTCGCAGGTCCCAAGTCACAGGTCACAGGTCGCAAATCAAGATCAGGCTTTCCGACCTTCCGACTTTCCGACCTGCATTGATTATCCCCTCTGTTTACCCGTCATGCTCTCGATGTCGATCCGCACCGCGGCCGTGCGCGCCAGGCTTTCAGCGCCGAAACTCCAGTCGCTTTTCCCGGTGTATTTGAGCATGATCAGGCCGAGGGCTTCGCGGCGGGCGGCATCATCGGCCAGCATCTTCGGTCGGCCCCAGCCGATCACACTTGTGAACATGAATCCATGCTTGCAGGCCGTATCCGTGGTCTTGAGCGCCGATTCACCTTCCACTTCAAAGCAGATCCGCGCCCCGCGCTGGAGCAGGCCGTACTTGCGGCCCTTGATGCCGATATGTATATAGAGGGCATTGTTCTTGTACGCGAAATTCACGGGCACGACATACGGTTCACCATTGTCCGCGAACCCCAGCCGCACCACCGGCGCGGCGGCCAGGACTGCATCGATCCCCTGCTTTTCCAGTTCAGGCATATACTTCTCCTAAAACCCGGCTAATGGCATACGGAAACGAAAGGCGTTTCGGCCTACGGATTTCGGTTTACGGCTTTGATCCGGACCGGAGGCCGTGAACCGTAAACCGTTTCGCCTGTCGTTTCCGATGACCGTATGCCGTTATCCGATCCATGTTCCACTCTTGTAGGGGCACGGCATGGCCCAATGCCGTTCACTTAAGCACTTCGATAGCTTGGGCAAAAGGCTTACAAGGTTGAGGCCAGTGCTTGTGGCGTTCTCCTTTGACATGGAATTTACTCATTTTTCGTTACTATTCAAGTGCCTGAATGGAAAATGTGGTTGGTTGGGGTAGGGGCTGCGGATAATGGCGGTTGCCCATTTTTATTGCCACACAACGCCGGCAAACCGGTCAGCACGCCGCCCATGATCACATCCCGGCAGCACTCGTAACGCGCCTTGGTGCCATGCAGGATCCCGAGGGTTGCAGCGACGCGTTCGTCGGCGCGCGTGCAAGCCGTGCCCATCCCC
>JBDREB010000180.1:0-6447 GCA_043820325.1 Planctomycetota bacterium | reverse complement strand
GCACCCCGGGACGCATCTCCCCCAGCGCGGCGATCTCGCCTTTGATGGCATCCATCCTTGCTCGCAGACTCTGCTCGTGTTGGCCCATCGTAATCGCCTCTTGTAAAAAGTGACAATACGATAATTATATACGGCTATCGGATATTGTCAACAAAAAACGGCATGAAAATATAAAAATGGGCAACCGCCATTATCCGTGGCCCCCACCCCAACCAACCACATTTTCCATTCAGGCACCTGAATAGTAACAAATAAAGAACATGAACAGCCCTCACGGGCTTAACTACAGACAAATCCCCTTTGAGTCCTTTGTGGCAAATCTTCTTGTTGTTCTTAACCCTACAACACATCTGCTGCCTCGGTGGCGAAGTCTTCCCGCCGTCCGGCGGGGTTATTCCATGATGAAAACGCAGGCGGCGCACACCGTGGTCCACATGCCGCCGCTTTTGTGGCCTTCGGCCGACTGGGCGATGTGGCTGGTGCGGAATATGTGGCCGCTGGCGCGGTAGATCTGCTTGCGCTTGTCCCACGCGGTGTCGGGATCGAAATCGATGCCCAGCGTGGAGGCGAGCATGCTCGCGGCGAGGTCCTCGGCGTAGTCGCCGGCCCGCTTGGCTGTTTCGCCGAAGCTGTGGTGCTCGGAGAGGTAGCCGTAGTTCTGCTCGTCCTTGGGGATGGCCAAGCCCACGGCCGCGGAAATGAGCCGGTTGGGCTCGTTGGTGTCGATGCGGGCCATGACCACAAAGGCGATCTGGCCGGCCTTGAGGTAATCGGAACCCTTCTTGCGGCTGATGATCTTGCATCCCGGCGGGAAAATGCTCGACACATAGACCAGGTTGCATTTTTCGATGCCCGCGTCGCGCAGAGCGATCTCGAACGATGCCAGTTTGTTCTTGGCGATGCCGACACCATTGGTGAAAAAACAGCGGCGTGGGATCATGGTTACGCTCTTTCCGCTCATGGCCGAACCTTTATATTACTCATACAACGAATTATAATTATTGTGCCGTGCGTTGCAAGATAAATATTCCGCAAAATATCGCCGCGCCGCCCGCAAGCGCAGCGGCGGCCGATTTTCACTTGCACCGCGGCCGGGACATGGTACAATCCTGTTTTTTACGGTCAGCGGTTCGATCGAAAGGAACGACATGCGCGACACGATCCGGGTGGGAATCATGGGCGGCGGCTGGCCCGGCTGCATGCACACCGAGGCGCTGAAGACCATCCGCGGCGTGGCGGTGACCGCCATCGCCGAGCCGGACCCCGAACGGCGGGCCGTGTTCGTGAAGACCTACGGCTGCATGGACGAGTTCGCCGATTACCAATCCATGCTTCACGCGGGGCGCGTGAATGCCGTGGTTGTGGCTCTGCCCACCGGCATGCACCACCAGGCTTGCATTGATGCTTTCGCGGCCGGGTGCCATGTGCTCTGTGAAAAGCCGCCCACCACCACGGCGGCCGAAATGATCGCCGTGGCCCGGGCCGCGCGCCGGGCCCGGCGCACCTACATGTTCGCCCGCCAGCCGCGCTACCGCGCCGATGTGCTGGCCGCGCGCAAGCTGGTCCAGGCCGGCCGGCTGGGCACGATCTACCACGCGGAGTCGAAGTGGATCCGCACCCGCGGCATACCCTTCGGCAAGGGCGGCTAGTTCGTCAACAAAGCCAAGGGCGGCGGCGTGCTTTTGGACCTCGGCGTCCACATGCTCGACAATGCCTGGTTCGTGATGGGGTGTCCGCGGCCCGTGGCCGTCTTCGGCGGCACGCATGTGGCCTTTGCCCATCTTGCGCCCCCGGGCATCGCCTATACGGCCGAAGACCTGGCCGTGGGCATGGTCCGGTTCGCGAGCGGCGCCACGCTCGTCACCACCGTGACCTTTGCCCTGAACACGGCCGGCCCCGTGGCCACGGATGTGAAGGGGATCGTGCGGCCCGAATGGGGCGAGGTGAAGGTCTACGGGACGAAGGGCGGGGTGGATGTGTGGGCCGGCAAGGCGATCACCGGCCGTGCGAAGGATGTGTCCGTGAAGCCGCTCGTGCCCGCCGGTCGCAAAAAGGTGCCCGATTTCCACCTCCAGGCGCGCGAGTTCATCCGCGCCATCCGCGCCAAGGACGAGCCCCTGAATTCGGCCTCTCAGGCCGTACAGCTCATGCAGATGCTCGAAACGCTGAAACGGTCGGCCGCGTCCGGCAGGTCGGTCACCATTCCGCGCGTGAAGATCGGAACCTGAAATGGCCGTGACCACAGATTTTACAGATTCCGGTTCGGACAGGAAAAGAGCAGTAACCACAGATTCACACAGATGCCACACGGATATGGTTCGGAGAAGAGAAGAGGCCACAGATTTCACAGATCGCACAGATTATAGTTGGGATAAGAGAACCATGTATGAACACGGATTCATGAACATCGCACATCGAACATCGAACATCGGAAATCGCACATTGAAGATCGTACACTGGAAATGTTACCAAGCGATATAGGTTGATTGACACTGAAAACCTAACCCCAAGGAGGAAACCATGGACAAGAACCCGCAACTCGACATCCGCATCGGCACGCTCGTCAACGGCCTGAAGGACCCCGCCGGCTACATCCGCCAGATCGTGCGCCACGGGTTTGAATCGTTCTCCATCACCTTCTGGCAGACCACTAGGGGGATCGACTTCAAGAAGATGGCCGCCGAGGTCAACGCCGTGCTCGACGGCTCCGGCGCGGTCATTTCCTCCCTCTGCGTCTACGGTAACCCGCTCGGTGACCAGCCGCTCGACAGGCAGACGGTGAAGGGCTGGCAGGAGTGCATCGACAACGCCCACCTTTTCGGCTGTGACATCGTGGCCGGGTTCGCCGGCCGGGTGCGCGGCGAGCCGATCGATAAGAGCATGCCCGTCTACAAGCGCGTATTCGGCCCTCTGGCCAAACGCGCCGCGGCCAAGGGCGTGCGCCTGGCGTTCGAGAACTGCGAAATGGGCGGCACCTGGAAGGCGGGCGACTGGAACATCGCCCACACGCCCCAGGCCTGGGAAATGATGTTCGACACCCTGCCCAACAAGAACATCGGCCTGCAGTGGGAACCCTGCCACCAGATGGTGAAGCTCATCGACCCCATCGCCCAGCTCCGCGAGTGGGCGCCGCGCGTATTCCACATCCACGGCAAGGACGCCACGGTGATGTGGGATGTGGTGAAGAAGTACGGCGTGCACGGCGGCAGGCCGTTCGCCTATCATCGCACACCCGGATTCGGCGATTCCAACTGGACCGACATCATCACCATCCTGCGCCTGGCCAAATTCAAGGGCTCGATCGACATCGAAGGCTGGCACGACCCCGTTTACAGCCGCGACCTCGAGATGACCGGCCAGGTCCACGGCCTGAACTACCTCAAACAGTGCCGCGGCGGGGCGTTCGTGCCGAACCCGGTCTGATCGGGCCCGGCGCGGTGCGGATCACGACGCTCGGCACTTCGCACGGCAACCCCACGGCCAGCCGGTTCCATTCGGCCACGATTATGGAGCTTGACGGCCGGTCATACCTGGTGGATGCGGGGTATTCGGCCGCCGATCTGATGGTGCGGTCCGGCAAGGAGATGCGGCCACTGCAGGCGGTGTTCATCACCCACATGCACGGCGATCATGTCGGCGGTCTGCCATCGCTTCTGACCCAGTATTACAATAAAAAAGGGGACCCGGACGCCCGGATGACCGTCTTCCTGCCCGAACAGGGGGCGGTACGGGCGGTGGAGGAATGGTGCCGCATGCTGCGCCTGCCGTGGCCCGTGCCCGGGGTGGACATTGCGGTCTACGGCCCGGGCGAGGTATATTCGGACGCGTCCCTTAAGGTCACGGCCGAAGCCACGCGCCACCTGCCGGCGCTGGATGGCGGGGTCGGGAGTTATGCCCTCGAATTCCAAGCCGGGAAACGGCGGGTGATCTTCACCGGTGACCTGAGCAAGAACTTCAGCGATTTCCCGCAGGCGGCGCGCACGCAACCATGCGACCTGTGCATATGCGAGGTAACGCATTACCGGCCGGCGGATGCCCTTGATATCCTGCGCGCCTGTCCGATCGGGCGACTGGTATTCAGCCATGTCGGGGATCCGTGGCACGATAAAGGCGAGCAGGAACTCCTGGACATGATGCGTGGCCTGTCCTATCCGGTAAGTGTAGCTCACGACGGCGATGTGTTCGAGGTATGATCGCGGCGGACGCTCGAAAGGAATTCCCATGACCGAAGGTTACAAACCCCGGCACGACGGCGCGCGGTGGCAGATCGTATTCGGCGCGTTCGCCGGGCCTGAGGCCACGGCGGTGACCGAGCTTCAGCGCGCGGTGCAGGCCTACTTCGCCTACATCGTGGAGACCGTTCCGGCATCGGGCGCCATCCGCAAGGACGGGCACCTCATCCTTCTCGGCACAGCGGCCACCAACCCGCACATCGCTGTGCTCATCCGCGATAAAAAGATCGCCTCGCCCACGGGACCGCAGGGGTACTCCCTGGCCGGGATCCCGTCGCCTTTTGCCAAGGGCTGTCGCGTGGTGGTGATCGCCGGGCATGACGCCGCGGGCGTGCTCTATGGCGTCACGCAGTTCTGCGCGGCCGTCCTGCCCGCCAAGGTCCAGGCCAATTACCCCCACGAACTCCGCGCCAAATTCGATGTCCTGCCCGAATTTGCCGAGACCGGCCGGCCGGCCATCGCCGACCGCGGCCTCTGGACCTGGGGGTACGCGATCTACGACTACCGCCGCTACCTGGACGCTATGGTGCGCCTGCGGATGAACATGCTGACCGTGTGGAACGACGCGGTGCCCGTGAACATCGCCGCCATCCTCGACTACGCCCATGCGCGGGGCATCAAGGTGATCATGGGATTCCACTGGGGCTGGGGGCTGGAGGGGGTCGATCTCTCCAAGCCGGCCGACCGTGACCGGATCAAGGCGATGGTGGTGGAGAATTACACCCGCAACTACCGCGACCTGCCCATCGACGGCATCTACTTCCAGACGCTCACCGAGCACAAGGACACAATGATCAACGGCCGGTCGGTCGCCTCGCTGGTGTGCGCGCTGGTGAACGAAACGCCCCGGGCGATCTATGCCGTCAAGCCCGACCTGCACATCCAGTTCGGTCTGCACGCCTCCTCCATCGCCGACAAATATACGGACCTCAAAGACCTTGATCCGCGCGTGATCATCACCTGGGAGGACGCCGGCCTCATCCCGTTCGGCTACATCGCCTCCACCGACCCGCGCCACTCGCCCCTGCCCGATGTCACCACCGCCGAGGCCACCATCGCGTATTCGAAGAAACTGGCGACCTTCCGGCCGGACACAGCCTTCGGCATGGTGCCCAAGGGCTGGGCCTGGCTCGACTGGAGCAAGGAGTTCGAGCACCACGGCCCGTTCATCCTGGGCGAACGCGACCCGCGCTGGACCGCCGCCCGCCGGGCCGAGCGCCAGAACCGCTGGGACTGGATCGATGCGGCGTGGGTCGAACTCCACCCGCCGGCCGCGAAATATTACACGGAACTCCTCGCCGTCAACCCGCACCGCATCGTCACCGGCCTGGTGGAGGACGGGATGATCGAGGAGGGGATCTCCACAAGCGTGGCCATCCTCGGCGAAACCCTCTGGGACCCCACCCGCGACCCGGCCGCGATCCTGCAGGCTGCGCTGAGCCCGTATTACCGGTAGGACACATATGAACATCGGGGAGTATTGTTGTTAAAATCAATGCCAAACAGTCTGGCGATATAGGGCTTGACATTGGCTTCGAGACAAGTATAGTCCCAAAACAAGCGCACTTTTAATAGAAGTGGTCGAAAACCGGTAAAATACGGGAGTCGGCATCAAGAATCACCTTAAAAGCGGCGCACACGACCGGCCCGCCACATAAGGCGGAACAGTGAAGGCGGAACAGTGACTGGCCCCAAAGAAAGGGCTTGCAATACGGCGGCGGGCGGATATAATGGAAACTTGAACATTGAACATCGCCGGGGCCGTTGGGCTTTCCCAATCTCGGAAGGGGCGCTTGGGTCTGGAAATGAGCCTGGACCTGGAAAATGAAGGAAAAGTGAAAGGGCCGCTATGGCGCGGATGAAGCGGATCAAGATGCCCGGCTGTAAGGCGGCGGCTTACCATGTGGTGACGCGGGTCAATGCCCGTCAATACCGGATGGAAGAGGGTCTGCAGGAGAAGTTCGTCAAGCACTTAAAGAAGCTTAAAATGCTCTATTTCGTGGAATACGGGGCCTATTGCGTGTTGAGCTCGCACTACCATCTGATCTTCAGGTTCGCCGATCCCCAGGACATCCGGCCTGAAGAAGCCATGAAGCGGTGGAACACCTACCATGAGGGGACGGTCTGGAAGAAAGATGCGACCAATCCCGAGCATCAGTCGTATGTGGTCAAGGAACTTACCGACCTCTCAAGCGGCTGAACTACCATGTCAGCG
>JBDREB010000179.1:0-17835 GCA_043820325.1 Planctomycetota bacterium | reverse complement strand
CTGGTGCATGACCAATCATCCTGAAGTCAGACCCCAGAAAGGATAGCCGCCGCAGCCCATTTGTCACGCGGAAAATGCGCCAAACCCGTTCCGGAAAACCATCAGTCCACCCCACAGGGATCAGGAAATCTGAATTGACATATTCCTGCCTGGTCCGGGGCTTGAGGTGGGGATTGGTCTTTTTCTGAGTGTCGAGCGACGAGGGCGTGCGGCCCCGGTAATCGTGGGCCGGACAGATCAGGAGCGCACCGGGCAACTGGCGGAACCGTTCAAGCGTCTCCCAATGCGCGGCCGGATCGCCGCCCGGCAGATCGTCGCGGCCGGCGCCGCCGTCATCCAGGAAGAGCGCATCGCCGGTGAAGATCCGGTCGGCGAGGACCAGGCTGATCGAGTCCTTGGTATGGCCAGGCGTGTGCATCACCCGCGCCGGGATGCCGCCCGGAAGGACCAGGCCGGTCCCCTCCTCCACAAGCCGGTTGACGCATGTGCAGGGCGAGCCATGGAACATGACATACGCGCAGCCGGTGAAGTCCTTGAGCGCGGCCGCGCCGGAGATGTGGTCGGCATGCGTATGGGTGTCGATCACCATGGCCAGCTTCAGGCCGCGGTTTTCAAGCAGGCGCGTGTGATCCCGGACATGGTCCAGGACCGGGTCGATGATGGCCGCCTCGCACGCGCCGGCGGCCACGACCAGATAGGATTTACAGGAATGGGGGTTCAATTGCTCGCAGGTGAAAGACACATGCTCACTCCTTACCAGGTGCGATGGCGATCGCAGCGCGCATTGAGCCGTGATCCGGGTCGAAAAGTCTAAAAGTCCCAAGGGTCCAAAAGTCGAATGTCGCCGGCGGAGCCGGCACCTCGGACTTTTCGTCTATTAGACCTTTCGACTTTTAGACCGGTTTGCATCACAACTTCTTACTTCGCTCCATGTAGCAGCCGCTCCATAATCCCCGGGTCCGTTCCCCAGGTTTCCCGGACCCGGGCCTCGAGCGCCTCCGCCTCGGCCGCGCGCCCGGCCATGCGCAGGAAGTCGGCCGCGTCCAAAAGCGCCTCGGCGCCGCCGCGGGGATCGTCGGGAAACAGGTCCGGGTACATGGCCCGGTTGCGGACATAGGCCTCCGGCTGGACCGTTTTCAGAGTCGCGGCCGTCTCCTCCCAGAATTCCAGGAGCCCCCGGCCGTACCGTTCGGGGTGCCCGGTCACCGCGTCCATCACGGCCGCCGCACCGTCGGCCTGGAGATCAAGGCGCAGGAGATCGACGGCCGCGTCCCGGCCGAGTTCGGGATCGGCCACATTCACGGTCACCTCCCCAAACGCGACCCGGGCCGCGTCGATGCGCCCGAGTGCCGCCAGCGCCCGGCCCTCGCCCAGACGGGCGATGGCCCCCACCTCGGTATCGGGATGCGCGGCCGCCACGGCGGCGTAGACCGTCGCGGCTTCGTCAGGCAAGCCGTGTTCCGCCAAGGCATCCCCCACGGCCGTGGCCGGGACCATCTCGGCGACCTGACACTCCCGGACCTCGATCCCCGAAAGCCGCAGGCCGCACGCGGCGGCATACAGACCCCACCGTCCCCGGCTGGTGCCGGGGAGCGAACGGTGGTGGCGGTATTCCAACCGCACCGTGCCGTCCACCCAGGCCCGCACCCGTTCCGCGTCGCGTTCGAACCGCACCGCGAAGGTCGAGCACATCGCCCACCACTTCGTGCAGGGTGTCGCCCTGCACCGGCGGCCGGCCGGCAAGCGCCTCGTAGAAGACGGCACCCAGGCTGTAGACGTCGCTGCGGGCGTCGACCCGGTTCGACCGCCCCGCCGCCTGCTCGGGGTTGAGGTAGGAGGGCGTGCCCATGATCTCGCCCGAATGCGTGAGGGAGGCGTCGGTATCGAGGTTGCGGGCCAGGCCGAAATCCATCAGGAAGACCCGCCCGTCGGCCTGCACGATGATGTTGGCCGGCTTGAGGTCGCGGTGGATCACATGCCGGCCGTGGGCGTAATCGAGGGCGATCGCGGTGTCGCGGATGATCGCCGCCGCGCGCGCCGGGGTGAGGTCCCGCATGGCGATCAGGTCCTTGAGCGTGCGGCCCTCGATGTAGTCCATGACCATGTAATAGACGGCCCGCATGCGGCCGACCTCGTGGATGGGCACGATGCCGGGGTGGCGGAGCTTGCCGGCCGAGCGCTCCTCGGCCAGGAACCGGGCAATGGCCGCCTCGCCGGCATCCTCGCCCGCGATCATGGTCTTCACCGCCACCCGCCGGCCCAGGTCGGGGTCCTCGGCCAGGAAGACCGACCCCATGGCCCCCCGGCCGAGTTCGTGCAGGATGCGGTATTTGCCGATCCGCTCGGGCAGGCCGGGCCGCCCCACTTCAGCCGGCGCGTTGAAATCGATGATGGTCACATGGTCGGGGCCGGCCGCGGGATCGCCGGATCGCGGAAGGGGCCGGTCGCCGTCACCTGATGCCATCTACCGCCCCGGTGCCGGAGGCCTAAGGGTTCGTAAAGAAATAACATGGACTATTCGACATAGAGATTCCGTCCGCAGCCAAGGCGCGCGGAGGAGGCATATCAATGGAAAGATATGGCGACGACGCGCAACGCCGCGGGGAGGCGCATGTACCCTGGGCATTCGCACAGCTCCTGCCCGCTTCAACGGCCGGAAGCCAAGCAGTTGGCTTCCTTTCGCTTCGCGAAGCCGTTTCCGCCCCCTCCGGGCGCGCGGTGCTTGGTGGCGAGGGCTGTTCATCGCGGTTGGTCCCTCGATGCCACGGCCATATCCGGATCGCATTGCAATACCTCCACGGCACCGTGCGCGAATGGTCCAGGTAATTCCTTTACGAACCCTAACGGTAATACCGGCGGATGCGGTCGAGCCGGTCGTCCGTGAAATCATCGTCATCCCCGCCCCGGCCTTCAAAGCCGTCCCCTTCGGCCTCGTACTTGCCGTACTCCTCCGTATCCACCAGATCCACGAATTCGGGGATCTCCGTCAGGAAACGGGAGGGCTTCAAGAGGCCGCTGAAGGCGCCGTCACCGTAGAAGCTGTACCCGCCGTGGACGATCGTCGGTTTGAGGAGAAACAGGTTGTCCCGCGCCCGCGTGGCGGCCACATAGAAAAGGCGCCGCTCCTCTTCGATAGCCTCCGGATCCTCCACACTGCGCTTGTCGGGCAGATACCCGTCCAGAAGCGAGAGCAGAAAGACCGAATGCCATTCCAGCCCCTTGGCCGAATGGATCGTGGAAAGGACCAGTTTCTCCTCCTCGCGCTCCTCCGGGGTCACGGTCCCCCGTTCGGGCGGCTCGAGCGTGACCTGCGCCAGGAAGAGCTCCAGCGATTCGTAATTGCCCGCGATGCTCACGAGTGAATCGAGGTCCTCTAGGCGGCCCGTGGCGTTGTCGTATTTTTCCTTCAAGAGCGGCTGGTAGAACGGCAGGAAGAGCCGGATGATCTCCGGGACCGGGGTGCCGGTGCCGACGACGGCCGCATAGATCTCGCGCAGCCGCACGAGGTCGCGGCTGAATTTTTTACCGGCGAGTTCCTTGCCGGCCAGGGCCGGATAGCCCTGCGGATCGGCGTGGATCTGCGCGAAGATCTTCGCCGCGGTGGCCTCGCCCACCCCGCCGATGAGCCCCAGCAGGCGGCGCCAGGCGATCTCGTCATTCTTGTTCTGGACGGTCTTGAGGAAAGCCACGACATCCTTCACATGGGCGGCCTCGAGGAACTTGAGCCCGCCGTACTTCACGAACGGGATGTTGCGGTTGCCCAGTTCCACTTCGAGCTGGTTGGAATGGTAGGAGTTCCGGAAGAGGACCGCGATCTCGCTGAGGGGCACCCCCTCCTCGCGCAAGGCCAGGATCCGGTTGCACACGAACTCGGCCTGGGCGATCTCGTCGGTGATGTTCACGAAGACGGGGCGGGTGTCGCCAGCCCGCTCGGTGAAGAGTTCCTTGGAGAACTTTTCTTTTGCATTGGCGATGATCCGGTTGGTCAGGTTCAGGATCGGCTGCATGCTGCGGTAGTTCTGTTCCATGGTGATCACCCGGGTATTGGCGAACACCTTGGGAAAATCCATGATATTGCGGAAACTGGCGCCGCGGAAGGAATAGATGCTCTGGGCGTCGTCGCCGACCACCAGGAGGTTGCCGTGCACGCTCGCCAAAAGGGCGGTGATGTGCCCTTGGAGACGGTTGGTGTCCTGGTACTCGTCGACCATGATGTACCGGTACTGGCCGCTGACGCGCGTGCGGGTCTCCTCGTCGTCCCGAAGCAGGTCCTTCAGGTAGACCAGGAGATCGTCGTAATCGACCAGGCTCTTGGCCTTTTTGAAGGCCCCGTACCGGTCGGCCAGGTGACTGATCTCCTCGGCATACTGGCCGAAGTTGGGGTAATCCTCGAAGAGGATGGTCTTCACGGCCCGGCCCGTGTTCACGGTCTTGCTGAACACATCCATCAGGGCGCTTTTCTTGGGGAAGCGGTCCTTGCTCTTGTCGTACCCCAGTTCCTGGCGCACCAGGTTGATGACCCCCTCGGCGTCATCCCGGTCGAGGATCGTGAAATTGTTCTCGATCCCGCACCGGCGGGCATAACGGCGGAGAACGGAATTGGCGAAGGAGTGGAAGGTACCCCCGGCCACCCGGTTGCACCGGCCGTCCAGCACCAACGCCGCGCGGCGCATCATTTCCTGGGAGGCCTTGCGGGTGAAGGTGAGGAGGAGGATCTGCTCGGGCGGGATCCCTTTCTCCACCAGGTGGGCCACCCGGTAGACGAGCACCCGGGTCTTGCCGCTGCCCGCACCCGCGATGAGGAGCACGGAACCATCCAGCGTATTCACCGCTTCAAGTTGGGCCTTATTCAGTTCGGCGGCATAATCGATCATGATGCTGACTTCCCCAAGGGCACGATCAGAACGGCCCCGGTTCACGGTTCCTCAAGATCAAACGCCGGCCCGCTCCGGGCCGGATCGCAACGCGTAGTCCGGTCACCGACTTATCATACAGCCACACCTGGATTTGTCAAATATAAAAACCATCGGGATTGATCTACCATCGGCGCCGATGATCATCGTCTATTTGTTGCATGGCATTGACAATGCTTGTTTTAGCAAAGATCGGCATGATTTTGAACAATAACAACACACCAAATGAACATATTTCCGTCACATGGTGATGACCGCTCTTTTGCGTCCGGCCTTAAACACAAGGCATTTCAAGAATCCTTAACCGATTTAAAAACAAGAATTCTTTTGCATTTGTGCGTTGAATCAATATAATCCTTGTTGCACAATCGGGCCATTTGTGGCTCGTTATTGGTATGAATATGGGTTTTTGAAGGAGCGAACAAATGAAGATCGCGGAGATCAAAAAACGGGCCCTTGATCTGGATATCGATCCCGGAACCCTGAAAAAGCCTGAACTGGTCCGGGCGATCCAGGAAGCCGAGGGCAACCGGGCCTGCTTCACCCAGAACGATGGTTCCTGCCCCTATGGGGACTGCTGTTTCTGGGATGATTGCATCCAGGAATTCAAGAAAAATCGCAAGTAATTCAGGCGTTGGGCGATGGGAACCGACCGGCTCCCATTGGCGCGATCTGGTCCCATTTGCCCCTATCCTCCCGGCAGGTCACGGGGGGCGCGGTGAGGTATTGGCATGGATGTCGTTTTCGGCCACGAGGAGTGCGTAAACACCGAGTCCGCCCTCCGCAAGGAGTGGCTTGAGACCAACGGACGCGGCGGCTGGGCTTCCAGCACCATCGTCAACTGCCATACCCGCAAGTACCACGGCCTGCTCGTCTCCGCCCTGGCCGATCCCCCCGGACGGTTCGTCCTCCTTTCGAAGGTCGACGCTTCGATCGTCACCGAACGCAAGGAATTCCGGCTGGCCACCAACAAGTTCCCGGGCGTCTATGAGCCCACCGGGCATAAATACATCGATTCCTTCCGCTATACCCTCTACCCCGAATGCACCTTCCGGGTCGGGGATATTGTCCTGCGGCAGTCGATCATCATGCCCTACGGGATGAATGTGGTCTACATCAAGTACGAACTGCTCGAGGCCGATCGTCCGGTCACCCTGCGCCTGAAACCCCTGCTGGCCTACCGCCATGTCCACGCCCTCACCCGGGCCAATATGGACCTTCAGGTCCGGACCTTCTTCGTGAAGAACGGGTTCAAGATCGAACCCTACAAGGGCATGCCGCCTCTCTTCTGCACCACCAGCCGGCTTTCCGAGTTCTTCCCCGCCCCCGACTGGATCCGCAACTTCGAATACCTCAAGGAAGAGCGCCGGGGCTATCCCTATCAGGAGGACCTCTTCTCGCCGGGCGTGTTCGAGATCACGCTCAAAAAGAACAGCGACATCACCTTCGCCGCCTCGACCCGGCTGGAAAAGAGCAACCTCATCGCCCGGCGCTGGGCCCTGGAGGTGCAGCGCCGCCGGCAGGTCTACGACCGGTATGCCAACGACCCGCCCCACCTGCACAACCTCAAATACATCGCCGGCCAGTTCATCTTCCGCAACCGCAAACGCGAGCGGTCCGTCATCGCCGGCTACCATTGGTTCGGCGAATGGGGCCGCGACACCATGATCGCCCTGCCCGGCCTCGCCTTCTACACCGGCCGGGTGGTCGAGGGACTCGATGTCCTGCGCACCTGGGCCTCCAAGCAGAAGGACGGCCTCCTGCCCAACTGTATCGGCGATGACGGCACCCCGGCCTACAATTCGGGGGACGCCTCGCTCTGGTTCTTCTGGACCGTCCAGGAATATCTGCGCCGGGGCGGGGACCGCGCCATCGTCCGCGAACGGTTCTTCGACACGATGGAGGCCATCCTCAAGGCCGTCCTGGAGGGCCGGGCCCCCCATTTCCGGCTCCTGGAGGACGGTCTGCTCCAGCTCGGCGATGAGCACACCCAGCTCACCTGGATGGACGCCACGGTCGATGGCCGCCCCGTGACCCCGCGGCACGGGTGCCCGGTGGAGATCAACGCCCTCTGGTACAACGCGCTCCGGTTCTACGCCGACCTCTGCCGGGGGTACAAATGCCGGCCCGTGCCCGGCGCCCACGAGGCGGCCGAACGCCTGGCCGCCGCCTTCGGCCCGCGGTTCTGGAACGCCGCCGCCGGTTGCCTGGCCGACACGGTGCGCGACGGCGCCCAGGACACGGCCGTACGCCCCAACCAGATCTTCGCCGTCTCATTGCCCCATTCGGCCCTGACCACCGAACAGAAAAAGGCGGTGGTCGACCGGGTGACCCGCGACCTCGTCACGCCCTTCGGCCTGCGGACCCTCTCCCCGGCCGACGACCGCTATCAAAGTGAATACGAAGGCGACCAACCCAGCCGTGACCGGGCCTATCATCAGGGCACGGTCTGGCCCTGGCTGGTCGGCCCCTACGGCGAGGCCTGCCTCCGCACGGCGCGGTCGTTCGATGAAGGCCGCCGGTTCCTGCGCAAACGGTTCGCCCCCCTGCTGACGGCTTTCCCCCGTGATTTCTGCGTCACCGGGCTCTATGAGATCGCCAACGGCAGCCCCCCGCACAAGCCCAAAGGGGCGATCCACCAGGCCTGGAGCGTCGGTGAAGTGATCCGGTTGAATGTCTTATTGGAGGAAGGGCGCCTGTGAAAGTCCTGATGTTCGGCTGGGAATTCCCGCCCTTCGTGAGCGGCGGCCTCGGGACCGCCTGCTTCGGCCTCACCCGCGGCTTGGTGAACCGGGGCATGGAAGTGACCTTCGTGGTACCCAAGCTCCCGGAGAAGGCCGACTCCCATGTGCGGCTGGTCGGCGCGAACCGGATCGAGATCACGGCCGTCGAAAAGCTGATCAGCGAGGTCCAGGACAACCTCAAGGTCCTGGAGATCGATTCCGCCCTGCGGCCCTACCTCGACTTCAAGGAATACGCGCAGTGGGTGCGGCGCATCAAGGAACAGACCGGCCGCACCACCACCGTGACCGTATCGACCGAATTCACGGGCGCCTACGGCCCGGACCTGATGTCGGAGATCGTGCGCTACGCGCTCATCGGCCACATGCTCGGCAAGAGCGAGTCGTTCGATGTGATCCACGCCCACGACTGGCTGACGATCCTGGCGGGCATCGAGGCCAAGCGCGCCAGCGGCAAGCCGCTCATCGTCCACATGCACGCGCTCGAATTCGACCGGTCCGGCGACAATGTGAACCAGGCGGTCTACGATCTCGAGCGGCGGGGCATGGAGGCGGCCGACCTGGTGATCGCCGTGAGCTATTACACGCGCGACCTCATCGTCAAGCGCTACGGGATCCCCGAATCGAAGATCCGGGTGGTCCACAACGCGGTCACCAAGGAAAAGACGATCGAACGGCTGCACATCAAAAAGAACCTGGACGAGAAGATCGTCCTCTTCCTCGGCCGGATCACCTTCCAGAAGGGCCCCGAATACTTCGTCGAGGCGGCGCGCCGCGTGATCGAACGCGTGCCGGGCGTGCGGTTCGTCATGGCCGGCACGGGCGACATGTTCCGCCGCATGGTCGAGCACATGGCCGCCCTGCGGCTGGGCAAATACTTCCACTTCACCGGGTTCCTCAAGGGCACGGAGGTCGAGCGCATGTTCGCCATGAGCGACCTCTATGTCATGCCGAGCGTTTCCGAGCCCTTCGGCATCACCCCGCTGGAGGCGATCCTCTACGATGTGCCGGTGATCGTCTCCAAGCAGTCGGGCGTGGCCGAGGTCCTGGACCACGCCATCAAGGTCGATTTCTGGGACACCGAAAAGCTGGCCGACAAGATCATCGCCATCCTGTCCCAGCCGGCCCTGGCCCGCCAGATCGCCGCGGCCAACAGCCGGCAGATCGAGGGCATCAAGTGGGAGATCGCCGCGGACAAGGTCATCGCCGCCTACCGCGAACTGGCGGGCGACCGGTAATGCGCGGGAGCCGCTGATGGTTTCCATCTGTTTCTACTTCCAGGTCCACCAGCCCTTCCGCCTGCGCAAGGACTATTCCTTTTTCCACATCGGCTCCGACCACTTCTACGAGGATGACGCGGCCAACCGCGCCATCCTCAACAAGGTGGCCGACAAGTGCTACATCCCCACCAACCGGATGATGCTCGACCTCATCCGCGAATTCAAGGGCGATTTCCGCATCGCCTACTCGATCTCCGGCGCGGCGCTGGAACAGTTCCGGCTCTTCAACCCGCCCGTGCTCGACCTCTTCAAGGAGCTCGCCGCCACCGGGTGCGTGGAGTTCATCAACGAGACCTTCTACCACTCCCTGGCCTTCATCTTCTCCCGCCGCGAGTTCCGCAAGCAGGTGGTGCAGCACCGCCGGCTGGTGCAGGAGCTCTTCGGCCTCACGCCGACCGCCTTCCGCAACACCGAGCTCATCTACAACAACGACCTCGCCCGGGTGATCGAGGACATGGGCTACCGCGTGATCCTGACCGAGGGCGCCGACCAGGTCCTGGGCTGGCGCAGCCCCAACTTCGTCTACCAGCCCGTCAACTGCTTCAAGCTCAAGGCCCTTTTGAAGAACTACCGGCTCTCGGACGACATCGCCTTCCGTTTCTCCAACCGCGGCTGGGACCAATGGCCGCTCTCGGCCGAACGCTACGCCGAGTGGATCCACTCCGTCAACGGCAGCGGCGAGACGGTCAACCTGTTCATGGACTACGAGACCTTCGGCGAGCACCAGTGGGCGGAGACGGGCATCTTCGACTTCTTCCGCGCCCTGCCGCGCCGGATCCTGGCCCACCCCGACTTCCGTTTCCAGACGCCCACGGAGGTGGCCGACACCTACAACCCCACCGCCAAGATCGATGTGCCCCACTTCATTTCCTGGGCCGACATCGAGCGCGACACCACCGCCTGGCTGGGCAATCCCCTCCAGGACTCGGCCATCGAGTACGCCTACGAGATCGAGGAGGCGGTCTACCGGACCGGGGACGAGAACCTCATCCAGACCTGGCGCAAGCTCCTGACCTCCGACCATTTCTATTACATGTGCACCAAGTGGTTCTCCGACGGCGATGTGCACAAGTATTTCAACCCGTACGAAACGCCCTACGACGCCTACATCACCTACATGAACATCATGAACGACCTGAATGAACAGGTCAGGCGGCACCCCGCCCTGGCCAACACACCGAAGGAGCATGAGGAATGAGCGGCGACCGGCCCTTTCTGTTCGAGGTTTCCTGGGAGGTCTGCAACAAGGTCGGCGGCATCAACACCGTGATCCGGAGCAAGGCCCCCGAGGCCATGGCGGCCTACGGCGACCGGTACCTTACCATCGGCCCGCTGATGATGAACCAGCCCGAGTTCGAGGAATCCCAGGACCGGTTCTACGGGGACATCGTCCGCCGCCTGAAAAAGCGCAACATCCACGCCAAGTTCGGGCACTGGCGCATCGAAGGCCACCCGCGCGTCCTCCTGATCGACTTCAAGGACGCCTTCCCGCGCCACGACGAGATCCTCTACAACATGTGGGTGAACTACGGCGTCGACTCGATGTTCGGCGGCTGGGACTATGTGGAACCCGTCCTTTTTTCGACCGCCTGCGGCATCGCCATCGAAACCATCGCGCGGGCCCTGCCGGCCGGCACGGAAAAGATCGCCCACTTCCATGAATGGATGACCGGCGCCGGCCTGCTCTACCTCAAGAAGAATGTCCCCGAGGTCAGCACCGTCTTCACCACCCACGCCACGATCCTGGGCCGGTCGATGTCGGGCAACAACATCGACATTTACGCCCGCCTGGACGAGATCAATCCCCTGCCCGAGGCCAAGCGGTTCAATGTGATGGCCAAGCATTCGATGGAAAGCGTCTGCGCCCGCGAGGCCGACTGCTTCACCGCCGTCAGCGGCATCACCGCGCGGGAGGCCAAGGCGCTCCTCGGCACCCCGCCCGACATCGTCACGCCCAACGGCTTCAACATCGACACCCTGCCCGATGTCACCCGCGACGACGGTCCCTATCGCGCCTCGCATGACCGGCTGCTCAAGTTCGCCGGCGCGTTTTTGGAACGCAACCTCGACCCCGCCCGCACCCAGCTCATCTCCATCTCCGGCCGGTACGAATTCCACAACAAGGGCATCGATGTCCTCCTCGAAAGCCTGGCCCGCCTGAACGCGGAGATGAAGGAAACGCGCAGCGATCTCACCGTGGTCTGCCTGCTTCTGGTGCTCGGCGGCAATGTGGGCGTGACCCGCGAGACCCGCCAGAAGATGCGCCAGTCCTCGACCGAAGTCGACCGGTTCGCCGGCATCTCCACCCACCACCTCGGCGACCCGCAGAACGATCCCATCGTCACCGCCTGCCGGCGCCTCCAGCTGGCCAACGGCGCCGATGACCGCTGCAACATCATCTTCGTCCCGGTCAACCTCGACGGCCGCGACGGCGTGCTGAACATGGAATACTACGACATCATCCGCGGCTGCGACCTGGGCGTCTATCCCTCCCACTA
This sequence comes from Planctomycetota bacterium, assembly GCA_043820325.1. Classification (GTDB taxonomy): domain Bacteria; phylum Planctomycetota; class JBDREB01; order JBDREB01; family JBDREB01; genus JBDREB01. The sequence continues at coordinate 6,403 of JBDREB010000179.1, read as the reverse complement.
CGAACCCTGGGGCTACACCCCGCACGAAAGCGTGGCCTACGGCGTGCCGACCATCACCACCGACAAGGCCGGCTTCGGCATCTGGGTCAGGGAATCCTTCACCCCCGGGCAGGCCGGCGCCCAGGTGATCGAACGGTTCGGCCGCGACGACGCCCACACCATCACCCAGCTCACCGAGGCCCTGCGCGCGTTCACGCGCTGGAGCGAGGCCGACCGGCAGGCCCAGGTCAACGGCACCCGTGCGATCGCCGCCCAGGCCGGCTGGCGCCAGTTCTTCGCCCATTACCGCGACGCCTACGCCAAGGCCGCGACCACGCGCGACAGCCGGGTGACGGGGCTCAAGGAGGAGGCCCGGGAGATCCGCACCACCTTCACGGGCACCAATTCCTCCCAGCCGCGCTTCCGCCCCTTCTCGGTGATCTCGTCCCTGCCCGAGGAGCTCGGCCGGCTGCGCGAACTGGCCAACAACCTCTGGTGGGTGTGGAACGCCCCGGCCCGCGACCTGTTCAGCCGGCTCGATCCCGTGCTCTGGAACGAGATCAGCAACAATCCCGTCCTGCTTCTGGAGATGATCGACCGCGACAAGCTGACCAAGGCCGTCGCCAACGCGAACTTCATGAGCGCCTACCACAGCGTCCTGGCCGCCTTCGACGGCTACCTCAAGGACACCACCGCCCATGTCGCCGGCCTGCGGCGCGTGACGGCCGCCCACCCGGTGGCCTATTTCTCCATGGAATTCGGCATCCACGAATCGATCCCCACCTACTCGGGCGGCCTGGGCGTCCTCTCGGGCGACCACCTTAAATCGGCCAGCGACCTGAACCTGCCGCTGGTGGGCGTGTCGCTGCTCTACAAGTTCGGGTACTTCCAGCAGCGCATCAACAAGGCCGGCGAACAGGTGGCCCTCTTCGTACAGAACAACTTCGCCCAGATCCCGATCGAGATCGTCCAGCTGGAGACGGGCGAAAAGGTCCATGTCGCCATCAACTTCCCCGGCCGCACGGTCAAGGCCCAGGTCTGGCGGGCCCGCGTGGGCCGGGTCACGCTCTACTTCCTGGACACGGATGTGGACGAGAACGCCTCCAAGGACCGGGAGATCACCGACAAACTCTACGACGCGGAGACCCGCGAACGCGTGGAGCAGGAGATCCTCCTCGGCATCGGCGGCGTCCAGCTCCTGCGCGAGCTCGACATCGAAGCCTCCGTCTACCATCTGAACGAGGGGCACTCGGCCTTCCTGCTCATCGAGCGGATCATCTGCCTGATGAAGGACCACGGCCTGGACTTCGACACGGCCCGCGAGGCCGTGCGCAGTTCCACGGTCTTCACCACCCACACACCGGTGCCCGCGGGCAACGAACGGTTCGAACGGCCCCTCATCGAAAACTATTTCCACTCCTACATCAAGGCCGCGGGGTTGGAATGGGACCAGTTCTGGAACCTGGGCCATATCTACGGCGGCGACGACGGCCCCTTCGACATGACCGTCTGCGCCCTGAAACTCGCCTGCCGCAGCAACGGCGTCAGCCGCCTGCACGGCCAGGTCTCGCGCGGCATGTGGCAGAAGATCTGGAACGGGTTCACGCCCGAGGAGGCGCCCATCGGCCATGTCACCAACGGCGTGCACGCCCCCTCCTGGGTCGCCGACGACATGAAGAACCTGTTCGAGACCTTCGCCGCCATCAAGCTGGAGACGGCCGGCCCGGCCGACGCGGCCGCGGTGGCGAAGATCGACACCATCCCCGACCAGACCCTCTGGCGGACCCACCTGGCCCTCAAAGACCGCCTCTTCGACACGGTCAAGGCCGTCCTGCAGCGCAACTGGACCCGCGAGGGCGAGGAACCGGGGCTGTGGGACCGGGTCCGCGCGCGCCTCAAGCCGCACGCGCTCACCATCGGCTTCGCCCGCCGTTTCGCCCCCTACAAGCGGCCCACCCTGCTGGTACGGGACATCGAGCGTCTGCGCCGGATCGTCAGCAACGACCAGCAGCCCGTCCAGTTCCTCTTCGCGGGCAAGGCCCACCCGGCCGACCGGGCGGGCGCGACGCTGATCCAGGAGATCGTCAAACTCGCCAAGCGCGAGGAATTCCTCGGCCGGATCATCTTCCTCGAAAATTACGACATCAGCCTTTCCCGCCGCATGGTCGCCGGCGTGGATGTCTGGCTCAACAACCCGATCCGGCCCCTGGAGGCCAGCGGCACCAGCGGCATGAAGGCGGCCATCAACGGCGTCCTCAACTGCAGCATCCTCGACGGCTGGTGGGACGAAGCCTTCGACGGATCGAACGGCTGGGCCATCGGCCGCGGCCTGGTCTACGAGAACCATGAGACCCAGGAACTGGTCGACGCCGAGAACCTATTCGCCGTGCTGGAACAGCAGGTCATCCCGCTCTATTTCAAGCGCAACGCCCAGGAGATCCCGGAAGGCTGGGTGCGGATGATGAAGAACGCCATCAAGACCGTCCTGCCCCATTTCAATATGGCCCGCATGCTCGGCGATTATGTCCGCGACATATACGAACCCGCGGCCGACTACCGCGAACGCCTCTGGGCCGACGATTTCGCCCTGGCCGGCGCTCTGGCGAACTGGAAGAAGAAACTCCCCGGCCGGTTCTCCACCCTCCACATCAACGAAGTGCGGGTCAAGGGCCTCGAAGGCGACGCACTGAGCGCGGGCGGCAAGATCGTCTTCAAGATAGTCCTGGACAAGGGCACGCTCGACATGGAGGAGATCCAGGCCGAAGTGGTGATCCAGGACGCCCGCTGCCAGACCGGCGAGCCCTTCTGCTCCACCGAACGCATGAAGCTGTCCCGGGCCGACAATAACCTGCTGACCTTCGAGGCCGCCCTCAAACCCGAGTTCGTGGGCCAGTTCCGCTACGGCATCCGCGTGATGCCGCGCCATGACGGCATGGGCTCAAAATACGAATCCGGTCTCGTGATCTGGGGCTGATCTTTTAATGCCCCCCGTGGGGCTTGTCAATTATTCCCCCCGTTCAGATTTCCGGATCCCTATCCGTAACCGGGCATGTTTTTCGGAAAAAGGTTTGGCGCTTTTTCCGACCCACAGGTGATTGTGCGGGGAACATCCAGATGTTAACCGTGTAGGGGCGGGGTTGAAACCCGCCCTCCCGTCTAATCGCGAAACGGCAATAAGGGCGGGTTTCAAACCCGCCCCTACGGTAACCACCCAAACCGGCCTATGGTTGATTCACGCGCCTGGCTGACACCAAAAAGTGCCAAAGCATTTTCCGCCGGGATCAGGAAATCTGCATTTAGTGCATTGGAGAACAAGAAGGATACGCGTCAGCCATCCGGCTTTCCGACTTTCTGACATTCCGACTTTCCGACCCTCATATCCGCAACAATTAAATGCTAAATGACCAATGACAAATGTTCCCCGTCTTACTGTGGCGGCGCCGTCTCCGCCTGGCACACGCGGTTGCGGCCTGATTTCTTGGCTTCGTAGAGCGCCTGGTCGGCGGCCATAAGCAGCCCCTGCACATTTTCCATGTGATCGGACCAGGTAGCCACGCCCACGCTGATGGTGAGCTGGAGTTCAAGCCCTTTGTAGAAGACGATCAGCGTCTCAAGCACGGCCCGCAGGCGTTCGCCCATGCGCACCGCGCCCACCAGGTCGCTGATGGGCGCGATCACGGCGAATTCGTCCCCGCCGAAGCGGCAGACCATGTTGATCTCGCGCACATTCAACACGATCATGGAGGCGACCTGGGTCAGCACCTGGTCGCCCGCGTCGTGGCCGTGCGTGTCGTTGATCGGCTTGAAGTTGTCCAGGTCGACCATGAGCAGGGAAAGGAAACCGCCGTGGCGTTTGACACGCTCCACTTCGCGCTTGAACATGCGGTTGAAGAAACGGCGGTTGTAGACGCCGGTCAGGGTGTCCATGTCCACCTGCCCCCGTAGGTGGGTGACCTCGGAATGGGAGTCGGCCAGTTCCTTGCGCACGACCTTGAGGATGTCGCCCAGCGTGACGATGCCCACCAGGCCGCCCTCTTCCGTGACCGGCAGCCGGCGGATCCGGTTGTGGCGCATGAGTTCCATGGCCTCGTGGATGTCGGCCTGGGGCGGCAGGGTCTCCACCGGCGCCCGCATGACATCCCGGGCGCGCACCTGTCCGAATTCGCCGGCATACATGGCCGCGGCCCGGACGGCATCGCGCTCGGTGAAAATCCCGATGGGCTTGCGGCCATCGACTATGACCACGGAACCGATATTGTGGTCATTCATCCTGCGGCAGAGGTCGACCACCGTATCATCCGGGCCGGCCGTAATGACATTACGGCTCATAATGGCTTTGATTTCCACCGTATACCTTCAGCAACCAGCGATCCCGGTAACACGCCAAGGGAGCCGTATCATACTCTAAAGGAACGATCTGTCAAATATTTTTGCTGATTTTTCAACCCTCCCGGTTATAATGCAGTCGACTGTTATACGCACTTTTAACGAAGGAACCGGTATGCCCGGGGTAAGGATCTGCATCATCGGTGGCGGTTCGGCCTACATGACCGCCATGTTCGCCGCCCTCGGCCGGTACGCCCGCGAGGGCGGTTTGGCCGGGAGCACGATCGTACTCAATGACATCGACCGGGAGAGTGTGGCCCTCATGGCCGCCTGGGGCAGGGCGGGGGCGGCGCGCGCCGGCCTGCGCCTGGCGTTCACCGACGAACCGGACCTCCCCCGCGCCTTCAGCGGCGCCGATTTCGTGATCTCCTGCATCCGCCCCGGCGGCCTGGACGGCCGGTACGCCGACGAGACCATCCCCGAAAAACACGGTGAACTGGGCATCGAGACCGTCGGCGTGGGCGGCCTATTCATGGCCTTGCGCACCATCCCCGTGGTGACGCGGATCGCGAAAACGATCCGGCGCACCGCGCCGCAGGCCTGGCGCCCTGAACGCCATCGCCAACGACACGGGCAGGATCGAGACCGCTAATGTTCCGAACAACGGCACGGTGCCCAACCTGCCCGCCGACGCGGTGGTGGAGGTCACCCGCCGTCTCGGCCGCCAGGGCGCCGTGCCTGCCGGCCCCGCCCCCCTGCCCTTCACCGTGCAGGGCATGGTCCGCTGTGCGCACGAATTCGGCCGCCTGGCCGTGGACGCGGCGCTTGCCGGTGATCGCCGCCTGGTCCTGCAGGCCGCCATGGCCCACCCGGCCCACCGCGACCTGGATGTGATCGAAAAGTGATCGCCGGGCTCTTTGAGACGCACCGCGCCCACCTGCCCCAGTTCTTTCCACCGGGCCGGCCCTGATTCCACCCACCAGAACATAAGGATAGCGCCATGAAATTCGGCCTTGTGATGTACGAGATCGCCTCCGACTGGGATGTGGCCGCCACCATCGCCAACCTGGCCCAGACGGGTTTCGAGGGGATCGAACTGCGCACCACGCGCGACCTGGCCGCCGAGAACGCCCTCGGCCCGGAGAAGCGCGAGGAGATCGCGGCCCTGTTCGCGGCCTCCACCGTGCGCATCGCCGCCCTGTCCACGGAGTGCACCTTCGACCACCTCGACGCGGCCGAGCTCCAGCGCAACATCGACGCCGCCAAGATCTTCATCGAACTGGCCGCGGATGTGGGCGCGCTCGCCGTGAAGGTCCGCCCCGGCGGTCTGCGCGAGGACCAGAAGATCACGGCGCGCGAGACGATCAAACAGATCGGCACGGCCCTGCATACCTGCGGCGGGTACGCCGAGGATTACGGCATCCAGCTCCTGGTGGAAGTGTACGGTCCCGGCACATCGCAGCCGGCCGCCATGCGGGCGATCATGGAGGCGGCCGACCACGCCCGCGTGGGTATCTGCTGGAACTGCAACCGCACCGACCTGGACCGCAAACAGTCGGCCGCGGCCGCGTTCAAACAGCTCCAGCCGTGGGTCCGCCATGTCTACCTCCACGACCTCTTCGGCCAGGGGTACCCCTACGCCGAACTCTTCAACCTGCTGGTGCAGGCGGGGTATGACAGCTACATCATGTCGGAGATGCCCGCGCGCGACGATGTCGAGCGCCTGGCCGAGTATTTCCAGGCGATGCGGGCGCGGCTGGAAGGAACGGCTTGAACGCGTCGTGCGTTGACCGTTGGGCGTATTGCGTTCAAGACATCATCCCGGGATGGGATCCATTGTTCATTGCAAATTTAGCATTGCAAAATCAGCATTTTCATGGAAATGTTAAATGCTAAATGACCAATGCTAAATTTAAAATGATATCTTGCCTCGTGGTCATACGGCCATCGTTGCTGTCGTAAGTGCCCGTAAATGAATAAAGTATCCATTTCGACATAGAGATTCCGTCCGCAGCCAAGGCGCGAGGAGGAGCCGTATCAATGGAAAGATCCGGCGTCGACGAGCAACGCCGGATGCGGACGGAAGATCATGTCCCTT
>JBDREB010000178.1:0-4168 GCA_043820325.1 Planctomycetota bacterium | reverse complement strand
ATGGTTATGGCCAAGCCCTTCCCCTTGGTGTCATTGCGAGGCTCTGCGAAGCAATCCCACCAGCCCGCGGGCACGAGACTGCTTCGGCCTGCGGCCTCGCAGTGACGCCAAGTGAGAATTATTTACCGCTCCCCTCAATAAGGAGGCTATCGATTGCACGCGATTAACGGCATGGAGCTTCCGCATTACTTCAACCATGTAACAAACCTGTCCTTGACAGCCTGATGTGGAATCATTTCCCCCTGCTCCGCCAGTTTGATACCGCGATCAATCTTGGCGAATACGAGCAACCGTTCCATGATATCCTCGATAGAAATATCATCCGGAGATTCCCTCACTATCTGCATCACCTTATCTTTGGTGGTCACTTTTATCCCTTCGTTCCGCGTTTCTTTATCCATTGATTATGGCTCCAACATGAATGGATCGCACAAGAGAACCGTAACGATTGAGTCGTAAAAAGTTGCAAAGGCAGTCAACCCGGCCCTGTACTTCCCGTGTAAGGGCATTACTTGCGGCGCCCTCCGCAGAAGGCCGGGCACGGCATGCATGGTAACTACAGGGAACATAGAGGGCCCAACAAGTTGCATCCCTGCCATGTAGAAATAACCTCCATTGCCTCCCGATTCCATACGGAGATGTTACGGCAACCCATCATCAACGCCGCCAGTCTTTCCCGGCCTTCAGGCACGAGACGAGCGACCGCGCCACGAGCGGGTTGGCTGCCGCGGGCGGCAATCCCAGGGCGGCGACCACCTTCCGGCATAATTCCATTGCATCAGCCGGCCGGCCGGCATCGGCCGCATGCACGGCCGCATGGACCCGGCCAAGCCATTCCAGACCGTTGTCCATCCGGGTACGGACCGCCGCCCGGCCGATGACCGGCGCTTCCCAGGAAGAAAGCATGTACTCCACCCCTTCCAATGCCTGCAGCTTCCGCAGTGAGGCGGCGCATACGACGATATCGTCGAATATGGGCAGGTCGCCGGGCAGAAGCACTGCGTCGCCGGGCAGAAGCACTGCGTCGCCGGTGATCAGGACCTTGGCCCCTTCCACCCACAGGGAAATGGAACCGGCCGAATGCCCGGGCGTGTGGATGACCGTTGCCGTAAGAACCCCGCCAAATTCGACCGTGTCACCTTCGGCCAACAGGCGGTCAACCGTCACCGGCCCGCCCACCAGTGTGGTGAACCCGGGCACGGGCCGCTCGCGGTTCTGCCGGTCGGTGTCCTCGACCAGGCCTGTTCGGCCCCGTGGGCCGCGACCGCGCACCCGGTGGCCGCCTTGACGCCCCGCGCCGCGCCCACATGGTCCGGGTGGGAATGGGTGAGGACCAGCAGGGCCGTGTCCCGCGCCTCCCGGCCGAGACCATGGATATAGTCGAGGATCACCTGCTCCGCCCCGGCCACACCGCTGTCGATCAGGGTGATCCGGTCGCCGACGACGAGGAAGGTGTATACGAACCGGTCCAGCACCTTGCCGGGCGCGATGGGGACCTGGAACGGGATACGGAGGGCGTGGATGGGTCCGGTCACTTGCATGGGAGCTCCTGTGCCAGCATGGAGACCAAACCCCATTATACACGGCCGCGGCCGTTCCCGCCAGCAAAATCCCGCGACTGCCGTGTGGCGGCGTATTTTCCCTTGACATTTTCATCCCGCGGAGTACAGTTGCGAACTTCCGATCAATTGAAAGGAGCCGGTATGGCTGAATTTTTCAAGGGTATTCCCGCCATCAAGTACGAAGGCCCGCGGTCGAAGAACGCCCTCGCCTTCAAGCATTATAACGCCGAGGAAAAGATACTCGGGAAAAGGATGAAGGACCACCTCCGCTACGCCGCCTGCTACTGGCACACCTTCCGGAGCACGGGCGCCGACATGTTCGGCCCGGGCACGATCGTGCGGCCCTTCCTGAAGAACGGCGATCCCATGCAGGTGGCCGAGCTCACCCTGCAGGCGGCCTTCGAGTTCTTCACCAAGCTCGGCGTGGGGTTCTGGTGCTTCCATGACCGCGACATTGCGCCCGAGGCGGACACGCTCCGCGAAACGAACCGGCGTCTGGACCGCATCGTCAAGCTCGCCAAAAAGCTCCAGTCCGACACGGGCGTCAAATGCCTGTGGGGCACTTCCAACATGTTCTCCCACCCCCGCTTCATGTCCGGCGCGGCCACCAATCCCTCGCCCGAGGTCTTCGCCTGGGCCGGGGCGCAGGTGAAGAAGGCCATGGAGGTCACCAGGGAACTCGGCGGCGCGGGCTATGTGTTCTGGGGCGGCCGCGAGGGATATGACACGCTCCTGAACACTGACCTGGCCCGCGAACTCGACCACCTGGGCCTCTTCCTGAACCTGGCCGTGGAATACAAGAAAAAGATCGGCTTCCGGGGCCAGTTCTACATCGAACCCAAGCCCAAGGAACCGACCAAGCACCAGTATGACTTCGACGCGGGCAACTGCCACGCCTTCCTGCAGAAATACGGGCTCGTCGATCACTTCAAGCTGAACATCGAGGCCAACCACGCCACCCTGGCCGGCCATACTTTCCAGCACGAACTGGCCTACGCGGCCGCCAACGGTCTACTGGGCTCGGTCGACGCCAACCGCGGCGACCTCCTGATCGGCTGGGACACCGACCAGTTCCCCACCGACATCTACGACGCCACCCTGGCCATGTATACGATCCTCCAGGCGGGCGGGTTCACCACCGGCGGTCTCAACTTCGACGCCAAGGTCCGGCGACAGTCGGTCGACACGGCCGACCTCTTCCACGGCCACATCGGCGCCATGGACGCCTTCGCCCGCGGCCTGAAGATCGCGGCCCGCATGTTCAGGGACCGGAAATTCGAGCGGTTCGTCGCCGAACGGTACGCGGGCTGGGACGCCGGGTTCGGCCGCAAAGTGGCCCAGGGCCGGGTGGGATTCGCCGACCTCGAGAAGCGCGCCCTGGCCCAGGGTGAACTGGCCCTCCGGAGCGGGCGGCAGGAATACCTCGAAAACCTTCTGAACGAGTACATCTGACGCCCTGCCCCGTATCCCGGTGGGGCCGATTTTGCGGGAATAAATGCTTGACTTTCGAGATCAAGGCTTTATACTTTCGCCCTTTTCCAACGGGGCTTCGGTTCTGGGAGACTAACGGTGCAAGGCAAAAAGCTGACCAAGAAGGAAATGAACGAATTCAAGACCCTGCTGCTCAAGCATGTCGCCATCCTTGAAGGCGATGTGGCATCCCTTGAATCCGACATCGATTCCAACCGAAATGCCGGGGGCGGCACATCCAAGGCCCCCACCCATCCCTCCGACATCAGCGGCGACATGTTCGAACAGGACTTCACCTACGAACGGCTCGAGGCCGAGGGCATCGAGATCAACGATGTCCGCGAGGCCCTCGACAAGATCGCCAAGAGCACCTTCGGTCTGTGCGAAATGTGCAGTGAACCCATCCCGAAAAAACGCCTTGTGGCGATCCCCTACTGCAAGTTCTGCATCGCGTGCCAGGAACGGACCGAGCGCCGGCGCTGAAGCGGGAGGTCCTGTTCTGGGGCCTCCTCTGCGCCGCGCTTCTGCTTGACCTGGGAACCAAATCCCTCGCCTTCCACGGTTATTTCCACCGCATCCCCATGCTTGACCACCAGGTCATGAACCCCGGTGTGGCTTTCAGTTTCGGCGACGACCTGCCCAACCGGCGGGTGATCCTTTCCACCGCCAGCCTGGTGCTGGCCGCGATCCTGCTCTTCTTCCGGTATCGGATCTATGACCTCCGGACCGACATCATCATCGCCCTGCTTTTGGGCGGCGCGCTCGGCAACCTGTACGACCGGATCCTGTTCGGGATGGTCCGTGATTTCATCCAGTGGCCCACTTTCAACCTGGCCGATGTCTTCGTCTGCGCCGGGGCGGCCCTGTTCATCATCGAGGCGCTCTACCGCAAGGGCGGCGGGGACGGGGATGGCAATAAGGGCACTAAGACCTGAGATTGCAAATCATTTAGCATTTAGCGTTTAGCATTTTCCGGAAATGATAAATGACAAATGTTATTGAGGGGAGCGGTAAATAATTCTCACTTGGCGTCACTGCGAGGCCGCAGGCCGAAGCAGTCTCGTGCCCGCGGGCTGGTGGGATTGCTTCGCAGAGCCTCGCAATGACACCAAGGGGAAGGGCTTGGCCATAACCAT
>JBDREB010000177.1:0-8786 GCA_043820325.1 Planctomycetota bacterium | reverse complement strand
TCAATCTAATCAAACCATCTAATTTCGCTGTTGTTGGCCTAAACTGGATAACCGCTTTAATTGCACCCAGACAATCAGCCCCCTATGAAAAACATTCACTTGACAAAGGATTAGGGTAGGTTAAACTTATGACTGTCGAGGTCCGATATACGCCGAGTCAAATACCGCCTTGAATTCAATCGGACTGAGGTATTTCACCAGTACCGTCAGCCCTCCGAATGTCGAAAGACGCTCACCGCAGAGCCCATGCGGCGTCTCCGCTGTTATCGGAATTACAGCATGTCCGCCGGTTGCACGCGCTTGTCCGGCCAGCACCCGCCATCCTTTTCTGCCGTTTTTCTCTTGCTTTTGCCGCCTCGCCGTGCTATCATTTTTTGTAACCATCTGGGGGATCCTTATAAAATGTTAAAAGTTTGCTTAACCTTGCCTTTTATAACGGCCCAGATGGCCTTTTTCAACTTCCATTTGCTCTTTTTGTCTTTCCCCGTGCAAAATTCAGGTCTGAAGGTTTACGGAAGGTCGTCATAGAAAAGCGGATCAAGGAGAATGACAATGCGGTATGTATGGACTGCGACGCTGGCGATCCTGGTTTGTGCGGCCGGCGCGGCCGCGGGCCTCGACCTGGTGGTGACGGACGAGTTCCGGCGGATCGACCCATTCGGGGCGGTGGTCGTCAAGGACGGGGCGTCGGCGGTGATATATGACGGGAAGACCGTGAAGCTGGAGGCGGCGGCCGGCGGGTATGCGGCGTTCAACCTCGGCATCCTGCCGGGCGAGGGCGCGCCGGTGACCGTGGCGGCGGCCTTCGAGACCGAAGGGGTTGCCGTTGACTTCTATCGGGCCTGGTTCCACCGCAACAAGGATGAGAACAAGTATTATCCGGACGCGCTTGTGCCTGTGACGGCCGGCACTGCACTCGCATGTCCCGCGGCTGACAACAAGGTGGAGGGCCAGACCTGCATCACGCTCTGGGTGGACATCTGGATCCCCGCCGCACTTGCTGGCAAGACCCTGAATGGAAAGATCACGGTCACGGACGCGAAGGGGACGGCCACGGCGCTCCCGGTGACCATCACGACCGGCCCCAACGCCATCCCGGCTGAAGACGGCCTGGAGGCCGACCACAACACTTACGGCGTGGGCTGGATCTTCACCCTGGCGCCGCAGTATGCCAAAACGATCCCCGGTTTCCGCGAATCGGACGAGTACAACCGGATCTTCCTCGACGCCCACCGGCTGATGTACGACCATCGCGCCGCGATCCATGACCTGGGGTACAACCACAATGGGAATGTGCAGGCCATCTTTGCGCCCCAGCTGGCCGGGGAGGGGCAGGATAAACGGATCGTTTCGTGGGCCTACTTCGACCGCCGGTACGGTCCGCTCTGCGACGGCACCGCCTTCGCCGGGTCGCGCCGCGGGCCGCACCCCATCCCGGGCCTCTACCTGCCCATCACGCCCGAGTGGCCGGCTTTGCTCGCCAACTGGGGTGAAGAAACATACACGACCGAATTCGTCAATATCGTGTCGGCCATGGAAAAACACTTCCGAGCCAAAGGGTGGGTGAACACGCGGTTCGAGATGTTCTTCAACCACAAGAAACGGCACAAGGCGTTCTCCTGGGACGGCGACGAGACCAAGTTCCCCAAGGATAACCGGTATTTCAAGATCTACGGTGATCTCCTGCGCAAGGCCGTGCCGGCAACGAGCCCGGTGAAATTCACCTTTCGCCACGACGCCTCCTGGCAGATCGAGAACCAGGTCGCTGAGCTCAAGGGCGTGGTGAACCAGTGGATCTTGAGCGGCGGGTGCAGTTCCCTGTGGCCGGCCGTGATCCCCGAACTGCGCAAACGCGGCGATACCATCTGGGTCTACGGTGGGCCGTCGTCGATCTGGGACTCCTCCGTCGCGATCCTCGGCCTGGCGATCCAGGCCTGGATGAAGGGCGTCGACGGGTTCGAGCAGTGGCAGTTCGCCGATGCGGGGAGCGATCCCTGGTTCAACTGCGACGGCGCGAACACGGGGCTCATTTTTCCCGGCGAACAGTTCGGCATCCGCGGTGCCATTCCGTGCATCCGCCTGAAGCTGCAGCGCGATTTCCTTCAGGATGTCGCCCTGGCCATGGGGCTCCACGGCCGTGACGCATCGGCCGCGCAGGCGGCCGCCCTGGCCGGCCTCGCTCCCGCCGACTGGTCCGTGGCCGCGAAACCGGCGCTTCTGGACCGCGACCCGGTCACCTGGAACAACCCGGACATCGGCGAGGCGGTCAAGATCAAGGCCTCGGCCGAACTGACCGATGCCGGCTGGGCGCTCAAACTCCGCAGCGGCCTTCTGGCCGAACCGGCACGAAAACTCCTGCCTGTGGGTGTCGCTCTCAAGCCCACCCCGGCCCCGGTCCCGGAACCGGCCCTGCCGCCATATACCCCGCCGGTGACGGTCAAGCCCGCGCCGGAAGAATGCATCAAGCTCCTAGAAGCGCTGGCCATCGAGGCGGCCGCCGGTCTGAAGGGGGAGGATGTCGCGGCCATCATGACCGACTGGGGCTCGGAAAAAATGTTCAATGTCGATCCCCACGACCAGTGGGCCGGGGGCGATAATTTCGATGTGGACCACGATCGGTACGATGCGACGAAGAAACAGCTCATCCGCCTGGCCCGGCGCCTGCCTTTTCTGGCCGACTGCAACCTCTGGGAGGTCTGCCGCGCCAACCCGGCCAAGGTCCAGTTGCTCATCCGCCAGCTGAACGGGTTCAGCCCCTATTACAACTGGGGCGATCTGGCCGTCGACCCGGCCGAACCGATGCGGGCCTGCCTGAAGGGGACCGTCGTGCGGGGCGACAAGGGCGATCTCGTGGTCTTTTTTGCGCCGATCCGGGACGCGGCGGGTGCCGTGCGCGGGTTCGTGGAAGCGGCGGCCCCGCGGCGGGAGATCGAGCCGCCCCCGGCGGGCCGCTGAACTGGTCCGGGGTACGGTCGGCCGAGCCCCGCGGGGCGTGGTTCAGGGCGCCCGGCACCGGGATCCTTTCAACGCGGAGGCCTTCAACCCGGTATAATCAACCTGGCCCTGATTGCGCCCCCGGAAGGACCGCCGTGTGAGACGCGGAGGCCCGAACATGGCGCGTTGCCGGACGACCGGCCTGCCCGGACTAATTCTGCGCTCTTTTTTTCTTGACAAGCCGCTCCGGTTAATTATAATGCGTTTGACCTGTTTGTGTGTTGCGTTCGGTTCATAAATACATGCAAGGGAGGATCACCATGAAAAGGTGCTTGGCCGCATGTGCCCTGACTGTTGTGGCGGCGGCATGGGTCTGCGGGGCATCCGCGGGAATCACGACCTATGTCATCCTCAAGGAAGCCGATGTCCCGGCCTACGACGAATGGCGGATGAACCTGAATGTCGACACTTTCTCCTGGGAGAACTTCGGCTGGGGTGTCACCGCAACGGCCGGTTCGGAAACGAGCTGGAACGAAAGCCTTTACTCCGTGAGCATGGAGTGGGGGTTCTGGACCTTTGCCCTGGGCGATATCAGCCTGGGCGCCAAGCTTCCCTATTACTTCTGGTACGCCAAGGACGGGTTGAAGGATTTCAACAATGGTTTACCGGGTGCCAAGACCAAAAATGTCGGCTGGATGGACCCGGAGCTTTTTGGCGATTTCAAGTTCAAGCTGACCGACCATGTCTCCGGCCTGGCCCATCTTGGCATGACCGTGCCGGCTCTCAGCCTGGGTGAAAATGCGGTGGATGGCGGGGCGGCGCTGGGCGTTACGCGCCTCACGCTCATGGGCGGGGTGCTGGTCCAGTACAACCGGTTCATCGCCAAGATCATGGTCGGTGCCGAGACCGGCGGCACGCCCGATGTTGAGACGAAGTACGACACACCGGCTCTGATCGTGCCCCAAGTGGCCGGCTGGGACAACTCGAATGTGATCCTCATGGACATCGAGACCATTTTCTGCGCTTCGGCCACGACGGGTTTCGGCCTGGAATACATGTACAAGGGCGCCTACTTCAAGGGCGGCTCCTGGGATACCGACCTGGCCGTGGACAGCGAACCTGACCCGCTGGGCATGCTCGTCATCAATATGTATTTCGCCGATACGAGCAGCGGTTTCTATTCGGCCGAATCCGGCACGATCTTCGCGTTCGGCATCGGCATGGGCGGCATCGGCAGCGACCCGGACCTGAATCCGGACATCCTGTACCGCGTGTCGGTAAGCAAATATTTTTAAGCCAACGAACCCGAACCCCCGCCCCCGGCGGGGGTTTTTTTAGTCCGGGCCGTGGATGGACCAGCCGGTGGCGGCGGCTTGTTGTTCTCCTGGCCCTTGTCTGCCTCGTATGGTCCGGGGGATGCGGACCCGCGCCCCGTTACAACGGCCAATACCTGCGGATGGCCGGGCAGCTCGAACAGGCGCTGGCCGAGAACCCCCAGGCCCTGAACCGGCCCGTGGTCGAGGCACGCATCCGAAAGCTCCACGACCAGCATGATCAGGCCGTCGCGGACGAAGCGGCGGCCCGGCGCCAGGCCGTCCGCTGAAACGCCTGTTTCCCCTTGCTTTTGCCGGGTCCGGTTGTACAATGCCTGCCTTCCGCGGCATGCGTGAGTTTACCGCCGTTAAGGAACCCGCATCATGGGCCAGTCGCTCATCCACATGTACCGCCATCCCGCCCTCGGTGAGGCTGCGGTGAACCGCCTCCTGGCGCAGGTCCGGGCCGCCGTGCCCGCGGTCAAAGCCATGGCGACGGAGACCTGTTTCAACATCGAGGTCGCGGAGCCGCTCAACCGGACCGAGGCCGCCACGCTGGCCTGGTTCCTGGCCGAGACCTTTGAACCGGACCAGTTCGCCGCCCGGCCGTTCCTGTGCGACGGCGCCGGCCTGGTCGAGGTCGGGCCGCGGATGAATTTCACCACCGCGTGGTCGACCAACACCGTGGCCGTATGCCGGGCCTGCGGCCTGGGGAAGGTCGGGCGCATCGAACGCTCCCGGCGGTTCGCCTTTGAGCGCGCCGGTGGCCTGCGCGCGCGGGAGCGTGCCCTGATCCTGCCGCTTCTGCATGACCGCATGACCGAATGCCCTTACCCCAAGCGGCTGGCTACCTTCGCCATGGGGATCAAGCCCGCGCCGTGGTCGGTGGTGCCGGTCATCGAGGAG
The DNA here is from genome assembly GCA_043820325.1 of Planctomycetota bacterium. Lineage (GTDB taxonomy): Bacteria > Planctomycetota > JBDREB01 > JBDREB01 > JBDREB01 > JBDREB01. The sequence continues at coordinate 3,633 of JBDREB010000177.1, read as the reverse complement.
GGCCGGGCCGCGCTTGAGCGGATCAACCGGGAGCTGGGGCTGGCCTTCGACGACTGGGACTTGGATTACTACACCAACCTCTTCACCCGCGATATCGGTCGCAACCCGACCACCGTCGAACTTTTTGATATCGGGCAGTCGAACAGCGAACATTCGCGCCATTGGTTCTTCCGGGGTCGGCTCATCGTGGACGGCCGCGAACTCCCCGGCCACCTGATCCAGGTGGTCAAGGACACCCTTGACGCCGGCGTGCGCAACAGCATCATCGCCTTCAATGACAATTCGAGCGCCATCCGCGGCGCGCGCATCCGGACGATCGTGCCCGTCACGCCCGGCCGGCCTTCGCCGTTCCGGGAAACGGGGCGCACCTATCACATCATCTTCACGGCCGAGACCCATAATTTTCCCACCGGCGTGGCGCCCTTTCCGGGCGCGGAGACGGGCACGGGCGGCCGCATCCGCGATGTGCAGGCCACGGGACGGGGCGGGCTGGTCGTGGCCGGCACGGCGGCCTACTGCGTGGGCAACCTGCGCATCCCCGGCTACTCCCTGCCGTGGGAGGACGCGGCCTTCGCCTATCCCGCCAACCTGGCCGCGCCCCTGGCCATCGCGATCGGGGCCTCCAACGGCGCCTCCGACTATGGCAACAAGTTCGGCGAGCCGCTGATCCAGGGTTACACCCGCGCCTTCGGCCTGCGCCTGCCCGGCGGGGAACGGCGCGAATGGATCAAGCCCATCATGTTCACCGGCGGCGTGGGTCAGATGGACGGCGCTCATGTCGCCAAGCGGGCGCCCCGCAAAGGCATGCGCGTGGTCAAGATCGGCGGGCCGGCCTACCGGATCGGCATCGGCGGCGGCGCCGCCTCGAGCATGGTGCAGGGTGACAACGCGGCCGAACTGGACTTCAACGCGGTCCAGCGCGGCGACGCGGAGATGGAACAGAAGGTCAACCGCGTGATCCGGGCCTGCATCGAGATGGGGGCGGCCAACCCGATCGTCAGCATCCACGACCAGGGCGCGGGCGGCAACTGCAATGTGGTCAAGGAGATCATCAACCCGGCCGGCGGCGTGATCCATGTCCGCCGCATCCCGGTCGGCGACGCGACGCTCTCCGTGCTCGAGATCTGGGGCGCCGAGTACCAGGAGCAGAACGCCCTGCTCGTGCGCGCCGCCGACGCCCGGCGCTTCCAGACCCTGTGCGACCGCGAGAATGTGCCCGTGGCCTTTATCGGCGAGGTGGACGGCAGCGGTCGCATCAGACTCGTGGACGACACCGACGGCACCGTGCCGGTCGACCTGGAACTGGAAAAAGTGCTCGGCTCGATGCCGCGCAAGACCTTCAAGCTCGACCGCGTGCGCCGCACGCTCAAGCCCCTGCGCCTGCCCGCCCGCCTGACCGTGGCGGCCGCCCTTGACCGGGTCTTCAGGCTCGTCTCGGTCGGGTCCAAGCGCTTCCTGACCAACAAGGTCGACCGCAGCGTGACCGGCCTCATCGCCCGCCAGCAGTGCGCCGGGCCGCTCCAGCTCACCGTGGCGGATGTGGCCGTGATCGCGCAGAGCCATTTCGGCGTCACGGGCGCGGCGATCGCCATCGGCGAACAGCCCCTGAAAACGCTCATCGATCCCGCGGCCATGGCGCGCCTCGCCGTGGCGGAGGCGCTCACCAACCTGGTCTGGGCGCCCGTGACGAAGATCGAGGACATCAAGTGTTCCGGCAACTGGATGTGGGCGGCCAAACTCCCCGGCGAGGGGGCCGACCTCTACGACGCGGCGATCGCCATGCGTGACTGCATGCTCACGCTCGGCATCGCCATCGACGGCGGCAAGGACAGCGTCTCCATGGCCGCGCGCGTGCCCGGCAAGGGCGGCACGGCCGAGGTGGTCAAGGCCCCCGGGTCCCTGGTCATTTCCGCCTATGTCACCTGCCCCGACATTACGGCCGTGGTCACGCCCGACATCAAGCACCCCGGTGCCAGCCGGCTCTGGTTTGTCGACCTCGGCGGCGGCGCGCATCGCCTCGGCGGCTCGGCCCTGGCCCAGGTCCACGGCCAGATCGGCGACGCGGCGCCGGATGTCGACGCGGCCGAACTGAAACGGGTCTTCAACGCGATGCAACGCCTGGTCCGCAAGCGCCTGGTCGCCGCGGGCCACGACCGGAGCGACGGCGGTCTGGTCACGACCGTCCTGGAAATGGCCTTTGCCGGCAACTGCGGTCTCGACCTGCGCCTGCCGACCGGCCGGGCCACGGCGCTCGAGGCGCTTTTCAGCGAGGCGCCCGGCCTGGTCTTCGAACCCGTTCCCGGACGCGAAAAGGCGGTCGCCGCCCTCCTGCGCAAGGCCGGCGTGGCCTGGACCGATCTCGGCCGGACCACCGCCGAGCCCGCCATCCGCATCCGGTACGGCCGGACCACGGTGCTCGACGCGCCCATGGCCGACCTGCGCGCCACTTGGGAGGCCACGAGTTTCCAGCTCGAACGGCTCCAGAGCGACCCGGCCTGCGTGGCGGAGGAGGAAGCCGCCGTCCGGACGCAGAAGGGGATACCCTATGCCGTGCCCTTCGTGCCGCGCCCCACGCCGCCGGCCGTCATGCGGTCCAGGGCGAAGGTGCCCGTGGCGATCATCCGCGAAGAAGGTTCCAACGGCGACCGCGAAATGACCTCCGCTTTCCATGCGGCCGGATTCGAGCCGTGGGATGTGACCATGACCGACCTGCGCACCGGCAGTATGAAACTGGACCGGTTTCGCGGCGTGGTCTTCGTGGGCGGGTTCAGTTACGCCGATGTGCTCGACTCGGCCAAGGGCTGGGCGGGCGTGATCCGGTTCCACGACAAGGTCTGGCGCGGCTTCCAGTCCTTTTACGAACGGCCCGACACCTTCAGCCTCGGCGTGTGCAACGGCTGCCAGCTCATGGCCCTTTTGGGCTGGGTGCCGTGGATGGGGCTGGACCAGACGCGCCAGCCGCGGTTCATCCGCAACCGGTCGGGCCGGTTCGAATCGCGGTTCGCCGGCGTGCGCATCCTGCCCTCACCGGCGGTGATGCTTCAGGGCATGGAGGACGCGGTCCTCGGCATCTGGGTGGCCCACGGCGAGGGGCGGATGTATTTCCCCGACCCGGCGGTCGGCGCCGCCGTCATGGCCCGCGATCTGGCGCCGGTCCGGTATGTGGACGACTGCGGCGCGGTCACGCAGAGCTACCCATTCAACCCCAACGGTTCGCCCGACGGCATCGCCGGGCTCTGCTCGCCCGACGGCCGCCATCTGGCCATGATGCCTCACCCGGAACGGGTCTTCCTGAAATGGCAGTGGGGCCACATGCCGCCCGCGCTCCAGGCCCTGCCCGCCTCGCCCTGGCTCAAGATGTTCCAGAACGCGCGCCAGTGGTGCGAAGGGATGCCGGCCCGCCGTCAACGGTGACATGGTCATGGGAGGGGGAACACCATGAGTGACACACAGGTTAACCTTGCCGCCCAGCTGAAACTGCGCGACCGGGAACTGGCCCTTAGTGCCCGTAAATAAATAACCTATCCATTTCGCGTGCGGTGCAGAGTGATGGTTTGACAAACAGGTCAGGCACTGCCGCATCATTAAAGAGGTATAGCTGCCATGGTTGGCCCCCGCCACCAAACCCCGCAC
>JBDREB010000176.1:0-3263 GCA_043820325.1 Planctomycetota bacterium | reverse complement strand
AAGGATAGCCGCCGCAGCCCATTTGTCACGCGGAAAATGCGCCAAACCCGTTCCGGAAAACCATCAGTCCATCCCACAGGGATCAGGAAATCTGAATTGAAGCGTGATGTTGCGCGCCGGTCGTGTGCGCCGCTTTTAAGGTGATTCTTGATGCCGACTCCCGTGTTTTACCGGTTTTCGACCACTTCTATTAAAAGTGCGCTTGTTTTGGGGCTAATGACCTCGAGCCAGCCGTACTTGGCCAGTTTGCCCTGGTATTGATTGGCCACATCCACGGACGCGTCGATCATGTCCTTGAAGAGGAATTTCTTGGCTGCATACCGGTAACCGAAGACGAACACGGGGAACAGGATCAGGACCGCGAGCAGGTCGATGAATATGCAGTTGAAGACGATGTTGAAACCGGACAGGTGGAAGGCGAGGCCGATATTAATGCCCCCCGCCCGGCCGATCACGAAATGGACCCAGATCATGTTGAGCATCCCCATGGCCAGGTTGCCGGTCGTGCGGTCCTCCACGGTCACTTCAAATACATCCTGGTCCAGGGGGTCGAGATTGCCGGTCAGCCGGGCGGAAATGAAGACCGGTTTCCGGTAATCGGGGCGGACCTGCTCCGTGACCGCGGTCTCACGGTCGGCCGTAGCCGCATCCGCGCGCGCCGGCTTGGCCGCGGTCACTTTGTCGTTCGCGGGGATGGTGTTCGCGAATTGCCCGGATCCAGGGCCGGTTTCGATGAGCAGGGCCATGTCGTTCACGATCGCCAGGTTGGGGATCGATATCGCGCACAGCAGGGTGTGGGGGACCTTGGGATCGTCGGCGGCCCGGGGGCGGTCCGTGTCCGCCGGCAGGAGGACCAGGGTGATACCCTCGCCGGTGAAAGTGTCCGCCGGTCCCTCGGGCAGTACGGCCGGATCGATGGTAATACCTTCCCGCGCGCCCGTGATCCCGGCCGTCCGGTTGCGACCGGGCGTGCCGGTAAGCGTCAATGCGAGGCGGATCGTTTCCTCCTTGAACGCTTTGGAATCGATCCCCGTTTCATACAGATGGACGCCGCCGGCATATTTCCGGCCGAATTTGGACGACTCCACATCCGCGTGCAGGATATCGGCCCTTCCGGCATGCAATGCATGCGGATCGTCGCCGTCGGACGCGAAACGCAGCGCCAAGCCCTTGGCAGCGAACTGGAGCGTATCGGCCCCGGTTTCGCTGACGATCACGGCCCGAACATTTTTATACAGGAACATGAACAGGAGCAGGGCGATGCAATAGGCCCCGGCGGCGAGTATGCCCGCGAAAAAGATCCTGCCCTCGGTCGTTTTGATGAATTTCAACTGGGCGATGGACAGTTTGAATCGCGCCATGGTTCCAAGGTCCGCCTAACAACGCTTGTCGGACTGGTATTATACTTGAGGATCGGTAAATGCAAGGATATTCATCCGGGGCGCGGCCGGGATTCCGTAAAATCAAAAAAACCATTGGAAAATGCCGGGCGGTCCCGTATAATCACAGGTTTGATCACGAGGTCTTTTCCGCGGGAAGCACCATGATCTGCCTGGCCGTCCCCGTCACCTGCCGCAACGATGCGGAGCGCGCACTCATCCGCGCCCAGGGGCGGTGTGACATCGTCGAACTCCGCATCGATCACGCGGCCGAACCGGGTGAATGGCTCGAAGCCGTGGTCGGCGGGCGGACCCTGCCGGCGATCGTCACCGACCGCTGCCCGGCCGAAGGCGGACGCTCGCCCCGCACCCAGGCCGAACGGCTGGACTTGCTGGCCCGGGCCGCCGCCGCCGGGGCCGAATACATCGATTGCGAATACCGGGCGCTTGCCGAACTTCCTGTCATTCCGGCCGCGACCAGGGTCATCGGTTCCTACCATGATTTCAAGGGCTGTCCGGACGACCTGGACCGGATCTTCCGTTCCATCGAAAAAAGCCGTGCTGATGTGGTAAAAGTGGCGGTGCAGGCCGTCCGCAACGGCGACAACTTCCGTCTGTTCAAGGCGATGCGGAAGGTCAAAAAGCCGGTGATCGGCATCTGCATGGGACCCAAGGGCGAAATGACCCGCATCCTCGGCCGCAGATACGGCAACATCCTCACCTACGCCGCGGACGACGATGGCACCGGCACGGCCCCCGGCCAGGTGACCGTGCGGGAGCTCCGCGAGGTCTACCGGTACAAGTCGATCACCCCGGCCACCCGGGTCTTCGGCGTGGCCGGCAACCCCATCGGCCACAGCGCGAGCCCCGCGATCCACAACGCGGCCATGGAGGCCCTTGGCATCGACGCCGTCTATGTCAAGTTCCTGGTCGATGACATGCACGCTTTCATGCGCGCCTTCCGCGCCGCCGGGTTCGAGGGCTTGAGCGTGACCCTCCCGCACAAGGTGGCGCTCATGGAGTGCGTGGACGAAGTGGACGAGCTTTCCCGGCAGGCCGGTGCGGCCAACACGGTCTTCCGGAAGGGGAAGAAACTGGCCTGCACGAACACCGACATCCGGGCGGCTGTCGACCGGCTGGCCGATCTGGCCGGCGGCCTTACGGGCAAACGGGTCGCCGTTCTCGGGGCGGGCGGTGCCGCCCGGGGCATCGTCTACGGCCTCAGGCAGGGCGGGGCCGATATCCTGATCGTCAACCGCACGGTCAGCCGGGCCGAGGAGTTGGCGGCTACCATGGGCTGCCGCGCCTGCGGGTACCCGGCATTCACGGGTGACGGCATCGATATCGTGGTCAACACCACCTCCGTGGGCATGCACCCGGACATTGACGCTTCCCCCGTCGAGGCCGGCGTCCTCAGGCCGGGCATGATCGTGTTCGACGCCATTTACAACCCGCCCGACACCAAACTGATCCGCATGGCCCGCGACCGGGGCTGCCGCACGCTCACGGGCGTCGACATGTTCCTGGCCCAGGGCGAGGAACAGTTCCGCATCTGGTTCGGCCGCCCCGCGCCCCAGGGCGTGATGGCGGGGGCGTTTGCGCGCAGATAGCAGGAGAAAGACATGGTCGCAGAGTCGCAAAGTCGCAAGGGTCGCACAGCCGGACAGGAACTGACAATTCCGGCTTTATCCCCCTCTGGCCCTTGCGACTGTGGGACCCTTGCGACTTTGCGACCTTTTTAAGGCTTAGGCCCCGTTAAAAAATAAAGGTTGCAATTGCGCCAGAAATGAGTATAATTTCTTGTCATGAAGAAGCTCGGATTTTTCTCGCAAAAGTTTGCTGCCATTTTACCACTCTTGGATGAGCGGGCAAGGCGTCTCGTTG
>JBDREB010000175.1:0-11910 GCA_043820325.1 Planctomycetota bacterium | reverse complement strand
CATCCGGATGTCAACCGTGTAGGGGCGGGTTTGAAACCCGCCCCTACGGTAACCACCCAAACCGGCCTATGGTTGATTCACGCGCCTGGCTGACGCCAAAAAGTGCCAAAGCATTTTCCGCCGGGATCAGGAAATCTGCATTTATTGTTAAACGGTTATGTTATATTACGCAGGTCGTACTGCACTGAGCGTCCATCGTCAATAAAGACACGGATTCGCAGAGCACCGGCCCCACATCTCCGGTCTGCCTTCTCCGCTGGTCAACTGACCAGGTGCTGTTCGAATGTCCGGATGTTGTCGGCAAAGAACCGTTTGACCCCATCCCATTTCCAAGGCCCGGCCGTTTCCGCGAGGACCGGGTCGGGCTCCCCCTCCGCTTCATCGAAATAGACGAGGCTCTTGAGCACATGGTACATGTTGATCCCCGTGGCCGCGAACCGGTCCTTGAAGCATTCGCAGGCCGCGGCGATGGTCAGCCTGGTCTTGATCACGGCAAAGAGGTCGAAGAAATCCCGCTTGGATCCGCGTTGGGCGATGGTCTTGAATTTTTCCGCGGTGATGTCGCGCCAATCGGCGATCCGGATGCCGTTCCACGGAATCAGCGGCTGCACCGGCGGCTGTCCATGGAACAGGAAGGTCAATTTGACCGTGTCGATCTCGCAGTGCACCGTCCCTTCCTCGACCGCATCGACCCGGTCGGGGTGGATCGCTTCCAGCAGGCTGTCGGCATTGAATTGACGGGGCGTGAAGAAATCCAGGTCCGCCGACCGGCGATGCCCCAGCTGCAGCGCCAGCCCGGTGCCGCCCGCAAGGTAAAACGCCTTGAGCCGCGGCCCGCGGTCGCGGATCAATTCAAAAGCGTTTACAGGCAGGACGGCTTCAAACATGCGATCTCCCCGGCGGGTATGCCGAAATAGAGCGCCCAGTACCTGGCCGTGCGGCGGCGGAGACTGCGGCGGGTGCGGATGGCCCGGATCAACTGTGCGTCGGTGTATATCGTGCGCAGGACCCGGACATCACGGGCGTCCCCCAGGTCCAGGACCCGTGCGATGATGTACGCGGCATGCCGCTCACGATCAATCTCTCCCAAGCCCGAGAAGAACACCGGTTGGAAGCTGGTCCTGCGATGTTTTGGGATTTCCTTCTTACTCGACTTCACCGTCGAGAAAACGATTGAGTTCCGTCAAATAGTCTTTAGACGGCCAAAGGGACTTGTTCTTTGGCAGCCGATTTCTCGGAACAATTCCTACAATCGCATCAAATGGTTCCATGTCGAACTTTACAGCTTGCGCAGCGAGACGGACGGGATTCGGAATTGAAATAACATAGGCGTTTACCGTGCCGTCGAATGAAAGGCGGAACAAACCCTCGTCAAATGCCCAGTGGCATTGTTTGTTAAGGCAAATGCCGTTCGTTGTGGCGTCTAAATCGAAACGGCTCCAAGGGAGTATGTGGGCAGCATCCACTCCGGCTGTTGTCGTAGCTTCGGTTCGCGGAAGTCGTTGGCCTGTAAACATACACCGCGAGTCGTAAGCCTCCCGCACTTTACGGCGAAACCCGCTCGCGGAACCACCGCGAACAATAGCAAGTCGCCATTGACGCACGCGTTCAATGCGGGCCTCTGCAGGTTTTATCTGCACTTCTTCCGCGAAATCTTCGTCGCTGATTTCTGTTGATATATCGCCAACTGATGGCGCGTTGATCGCACCAAGTCTGAAGTGAGCCTCAAGAAGTGGCAACATATCACCCTCTGGTGTATTTAATGCGGAGTGTAACACTGCAAACGAATTGACCAACTGCGTTTGTGTTGCCTGCATCGAAGTGAATGCGACAGCATGACCGCGCACCGCAGCAGCAATTTTGTCCTTGGGTTTAGCTGCGGCAGTCCACACGCGGAGAACGCGAGCCATGCGTTCGGCAAAACTAATATCGAGCCGAAAGCCATCGGCATTTTCCAAACGGACTGTCAGCGGACAAACAAGTACGCCGCCTGCGCGCGGTACGACATCAATTCTGACAGTTTGCACTACGAATTGCCCCCACCGCAGCAAATTGTTTCCGTGGGTTTTATACCGTTCCCGGCGCGGTTTCGGAAGCATCATTGCTTCCGCAATGAGTGCGGATGGATGTGCGTTGCGTGCGTCATGTGTTAGGCGGATTCGTGGTTTGCCATCCTTCAACACACAATTGCTGTATGCGTTGATCGAAACGCCGGGAAGCACTTCGATGAACATCGGCAGACCGAAGAGGTCATGAATGTGCAACTCGCCTTGGCGCCCAGCTAATTCGTATTCGCCACGACCTCCGCTAGGTCGCAATGTTATATTCACGCCATCGACTCCTTTCTCGTTGCCAAATAGTCGCGGATTCGATTCGCCAGCCACTCAGCGACGGGGGGGGTCACCGCGTTTCCGAGAGCGTGGTATCTTAATGAATCAATATCATCCTCGCAGAGCTTTCCCGGTGGTGGGATTGTCCAGCCAGGTGGAAAACCCATTACGCCTTCGCACTCTTTCGGCGTGAGGCGGCGGACTTGGCCCCGATTGGGATACGGCACATAGGTACGGCTCCAGTCGGTTCCGGTGTGCCGGGCGGAGCAGGCGTACAAACAGTATGCTATGGATTGGTAGACGGGACCGTCGCCACCATCTTCTCCAATGCTCGTCTTAAATGGTGAAAGAGCGGCCTTCCCATTTGATTTGCCCTTCTCAACATTCCCTTCGCGGCATTCGGCTTCAAATAGTATTTGTGCGGGACCGTGGATGTCTCGATGACACCCAACAATGTAGACTCTTTGGCGTGATTGGGGCACTCCGAAATTTTTGCTGTTAAGCACACGCCAGCCGACAGAATACCCGAATTCGGCCAGCGTCCCGATGACGGTACGGAAATCTCGTCCGTGGTGCGAGCTAAGGAGACCTGAAACGTTTTCGAGCAAAACAACTCGGGGGAGTGCTTCTCCAATGAGCCGAGCAAAATCATGAAAGAGGCCAGATCGTGTCCCTTTAAGCCCTGCTCTTTCGCCCATTCGCGCCAGTGATACATCTTGGCAGGGGAATCCTCCGGCCCAAACATCGGAAATAGGTATGTCTGCATGTGTGATCTCCTTGATGTTCGTATGTCGCGGCACATCCGGCCAGTGCTTTTTCAAGATGGCAAGACAGAACTTGTTGATTTCGCACTGAAATGTTGTTCTGAAGCCAGCGTTCTCGAAGCCCAAGTCGAAACCGCCTATTCCAGAGAACAATGATGCTACTGTCGGCGCGGTCGATTCGTTTGCCAACTTCTGGGAATAGATGGCCGGTTGCTCTCGTACCGTCAGATGCCTTTTGCGCAGTAACTGGTGATACGGTTTACTCGACAATTTGGTCTTCTTTGTTTTCTTGGTCATTGCACTGTTTTATGGCTTCCCAAACTAACTGTAGCAGGCACGGTTAGGGCAATTTTAAGGCGATTTGTGACAAGGCTTTGGTGCGCCAACTGGTGATGCCAGAAGCGGATGACACGCCAGCCTTGTTTCTTCAGATAGTTACGCACTTTTCTGTCCCTAGACATGTTCTTGGCGATCTTCTGACGCCAGTAGGTCTGATTGCTGTGTGGAACTCGCATGTGCCACGGGCAACCATGCCAGAAACACCCGTCAATGAACACGGCCAGATGTTGTTGTGGGAACGCAAAATCGGGCGTGCCGACAATCTGGAAATGTCGGCGCCAGCCAGTAATGTGGTTCTGTTTAAGTATGGTGACGAAGCGACCCTCGGTTTCCTTGTTACCCTTGGAGCAGATCATCCGCATGACCCGTGATCTTTCCTCTTTTGTGAACATATCAGCCATGCTGTTATCCAAGTTCCATGGCCTTATCGTTGTTCTTTTGCCGCTTGATCATGGCGACAGCAAGTGATGCAGCAGGGTTGGAGCCATAACCGTGTCAGATAGGAATTGGGAACCCCGGTTTTCCATCTCAAATGCCCTTTCATCTGACCGGACACCGGCGGGATGACAAATGTCGTTCTCCAAGTACTTATTTTAACCCTGCGGACAGGGATGTCAAGCCAAATAATACCGCGACTGGGGCAAGCAACAGGTACGCAGAAATATTCCTGGAACTGGTTCACCTTGAGTCCGGGGCGTTATTTTGTGTTCTCGGCCAGCTCCATATCGGTTTTCAGGAGACGGTTGACCACCGCGGAAACATCGACCTTGCGTTTACGCGCGATGCGTTGGACAAACGCCATTACATCCTGGTCGAGATATACGGGAAGGTTCAACCGCACCCCGGGGCGGTAAAACTTACCCCGCTCACCCTTGGAAAAATCGTATGCTTTTTTCATGTTTCATCCTTTATAAGCACGGCGTTCATGTGCCGCGGCCTTGCGGGCGGAGAACATACGGATGGCCGGCTCCAATCCTTCTTCACGAAAGCTGTGGCATACGAGAAGCAAGCGCCCGGCGAGTGAAATGCCCAAGGTAACCCACCGGTCTTCGACGGCGGTGCTGTGCTCCAGATCGAAGATGGTCAGCATGTGCGGATCCTGGAATATTGTAGCGGCTTCTTCAAAGCTCACACCATGCTTGGTATGATTGCCCCGTGCCTTGGCCGGATCCCATTCAAAGTTATATTGCACGATCCACCCCCTGCATCCTACGGTTTGGCCGCGCTTGATCCGGCCCAGCGGGGGTTTTTGGAGGACATGTCGACGGTGTAGAAATCCTTGGCAAAGCGCTGGTTGTTCTCGCCCAGGATGCCGAGCACGGAACGGGTGATCCACTTGCCGAGTTTCAGGACGGCCAGTTTGTGGCGCAGGCGGCCCTGGCAGTCGCGGTTCAATATGGAGGGGATGGTGGTGGTGGTGAGGATCTCGTCGAGCACGGGCGCGTGGAGGTTCTCGCGCACTTGCTCGGAGGGCGGGAAGTGGGTGACCACGAAACAGACCCGCCGCGGCCGGGCGTCCTTGATGAACTTGCAGCACTGGACGATGGTGGTCCCGGTGCGCACCATGTCATCGAGGATGATCACATTCTTGTTCTCGAGGTCGGCCACACCGCAGGGCGATTCGGCCGAGACGGTCATGCGCACCTCGCGCTCCCCTTCACGGCACTTGTCCAGGACCAGCAGGCGCGCCTCGGGCAGGTCGAGCCGTTCGGCCACCTGGTTGACAAAGGCGCGGGCGCCCTTGTCGGGTGCGCAGAGGACCAGGTCGCGGCCCCGCGGCCCGGGCGGCGCGAAGTCGGAATGCAGGATGTAGTGGGCGAAGATCTCGGAAGGGATCAGGTTGTGGAACCGGCCCTCGAAGGCCTCCTTGAAGAGGCGGAAGACCTTTTCGGAGTGGTTGTGCACGGTCACCACTTCGTCCACGCCCGCGGTCTTGAGGAGTTCGGAGTAGAGGCGCGCGGTGAAGGGCTGGCCGTTGAACTTGTGCACATCCTCGTCGCCGCGCTCGGTCTCGACATCCCCGAACCGGTAGGGTCCCCGGTCCTGGGCGCTGTAGAAAAGGTCGGGCTCGACCAGCATCACCCACTCGGCGCCATTCTCCTTGGCCGCGCGCGCCAGGATCAGGTTGCACATGGCCAGCTCATTGCGGTTGTGGAGCATGCTCGAGGAGGAGACAATGAGCACCGTGCGGCCGGCCAGTCCCCGGCCCGGCCGGCTGCCGTCACCCGGTATGAACCGGGGGCAGAACTCGGAGTTGGCGAAGGTCTTCAGGGCCACATTGTCGGCGATGTCGACCGGCAGTCCCAACAGCTGGCCGATGTCGAAGGCCAGCGGACTGTCGGAAAAATTCCCGCAGACAACCAGCGGGTTGGCGGTCATGGCATCTCTCCCTGCTTCCTCCGCCTCATGCGTGGATGTAGGTGATCTGGATGTTGATCTCCTTGACCTCGCGCAGGTCGGCGATCTCGGCGACGGCCGCCGGTTTGCCGTTGACGCGGATCTCGGTCTTGGCGAGCTTTTTGGCCGTGTCGCCGCGCTTGCCGATGACCAGGGTGAACGGGATCCTGCGGTAGCCGCCCGGCTGGGCCAGGTGGATGTACCGCTTGTAGGTCAGCCGCTCGTCGATGGCCGCGGGCAGGTTGGGTTTCACCGCGAGCGCCGGCTTGCGCGCGTCGTGGAGATTGAGCTGGAGGCCGGCGATCTGCTCGAAGATGTTGACGATCCAGTCCGTCGACCCGGAGAGGCCGAAGTACATGCCCGCGCCGAAGTGGGGGTCGTACTTGTCCGAGGCGTAGGAGGTGGAGGGCGTTTCGAACGGCCCGTTGAGGTCCTCGCCGCGCGTGGCCGACATGATGGGCGTGAACTCGCGCCAGACCGCGTCGGCCTGGCCGGGCAGGGCCAGCCGGAAAAGGTGCATCATGGTCTGGCCGTGGTGGTATTCGCCGTTCTCGGCCGTGCCCGCGGGCACGATGCCGATGCGGCCGACATACTTGAGGCTGGCCTCGTTGTTGGCGATGGGCGGGGTGAGGAGCTTGAGCCCCAGCACACGGTCATAGAAGACCTTTTCCACCGCGGCGAGGAGCTTTTTGACCATGGAGTCGCGCCCATCCACGGGCGCCAGCCAGGGCCGGTCGGTCACGAGCATCATCAGCGCCCAGGCCTGGGGCGTCATCAGCCGGCGCTTGAGGCCGTCGAAGTCGCGCCCCTGCACCGAGCCGAGGGTATACCCGGTCTCGCCCCGGCCGTAGTCGGGGTGGGAGCCGTCCCTGCGGAATTCCTGGATGTAGTCGATGAACGCGTCATCTTCCCACGCCCAGCGGACGATGTTCTTCCGCAGCCGGTCGGCGAACCGCTTCACGCGTTCCACGCGCGGGGCGAGATCGATGCGCGATCCCACCAGCGCCGCGATGGCCGGCACTTCCATCAGGTCGACGGCCGCCACCGCGTTCAAAAAGGCGTGCGCCGCCAGGCGGGTGTTGGTGCCCCGGCCGCGGCCCCGGGAGAGCGGGTCGCCCACCGGGTCCGTACCGTACATGTCGATCGGGTCGCACCAGTCGCCGTAAAGGGTCTGGACCATGCCGTAGGGACTCTCCTTGGCCTGGCGCTCGAAGGAGGCCAGGACCTCGAAGATGATCTCGGCCACGAAAAATTCCCGGTCATGCCCCACCATGCCCGAGGTGATGGGCGTGTCGGGCTCGGTGAGGCGGACGGTCTTCACGCGCTCCAGCAGGATGGAATGGTCGCCGGTCTCGGTGATGTAGCGCACGATGGAGTCGATCGGCCACAGGGCGCTGTCGGCGTAGGGCCGGTTGTCGTTGGGCAGTTTCTCCGACCGGTTGTCCCACCGGCTGGGGTACTGGCGCGGGAACATGCCGTGGATCTTCTCGCGCAGGCTGTAGCGGTCCTTGTGGTCCAGGTTCTCGTCCGTGTGGTAATACATGAAGGAGAAAAGGTGGACCAGGTCGGCGCGCACGCGGCCCGGGTCCTCCTTGAGCTTGGGCCACATGTCCTGGCCGCGGTCGCGCGTGCCGATCTCGATACCCTGGGCCATCTTGGCGCCGTGGGCGCGGCAGTTCTCGTAGAGCTCCTCCACCCCGGTCCAGACCGAGTTGGCGTATTCCTGCACGGCCGGCTGGGCCGGCAGGCGGAGCATAAAGGCGGGGTGCGCTTCGGCCGTCGCGGTGCGTTTTTCAGTCTTCGACGCCACCTCGGCAATGCCGGGCGTGGCAAAGGCCAGGCCGCGCGCGGCCTTCTTGAACGAACGGGCCATGTCGCGGTAGTCGGGCAGGCGGGACTGCATCGCCTTGCGGAACCCCTGGGCGATGCGTTCGTCGGTGAGGTAGAGCAAACTCTGCTCCATGGTGCCGGCCCCACCGAAGGGAATGTTCACCGCGAACTCCTGCGCGTAAATGGTGGGCGTGGAGAACCGGTTGAAGGCCTGGCGACCGCCCGTATCGAGCAGGCGGCCCTGGCGCACGGCCGCGGGTACGCAGGTATTGGCGCCGCTGTCGCCCACGAAAGAGAGGTAATCGCAGGTGGCGTCGCCGGCCGTGATGCCGCCGCCGGAGCGGGAGGAGATCCGCTTCACCTGCACCGTGGTGCGGTAGGGCACCGTGGCGGCGATCACCGTCTCCTTGCGATCGAGGGGCAGACCCATGTCGTACCAGATCTCCTTGTTGTAGACGAAGAGCTGGGTACCGCGCAGGTCGAAGAACGGCATGAGCGTGCCCTTGAGCCGCTTCTTGCCCGTGTTCTTGATGTAGACCTGGCGGGCGACGGCCGGGCCGGCGTCGGTCATGACCAGCGTCAGCCGCACGGCCGTGACGAAACGGACACCCTTGCGCGGGTGGAAGGCGGCGCAGTACCAGAAGGCCCGTTCCGGGTCGCCCAGCTTCACCAGTTTGATCCATTCCGGATCGGCGTTGGAACCCATGCGCGGGCTCATCAGCGAGGTGAAAGTGGTGCGCTTGCCCTCGAGCCACAGCCAGACATTGGCCGAAGGCACGCCGATCTCGCGCTTCTCGAACTGGTCGAAATGCCCCCGGAGCACCTGGACGGTCATGCCGTCGTCGCGCTTGACCTTCAGGTCGAGCGAGCCGTTCGACATGAAGGTGACCGAGACCGGCCCCTTGTTGTCCACGAGCACGGAGGGGCAGGCCTGGGGATGGGCCTCATAGATAACCTCGCCGGCCGGGCCGTACCCGCCCAGGCGGTTCACCCGGTGGGTGATCGCGAGATCGAGCACTTCCTCGGCACGGGCGCGGAAGGCGGCGGTCGAATTGATGGTCGCGGCGGTGACGGGGGCAGGCGCGGGGGCGGCGTTTTCCATGGACCGATCCTTATCCATAACCAACCGTAAAACGGGTGTGTGTAAGAGCCAGAACTATACCGGCGCCAATGCATAAGTCAATGAATTTCCGGATCGGAAAGGATGGTCGCATGAGCGGGAATATATTATTGACCGATCACATCAATTTCCGGAATTCTTCGGGATCGATCTCCGTGTCGCGTATGATCTTCCGCATCAAACCCGATCCGATGTCCCTGTTTTGATGCATGGGCACGGTTGTCCGGCGCCCGTCCGGATGTTCAAATTACCAATGGCTCCCCTTGGATTTGCGGAGGAGGCGGAAACCCATTTTTTCCAGTGCGCGCACCAACTCCCGCGGTTTGCCGATCGGCGCCCCGCCCGGGGTCATACGGTGATTTCCACGCGCTTGATACCGATGATCTCAGGTTGTTTGGGAATGGTCCGGCCATGTTCCTTCAGATCGTCCAGGCACAGGGTGATGACATCCCTTATGTTGGTTATGACCTCCTCGTAGGTACGACCCTGGGTATAACAGGCCTTCAGAGCGGGACATTCCGCGACATAGATTCCCGCCTCGTCCTGTTCGATGATCACCTGAAATTCCCGCTTGATCGCACGATGCGCATTGCGGACCCGGATGCGGGCCATGACTGTCTCCTGTCACATGTGACCGATTATCAACAAATATTACATCTGTTCACACCCGTGTCAAGGCATTTCCCTGTTCCAGTTTCCAACCTCGGTCCCGTCCAAGGGTGATCACTGGACTTGGCGCCCCCCCGTCCGGTCAAACCGGAGGCCAAGCCATGCGGCCGATCCCTTCAGGGCTTGATCCTGTCGCGCAGGAGCCTCGCCTTGGCGGCCCATTCCGTGTCGGGGTAGCGCGCCAGCAGGAGGTCGATCTGCGCCAGGGCCTCGGCCGACATGCCGTTCTGGGCATACATTTCGGCCAGACCGTAGATCTTCCGGCATTCCTTGTCCGCGGCGGCGGCGGTGAGCACGGCCGCGATCCTGGGGTCGGCCATGAGTTTGTCGAGTTCTTCCCGGGCCAGCCGCGCGCCTTCGGTGGCCGGGAACTTGGCGATGATGGTCTTGAGCAGGCTCTCGGCCTCCAGGTAGTTCTGGCGGGTGATCAGGCCTTGGGCCCGGGTCAGGGCGGACTGGGCGGCATCGGCCTCCTTGCGGGCCTGTTCATCGGCCGCCAGCCGGGCCTGCTGGGCCTTGAGTTCCTGGCTGTTCCTGAGCTTGGCCGCCGAATCGACCGCCGCTACGGCGATGGGATGGCCGGCATACCGGGCGGCGATGATCTCATAGGCCGCGGCGGCCTCGATCAGCTTGCCGTCCTTGGCCAGCTGGGCCGCCTGCGCGACCGCGCTGTCGGCCGCGGCCTTAAGTTCCGCAAGCCGCGCGGCCGCTTTCTGCACTTCGGGGTTCTGCTGCATGGCGCCCACAGCCTGGGCGAGCGCCTGTTCATATGTCTGGAGCGCCTGTCCGGGCGCGGCCTGCTCGGCCTGGACGGCCTTGGCGATCTGGTCCAGAACCTCCTTGAGCGGACTGCAGGTCTCCAGCCATTTCCGCAGGGGCGGCACCATGGTCTCGATGGACGGCACATGCCCCTAGCCGGCAATGATCTCCTGCGTGACCACCGCGCCAGCCTGCTTGAGGGGACCCAAGCCCTCGTTGGCCGCCTGTAGGTTGGGGTCCGTGCCGCCGTTCAGGATCATCACCGGCACGCCCTTGGCCACGGACAGGTCGACCCCGTCGCGGGTCAGGGGGCCGGCGGCAATGATGCAGTAGGCCCGGTAGAGCCCCTTGGAATCCTTGTGGAACCCGAAATAATTCACCCCCCAGCCGCCCATGGAAAGACCGCTCAGGTAGACCTGCTTCTCGTTAAGGCCATAGGTGGCCTTGACCTTTTCGCGCACCTTGGCGAAATAGGCGATCATCTGCGTGCGCATCTCCGGCGTGGCGGTGATCCCCTCCTTGGCCAGCCCCAACGGACCATAGGAGAGTCCGACCACAATATACCCCTTGCCGTCCGTGGCCTGCCGGAAGGGAATGGTGGTGGGTTGGCCTCCCGCGCCATGCATGTGCATGATCAGCGGCATCTGGGCGCCGGCGGCATAGTCAGAGGGTATGTACATGACGCACGGCGTCGGGTACCCCTCGATGACCAGCGCGCCCTCCTGCCCGGGCTTGATCAGATCTTCAGCGCGCACCGCCCCCGCCAACCCGAGCAGCACGAGCACGATGGTCGCGGTCAGGATCGTCCGCATCGGGTCCCTTTGCCAAAACGCCAAGCCATTTCGTGACGGGTACAATTCCACTTGTGCATTATACCCGACCCGGGCGGAGGGTCAAGGGGAAACGGGGGCCCCTGTTTTCGATTCGCGGCCGGCATCAGCCGGTGTCAGACGGCGTTTCCCCCGTGAGGTCAAGCGCCTCCCGACTGCACGCCGTCCAAAGCCCCGAGCCAAGGTCCCGGAGCCAATTGGCAGCGTGCCGCTTGCGCCGGGCGCCTTTGTATCCGGGATTCAACCACTCATCATAGAACTTCCGCACATACTCCGAACGCCCCACCACCTTGCCCAGGATGTATTCCCGGACCCTGTCACCAAGACTTCCGGCCTTGATCTCGATCCCCTTTTCCTTCAGCTCCTTCTGCATCGCCTCGGTGATAACCAGTCCATGGGCCTTGCCCTTGTGCGGTCTTGCACCGCTGGCATAGACAAGCGCTGTGTAGGTCTGGAGCAAACCTGCCAGGTCGCTCTTGTCCGCTCCTATCCCTTCCGCTATCAGGCTTTGATCGATCAGCCCGTCTTTGTTGCCCTTCAGCAGGTAGTTGAGACTGCAGAAGGCATAATCCTCGGGCTTCTTGACCATGGAAGCCCGAAAAGCATTCAGCTCGATATACGCCGCGCACATCGCCAGGCTGTACCCCCGCTCCACGATCGTCGAACGGAACCGCCCTTCCCACAGAGTCCCCGTGAGGGAATTCGCCTTGTTGTGCCGCACACTGACATGGTGATTCAGCCGCTTCATGAAACTCGAAAGATCGGTAAGCTCCTTGACCACATAGGCCTGGTGCTCGGGATTGGACGCATCTTTCTTCCAGACGGTCCCCTCATGATAGGTATTCCACCGCTGCATGGCATCTTCAGGCCGG
>JBDREB010000174.1:0-24126 GCA_043820325.1 Planctomycetota bacterium | reverse complement strand
CGGGCGTGCGGGGTTTGGTGGCGGGGGCCAACCATGGCAGCTATACCTCTTTAATGATGCGGCAGTGCCTGACCTGTTTGTCAAACCATCACTCTGCACCGCACGCGAAATGGATAGGTTATTTATTTACGGGCACTTAGCCGGCGGCCGGCGGCCTGGGCCCTTCCGGCCGCACGGGATCCGGACCGGCCGGGAGCGGCCGGATGGTTATGTCGTGCCGGGGGAACGGGATCTCGATCGCTTCCGCGCGGAAACGCCGGATGATGGCGAAATTGATGTCGGAAAGGACCACCATCCGTTCCCGGAGGTCCCGCAGCCAGACCCGCAGGGTGAACTCCAGGGCGCTGCCGCCGAGGGCCTTGAACAGGACTTCGGGCGGCGGCTGGCGCTTGACCGACCGGTGGGCGCCGGCGATCTCCAGAAGGACCCGCTTCACCTGGTCGATATCCGAGGCATAGGCCACGCTCACGGGCACATCCAGACGGATCGAAATGTCGCCCCACGACCAGTTCACCACCGTGTCGGCGATGAAGGATGCGTTGGGCACGATCAGGGTGATATTGTCGAAGGTGGTCACCACGGTGCTGCGGAGGCCGATCTGCTGCACGGTCCCCAGGGTCCCCTTCACATCGATGACATCGCCGACATTGATGGGCCGTTCGAAGAACAGGATCACGCCGCTGATCAGGTTGTTGGTGATGTTCTGGAGGCCGAAACCGATGCCGACCGCCAATCCGCCGCCGATGATGCTCAGCCCGACCAGGTTGACGCCCAACACCGCCAGGGCGCTGATATACCCGGCCAGAACGATCAGCAGGAAGAGCGCGTTAGAGAGGGCCTGGGTGGTCCCGGCGTCCAGGGTGCTCCGGGGCTGGACCTGGGCGATCAGGGCCACCTTGACGAACCGGCCCACCAGGGTGGCCCCGGTCACGGTGAGGTAGGCCTTGATCAGGCCGGCCAGGGTCAGGTGGAAGGCGCCGATGCTGAAGAACGCGTAATTGACCACGCCGCCCAGCCATTCATCCGTGACCCCCAGGATCAGGACCAGGGCGTAGGCCGAACCGATGACGAACAGGCTCTTGACGAAAGCGTGGAACGAACGCAGGGCCTTTTCGCGCTGGATATCGGTCATCGAACGCTGGGAAGTGAACCGCCCCGTGACCGTCACCGCCGCCGTACCGTCGGCCGGGCCGCCGCCGGGAAGAATGGGCGCGATGAGTCCCTGGCCCAGCAGGGCCTGGATGATGCGGTAGAGGTCGTCCAGGATCAGCACGGCCAGAAAGAGCCAGACCAGGCGGAAGGCCAGGGTGGCGAACCCGGCCAGGGCGACCAGCGCGGCGACGATGATGACGGTCTTGGTAACGACGATGCTCAGCCGGACCTGGCGGTAGCCCGGGCTGCCGGCCGCCGCGCTCCCCGGCAGGCGCAGGAAACCGGCATAGACGGCCGCGGCCAGGACCACGGCCGTGGTGAGGTTGGAGAGGAAGGCGTCCGGCAGTCCCAGGACCATGCCGGCGCCCAGCATGCCGCTGGCGGCGATCACCACCAGGAGGACATCGCGGAACCAAGCGAACCGGCGCAGCCGCAGCGGCGCCAGGGGGTCCAGGTCGGGATCGATGCCGCGGAAATGCGCCAGGAGCGGCCGGCAGGCGGTGATGACCGCCATGATGATGAACGGCACGACCAGGAGAATGCCCAGGGCCTGCAGCAGCGTGTCCAGCGCGTGGAATTCGGGCGGCATGATCTGGTAAAAGACCAGGGTGCAGATGCCCGAGACCAGGATCGCCCACAGCCACGGCAGGGTGCCCAGGCAACCGCCGCGGATGAGGCCGAAAAGTTCCGCTTCGTCAGTGGGAACCTCCTCCGCGGTGGGGTCCTCCCCCGCTGGCCGGGCGCGGCCCCCGATCCGGCGCAGCCACAGGATCCCGGCCACCAGGAGCAGGCCCGCAAAGACCAGGTCGCCGGCCACGACCGCCCGGTCCCGGCCGTTCAACCCGCCCAGGACCCGGACGCCCTGGGCGGCCTGGGCGGCGGCCCGGTCCATGACCGGCCCGACCCCGTCCATGGTGGCCCGCCAGGCCGCGGGTGCGAGCCCTTCGCGCTGACGGACGATTGCAAGCGGCGGCGGGGCCATACGCGTACCGGCCGGTTCCCCCGGCGCGGCCCCCGCCGGAACGGCACACACAAGGAACGCCAGGGTCAGGACCGCGGCCGCCGCGCGCCGGACGGGCCGGGCATCAGAAGTCATCAAAGATGAACTCCTTGAGTTCGTCGTCACCGTCCCCCGACTGAAGGTCGACATTGAACACCATGCGCTGCTCGCCGGCGGGGCGGGCGAACGACAGCACGACCCGGTAGATATCCAGCCCCCGGTCCTCGATGACCCAGTGCATTTCCGTACTGGCCAGGTTCAGGCGGTCCAGCAGTTCGCCGTAGGTGCCGGTGGTGGGGGTCTTGATCCCGCGCACGATCTGGATGATCCGTTCGCGGCGCCCGGCGGCATCCGCACCGGGGACGGCCCGCGGCGGGCGCATCGCCAGAAAGGCGGCGATGCCGGCGGCGGCCAGGACCAGGACGGCGATGACGATCACGGCGAGCAGGAGCCCCCGTTTCCGCTTCGCGCCGCCGAAGAACGAGGCGCCGTGCTTGAAGAAGGTCCCGCACTTGACGCAGAGCACATCCCCGTCCTTGAGCGGCGCGCCGCAGGAAGGGCAGGCCGAGACATCGCCGCCGGCCGCGGGGGCATCCTCCTCGAGGAGGACCAGCCGGATCGTCCCGATGGTGAGCGTGTCATTGTGGCGCAACTGGGAAGTGGAGATCCGGGCGCCGTTGACCAGCGTGCCGTTCCGGCTGTCGAGATCGACCACCGCGTAATTGCCCGGCCGCCCCTCGATCTTGCACTGTTTGCGGGAGACGCTCCGGTCGGCGAGTTTCAGGTCATTGTCGCGGGTGCGGCCGATCATGGTGATCGTGCGGTCGATGGCGTATTCCTGGGTGCGGCCGTCCGGCCAGTGGATGCGGAATTTAGCCATGGTCCACCAGCGCTCCCACGATCTGGTCCACCCGCCGGCGGGCGGCGCCCCCCAGGTCGACGAAGGCCAACCCCAGGTATTCAGCCGCATCGCCGCGCCGCATGATGAATACCACCTTGGCCGGCAATTCCACCACATCCTCGTCCGCGAGGAACAGAGCCACATCCAGCGGCGTCGTCCGCGGCGCGGTATAGGCGAAATCGGCGAAGATGCAGGCCGGGTGCACCCCGCCGGGCTGATAACCCTGGCATTGGCGGCAGGCGGTCCATTCCACGCACAGGCCGCCGCTGGAGATGTTGATGGTCGTGCCGGGAAAAATTATCCAGGACCGTTCGCTGGCGCCGTAATAGAGCTTCATGTGGATCTGCACGGGGAATCGGCGCCAGGTGCGCCGGTCATCGTGGGTCTCCTCCCCGCCCGGCGCCGCCGCCGGCCCGGCGGAAAGGATGCGGGTCCGCGAGGCGCACAGCCAGCACTGGTCCCGCGCCGCGCCGTAGAACAGGCTGGTCGCCTTGCCGCACCGGACGCAGGCCGTCATCGCCTCAGCGCTCCATTTCGCCGCGGATCTCGCCGAACAGGGTGGTCTTGGCGCTGATGACGATCCGGTATTTGGCATCCTGCTTGAGCGAGGTCTTGAAGGCCAGGAAACCGGAACCTTTGGTATCGGTATCGAACTGCAGATTGCGTTTGCACTCGGAAACACCGTTTATGAAGAATTCCACCTGGGGCGCGTTGGTCATGATACGCTTCCCATCGGCCAGGCTGTAGGCCGCGCCTTCCACCCCCACGACCAGGAGCGGACTCTCCGGGGCCAGCGAGATCGTGGTTCCCTGCCGGACAAACCCGGCGGTGATCGCCAGCGGCAACCCCCATTTCAAGGTGTATTCCTTGCGGTTGACCAGGTCGATCGCGTTCATCGATGAACCGTTGATCTGGAGGACTTCCTTGCGGCCGGATGCGGCGACCTCGCCGCAAAGGAGTTTATACTGGCCCGCCGGGATCTTCAGGATCAGGTTCTGGGGATCGGTGCGGTAGGTGGCCTCAAACCCCTTGTCGATCCGGTTGAGGAGGGCATAAGTGGGCGCGAACTTGTTGGTGCCGCCGTTGAAATCGCTCATGTTCACCACCACTACCGCCGGCGGCACATCCTTCAGGTCGCCGGCCTTGGCAAAGGCGATGAACTCCCCGGTGGTGGGCAGGTCGACCTTCCACCACTGGCCGCCGATTTCCATGTAGCGGTTCAGGAACAGGTCCTGGCCGCCGATGTTGATCATGTCCCGGCCGAATGTGTTGAACGTCCAGTCCTCGCTGTTGTCCGTGACCCGGATTTCCTTGCCCTGGAACGCGCCCACCAGGTACCCGCCGTGACGTGTGCCCCAGTAATCGGTCGCCCCGGAATCGTTGTGCCGGGCGTATACGAAGAACGTGTACGGCGCATTCACCTTGTCGGGGTTGGTGGAGCTGTGGACCTCCTGCACGGTGATGGGGCCGGCGGTGTTGCGGACGATCTTGAATTGCTCGCTTTCGCCGTAGTCCCCGTCGTTGTTCACATCGACCGCGCACTGGGCGGTCGCCTTGAACCGGACGATCATCCCGCTTTCCTTGCCCCCCTCGGGGCGGAAGGCGTTGTGCATGCTGTAGGCGTTGCCGCTCTTGGCGATGGTCCCGCTCGAACCCGGGTCGGCCTCCATCCGGTGCAGGCCCCCGATGCCCCCGGCCGCCGCCTGGCGGACATAGAGGGGCAGGTCGCCCGCGTCGCTCATCTGCTTGTAGGCCACCGGTTTCAGCTCGCAAACGACCCAGGGCGCGCCGGGACGGACCGTGGCCGACTGACGGATCTTCTTCTCCTCCTTCTTGCGCACCATTTCGTCTTTGACATTCTGTTCCTGAACCTTCTTGAGTGCTTCGGCGGCTACCCGCGCGGTCTCATCGATCTCCTCCTTGGTGCGGAAGACGACCACCAGGCGGGGGCGGTAGTCTTTCAACTCGGTCTCGCTCGAGTAATACCAGCATTCACAGTCGGCGGCTTCATTCCCCGGGCGGAGGACGGCGCCGAAATTGGTCACGGGTTGCTTGACCCACGCCTGGGCGATCGCGGTCACATCCCAGGCATGCGCCCCGGCCCCGGCCTCCACGGCCGTGCTCTGCGCGGTCACGAAGGCCGCACCGCCGGGCTGGGACCAGGGCACGCCCGAGGCGGTCACCTCCCAGGTGCATTCATTCTCCTGCCAGTCGGCGCTCACCCGGTACCAGCGGGTGTTGCGGTCGAGGCCCGTATACACCTTGGGGGTGAGGGTGAGCACGGCCCGTGTCACCGTGGCGGTCAGGGGAATGTAATCGGCCAGGTCGAATTTCAAGAGGACATAGGATGGACTGGACTGGGCGGCGAGGGCCAGGAACGGGTGCTCGCCGAACGACTCCCCGGGTGACAGGCTGGCCAGCGTCGTATCGACGCAGCGGGTGTAGTCGGCCAGGGGCGCCACACCGGCTTGGAAGGTAACGATAGTTTCCGCACGGCCGGCCAGGGCCGCCGCTGCCACCAGAATGATCCCGATCCACAACCGCATACCGCGCCTCCTCACCTTCAATCCACTTTTTCCGTGATCGCCCGGAAATCATCCCATATAACCTGGATCCGCACCCCGTCGCGCCCCTGGACAAAACAGCCGACGCGGAAGGCGTCCTCCTTGACCAGACTGCCCGAAAGCAGGGTCTGGACCTTCTTGTCGTTCACGAGCAGGTCGAACTTCCGCATCGCCTTGTCCACCTGCTTGATGGCGATCGTGACGGGACCGGGGCCGGGCCAGGGGGCCAGGTCGGACCATTTCCAGTCCTTGCCCTCCTCCTGGCGGTCGGAACTCCCGAAACAGAGCCGGTCCTTGTCGTTGCGGATCAGGAAGATCCCCCGGCCGCTCTTCTGGCCCAGGATGAAGATCCCGGTGAAGCATTCGCCGGCCGCGGGGTCGGGCGTCACCGTGACGCCGGCGCTGACGAAGGTCGCCGCCCGGTAGATCCGGGAACCGTACGATTGGGCCCAGGCCTTGGTGACCGTGCCGGCCATGAGCATTTTCCCGTCCTGGATGCTGATATCGATGCCCGCCCGCTCAGTCTCCTCCCAGGAGTTCCGCAGCGTCAGGCTCGCCTCGCGGTTGAAATCATCCACCTGTTCGTCCTGGTTGCGGGCCAAAAGGAGCGCCTGGTAGCACCGCTGGCAGTAACTGCTGCCAAGGTCCTTGCCCGCGGCGAACTGTTCCCGGGCCCGGTCCTCGTCACCGGTCGCGAAGGCCGCATACCCCAGGTATTCATACGGCTCCGGGCGGCCCGGGACCGCCGCGAGCGCGGCGGCGGCGGCCTGCCGGGCATCTTCGATCCGGTCGAGCGCGGCCAGCGCCCGCACCCGGCCGACATGAATGCGGATCAGGAGGTCATTGCAGCCCTTGCGCAGGGCCTTGATCTCGCCGGCGGCGTTATCCGCGGCCGCATCGGGCAGGCCGGCCCGGTCCTGCATCAGGACGGGCACACTGCGCTGCATGAGCCGGTCGTATTCCTTCAGCGCGACCGCGGCCTGTCCGCCGGCCAGGAAGTATTCGGCCGCGGCCAAACGGGCCTCGGCGAATCTGGGACGCGCCTCGCCGGCCCGGCCCAGGGTGCTCAGGCCTTCGCGCTCATTGCCCAGCCGCAGGTTGGCGATCCCGATGCCATACAGTGCGTAATAATTCGTCTCCGACGGGCCCAGTCCCTTGAGGAAGGCGTCCCGCGCCTGGCCGTAAGCCGCGGCGGCCTCGGCCGCGCCGCCCGCCGCGGCCAGGGCCTCCCCGTCGCGCAGGAGCACGAACCCGATGGCATTGGCCACATCCGGATCGGCCAGGAACTCCTCCCGCGTGAACCCCTCCAGGCTCCGCCGCGCCTTTTCCCGGTCACCGACCGCGGCATAGGTCAGCGCGAGGTGGGCCAGGGCGATGGGGTCATCGGGCCGGCTGTCCATCCGCAGGGCGTTAAGGAAATCGCCCTCGGCCTCCGCGTACCGTCCGTAGAGCAGGGCCAGCTTGCCCATGGTCAGGTAGGCCTCGGCCGTGAGCGCTCCCGCCGCGGCGGCGCGGTCGAGCATGGCCCGGGCTTCGATGAAGCGGCCTTCATACCCGAGCACCAGCGGGTAGGCCGCCAGCGCCAGGGGATGGTCGGGATTGCGGTCCAGGGCCTGCCGGAAGAACTCGGCCGCCTCGGTCACCCGCTCCCGTTTGAGAAGGACATACCCCAACCCCTCCAGAAGATCGGGATCATCGGGGGCGCGACGCAGGGCTTCGCGGTACCAGCGTTCCGCCTCCGGGTATTTGACCTGGCGCCGCAGATTGGCGGCATGCCGGCCAAGCACCACGGGATCATTCGGCGCCATTTCCACGGCCCGGGCGTAATTGACCTCGGCCATGGGATACCGCCCCTGAGCGGCCTGGAGGTCACCCAGGAGGATGCAGGCCGGCGCGAACGCGCCCGACCGGACGCAAGCCTGGAGCACCTCTTCGGCCCAGGGCGTGATACGCGGGTCCTCGGCGGCGCGGGCCACCGCTTCGGCCGCCAGGGCGTACCGGGCCGCGGCGTCACCGGTGGGAATGGCATCCAGGCGGTTGACCAGGATGTCGAAATACCGCTGGACCAGCAGGATCCGCCGGACATTGCTCAGTGGTATGTTGAGTTTCTGCCCTTCGGACCGCAGGGTCACGGTATCGTTGCGGAAGCCGAGGATCGCGCACCGGATGGTCTCGCCGGTCAGGGTGATGATGACATCCGTATCCCTGAGCTCCGACCTTTCGGCGGCGGTGGGCGGGCAGAAGCGGAGGATCGCCTCGCGTTCGTCGGGAGCCAGAACCTCGTCGCCGGCCCAGGCGGCGGCCGCGATCATGAGCAGGCAGAACGCCAGGTGCCGCATTCAGAACTCCTCTTTCTTCAGGAACGCGGGCGGCGGCGCGATCTCCATCGCCGGCGCATCGGGCAGGCCGATCTTGACGCCGGCGGTCCGCGAAGCCGACCGCTCCTGGAACGGGTCAAAACTTCCCTTCAGACGATAGGCCTCCAGCCCGGCCGACGGCTCAGTCACCATGGTGCGCGGCACGAACGCGCGGTCAACGGCGAACTCCCGCTCGGTGCGGCCGCGCCGCATGAGCATGAAGCTGGCCATGACCGCCACAAAGAGCACGGCGACCACCAGGAACCCTTTTTCCATGTTCATCGCATCCGCCCTTCAAATGCCCAGCGGTACACCATGCGGCACAGGCGCGGGCGGGGTCCCGCCGGCCCCGACCGGAGCCCCCGGACCGGTCCGGGACTGGTCCGCGGCGGCCGCCGACCGCCGCCCCCGGGGCGCGACCAGCGCGAAGGCGGCATCGATCCGGGCCAGGCGGTCGCCGGCCTCGATGACAATGGCGCTGGAAAAGACCCGCTGGCCGGCGCTCACCCCGGCCTCAACGGCCTGCAGGCGGTCGAGGAACCGGAGGATGTTTTCCGGCTTGCCCGTGAACGCCATGTCGGCATTGAAGACCTCGAAATCAAAAAGCCCCCCGGGGGATGCCAGGTGCTCGACCGGTTTCTGACGCAGGCTTTCCAGGCCGGCCAGGCCGCAGGTGATCGCCGTGTCCGTGACCCGCCGCACCAGGTAGAGCATGCTGGCGCACTCCCGGATATTACGGTCGTCGGCGTCCCCGAACGGCAGTTCGCCGTTGATGCGGAACCCGCCCGCCTCGGCCTTCTTGATCAGCTCGCTGCGCACATCGCCGCTTTTTTCATTGAAGAAGACCTTGGGGCTCTGCTGGGCCGCGGGCAGGTAATCGGCCGGGAGCATGAACAGGCTCTCCCGTAGCCAGACCCCCACCTCCCGGTCCAGCCGCGCCAGATGGTCGGTCTGCCGCTGGATGGCCGCGTCGATATAGAGCAACCCCGGGTCGAGCTGGGCCGGGTCGGCGCAGATGCGGCCCGCCAGCGCGTCGGCCTCCTCGCCCCGCTTGCGTTCCTCGGCCCGGATGGCGCGGAATGAGGCGATGTTATACGCGTTCCAAATCCCCGCCAGCAGCAGCACGCCGGCCACGGCAGCCAGCGCGCGCCGGTTCTTGTACCACATCATGGCCGTTCCTTGGCTTTGAGGGTGATGGTGAAGGCGATCGCCTTGGTGCGGCGGTCGCCGCCCTCCAGGTCATCGATCCGGTCGACGGTGATCGCGGCGATCTCGGGTCGCCGCATCAGCCGGATCTTGAACTCCTCGAACACGGTGTTGGCCGAAGCGGTCTGCGATTCCCGGGCCAGGACCGTCAGGGCCACCCGGCCGCCCCCCGTCCCGCCGGCCTGGGAAGCGATGCGCTTGAGCCGGACCTCTTCGGGGCGTTCCTCCTGGAAGCAGTCGAGCACCCGCAGGACATCGCGGCTCTCGGCCCCCTGGCCGGTCACAAATGTATACTGGTCCAGAAACTCCGCCACCGCCTGTTCGCCCTCCCTGAGCCGGGCGCGTCCCTTTTCCATGGCCTGTCCGGCGGCGCTGATCCCGTCATGGACCACACGGCCCTCGCGCTGGAGGTCCCAGTTGACCAGGGTAAAGAGCGCCGAGGCGGCCGTCAGCAGGACCAGCGCGGCATAGAGCGGCAGGGTATGGTTGAGGAAGGCGAGCCGCCGTTTCTCCTTCTCGGGCAGGATGTTCATGTCGATCATACGGCCGCCGAAGGCGCTGAGCGCCAGGCCGATGGCCGTGGTATAGACCGACGGCATCTCGGTGATCTCCTCCAGCCGCCGGGCGGGGAATTCGGAGAGCACCAGCCCCCGCAGCGGGTTGACGATCTTCACGGGCAGCTGGAAGGCCGTCTGCCAGAACGGCACCAGCCCCTTGAGCCGGGCGCCGCCGCCGGTGAGGTAGTAGGCGTCCACCTTCAGGTCCTTGAGGCGGATGTTGCCGGCCGCGAACCGGATCGAAGCCTGGATCTGGGAGGAGACCTGCAGGGCGGCCCGTTTCAGCGTCGCCGAGATGCGCCGTTCCTCCTCGCCCGACCCCTCGTCACCCTCGGGCAGGATGCGCCCCTTGGCGAGCTTGAGGTCCTCGGCCTTTTCCGGGGAGAGCCCGAACTCATCGGCCAGGGCCTGGGTGAACATGGCGCCGCCGATGGGCAGGGTGCGGATGAAATAGAGCCCCCCTTCGCCGGCGATCATGATCTCCGTGCGCGCGGCGCCGATGTCGGCGGCCAGGATCGTTCCCGCCTTGAAACGGTCCATCCCCACCACGCAGGCATTAAAGAGGGCGATCTGGGCCGGGGCGATCTGCTGGGGCCGGATGCCGGCGCCGCGGACCGCGGCGATGTAGCCTTCCAACTGCTGGTTCTTGGCCAGGGGGGCCAGGACCGTGTATTCATCGGAAAGGCCCTTGGGCAGGGCCAGCAGGCGGTAATCGTAGGCGAACCCCTCGCTCTCCGGGTCACCCTGCTTGATCTCGAAATCGACCATCATGGCGAGCTTCCACGGCGGCACGGCCGGGAAATGCATGTAGCGGTTCAGGACCTCCTTGCCCGAGATGCCCAGGATGCCCCGGCGCAGGGCGGGATCGGTGAGCCGGCCCCGGATGAACTCCTGCATCTGGGGGTCCCGGATCGCCTCCCGGCCGTCGACCGCGGTGCCGCCGATGCGCAGGCTGAACACATTGGTCAGCAGGAAACGGCCGCCGGACCGGCGCACCTCGGCGATGCGCAGGGTGGTCGTGCCGATATCAATGCCGATGCCGGTGCGGGGTGCCATGGGTGCGGTTACTCGGCCTCCATTTCAATGATCGAATTGACCTGCAGACAGTTGCGGTCGTAGGCCGCCTTGCCCTCCGTGTCAAGGGTCGTGTAATCCCGGCCGTAGAGGTCCTTGAACCGGTCCTCGAACACAAAGACCGTGACCAGCAGGCGATGCTTCGTAACGGTCGCGCCGCAGGGCGTGTAACGGTAGAAATAGCTGTATCCCGGGAAGGCTTTGGAGGCGTCGATGGGCATCGTCGTGGCGACGGTCACACCGGTCAGGGCGGCCTTCAGACCGGCCACCTCGGGTTCGCGCAGTGTGTCGAGCAGGGTCTCGGCCACCATCGCTTCCGTCAGGCGCACCCGGGCCGCCTCCTGGGTCCGGAAACCGCCCACAAAGAGGCCCATCACGCCCACAAAACCGATCATGAACACGCCCAGGGCGACCATCACCTCCATCAGCGTGAAGCCTTTTTTATTGACGAACCCGCAAAATGTCGTCGTCAATTCCTGTCCGATTCCACCTTGGAGGGCCACGCTCCGTCGTGGCCGGGGATGCCGCTCATTGGCGGAACAGGAATGGACGCGACGGAGCGCGTCCCTCCAGAAGAGGAGGATTTGACTTTGTGCGAGACCGGCATTATTCATTGGCCACACCCGCGATGTCGATCACCGTGGTGAAGGTGAATCCCTGGTAGACCTCCGTGCCGGCCGCATGGGGGGCGGCATCTTTCGTGTGGCGCCGGCCCCGGACCACGCCGGTGAACGCCGTGCCGTCCGCATCGGCGTACTGGACCCATTCGGCGCCGATCTTGGCATACTGCCGGTCGGGCGCGTTGCGCACGAACCCGCGCGTCATACCGCAGGTCACGGTGCCGCCCCCGTCGTTGGTAACGCGGGTGAGCACCCGGGTGCGACGGTCGCTGTCGAGCACGATCGTCACCTTCACCTTGGCCGGATAGATGTCGTCGGCCGCGTCGCCCGTTTGGGCGGCGGGGTCATCGAACGGGCTGGGGATATCCTCGTCGATGGACGCATTGTACCCGGTCTGCGCGCTTTGTTCCACGCGGGTCGAGTCCCAGGTGAGCGAGGACTCTTGCGCGACGCGCGGGTCGGAAATGTTCCAAGCGGTCGTGTCCGGCCCCCAGAACAGAATCTCAAAGTAGAGGACATGGTCCACCAGCGCCTGGGCGGTCGTCTCCAGGGTGCTGAAGGTGAAAAGGTCCTTGCCGAAGAGCGACTCCCGCTGCCCGGTATCCCTGATGAAGCCCACGGGCGCCTTCACGGCCCGGTAGAGGGTTTCGTTGTTCATCAGGTAGCCCACCTCCATCAGTCCCGCCGGCGCGCCGAGCCGCCGCGCGGCGGAAGGGACCATGGGATTAAAGTCAGCATCGGTGCGGCCGCTGGCCAGCTCCGCGGCATCATCGATCTGATCGTACGGAGCCAGTGGGACCGGAGTGCCGTCTGCGTCGATAAAGTCGTAGGTGCCCGCGTCCCGCATGATGTCGTTGCGCATCTCGCGGCCGATGGTACGGACGAACCGCACCCGCTGGACCTCCGTGGTGCCGTTGGCGTCCGTGACCAAGTCAGCGGCCATGCGTACATCAACCTCCACATTGTCCTCGCGCGACCCATCCCGCATGGCGAGAGCGGAAAGATCCTCGCGGATCACCGCCAAAGCCGTCTGAACCCGCCGGAAGACGGCCTTGCGGGCCTCGGCCGTGTTCCAAAGCCCCATGCCCGTGCGGAAGACGGAGACCAGCATGACGCCCAGGAACAGGAACACGGCCATGGCGACCAGGAGTTCCACGATCATAAAACCGCCATTATACCCCGGCCGGGCCGTTTGCAAAGCAAAAAAACCGCGCCGTCGGCCGCTCATTCGCGGTCCACTTCATAGATGTTGTTGCGGCCCTTGATCGTGACCGCAAAGGCATTGACCAGCGGGCCCCATTTCCAGTCGAAATTGCCGGCCGCCGCGGGATCAAAATCCGGGTCAAAGATCACCGCGTCGGCCGCGGGGTCCCAAGCGCCGGTCAGGTAATCGGCAAAGACCCGCAGTTCAAACCGGGGGCCCTTCCGCTCGCGGAGGTCCAAAGGGATGTTGTTCAGGATCCCGCTGCCATCCACACCGCCCTGGCCGGGCAACACCAGAAACTCCTGAATGTCGGCGGTGGGGTGATCGCGAGGGGGCGCGGGCGGCGTCGCCGCCCAGTCGGGCGCCGGCCCGGCCGCGGCCAGGATCCGCAAGCGGATTTTCAAAGGCAGCGGCAGGAGACTGCCGTCGGCCGCCAGCACCCCGGCCGACAGTGTCAGATCCTCATTGTCCGGGAGGGTCAGTATATCCCCGTCATCAGGCAGGCCGAAACTCGTATTCTCGCGCCGGAAGATGCACCGGTAAAAGGCCCCCCGGTCCGAATTCCAGCGGTTGACGACATTGTTCGATGCGTCGAGCTGGACCGGCGACCAGTCCGGGTACCGCGCCGCAAAGAGGGTGACTGCGGCACCCTCACCATGAGCGGCGGCCGTACTGCCGAACCGGCCGCGGAAATAACCGTCGCCGGCGGCATTGGACTCCATGGCGAAAAAGTCCGTAATGGGCAGGGTTGTGGTGGTGCCTTTGTAAGTGTAACCGATGATCTCGTTGTCGATGCGCAGGAAACCCGTGGGCGGGAATCCCTTGTTGGTGTACACATAGATATAGCTGTCGTTGGCATCCCTCGCGTAGCCGGTCGCAATCGTTGTGACGGGCACACCTTCCAACACCTGGGCCGGGTCGTACCGTTCAATGGTGCGAGCCATGGTCCCGAGCTGGGCGCGGCCGATCAGGCACAGTTTGTACCGTGCCGGCCAGGATCCGCGTTTGGGCAGCCAGTAGGGGTCTTCCAGGACATCCATGAACTTGACGAATTCATACAGGAAAATCTCGTCCTTGATCATGATGAAACCGGTCGGTGGCATTTCATCCGACGCCACCGCGGAGTTGCCGTTGCGACGCCGGACGATTTCAATATATTTTTTATTGTTGGTATCCACCGTGTCACTGGCGTTGATTGTGGCGCAAGTGATGGTATGGGGCGGTTTGTAGGCGGCCGGCGGGTTGTCGTCGCTGGCATCATCCGCATCCGCATCGATGTCCCAGACATGCGTGGCGAAGTAGGTGGCACGGTTTATCCTGAACTCGTCAATTTCCGCGGCCAGTGGGTCTGTGTGGGACCGGGAATTGCCGATCGTAAGGCGGTTGGTGAGTATGGCAGGCATTTCGCCCGAGGGGAATTTCACCAGACGGATGGAGGGATCACCGTCGTTGTACTGCCGGGTTACGGGGGCGTTAAAGGCGATCCAGTTCGTTGTGGGATAATGATCCTCGGTATCGCCCGGATTGGGACCGGTCGTATAGGTCACCTTATAGGAAGAAGTCCCCGAGCGCTTGATGGTCATCTGCACCTTGGCCTCGATGGATTTGTCTTTCTTCCTCAGGTCGGCTTCAGTGATGTCCACGGCCACGATGGTCACTTGGTCCTTGGGACATCCCGGTTCGTTGGAGAGCAAGGGGCAAACGCTGTCGACACGGAACACGGGAATGACATCGGGGGCTGTCGTGTGGGACGCCCCGATGGAATTCATGGCTTTACGCTGTAGCCCGTCACCAAAGAAATACGCTTCCACGCCCACCATCGCCTTACCGGTTGTGTTGGTCGTATCGTCCCGGCCATACTCCAGCCACTCGTCCTCGACCTGGACATACCCCCGTCCGCCATCGATTATGTTTGCATCCGGATATGTGTTGTAACCGGTGACATGGAATGAAATGGAACAGATCACAACATCAAACATATCCGTGGTCTGGGGAGGAAAGGCCATGCTGCTGGTGCTCTGGACATTGGTCTCGACCCAGGTCCAAACGATGCCGGACAGTTGATTCCCGCTACAGGAACTGTAGTAGAATATCGCCGTGGGACCATAGGCGGGACCAGTAGGATTAATCCATGAAATTTCCGCAAATCCCGTGGACGGGAAGCCCGCAAAACTGTTGCCCGCCGGCAGGGTGATCGATGTGCCCTCTTCCGAAACCCGGAAATCAACCATGCCGTCCGGCGCGGGAACGGTATCTGACGCAGATACTTTGACATGGGGCATATCCCGGTAATCGGGTGGAATCGGGTCCGGGATTGGCTGGGTGACTGCAAGTGGGAGTGCCAAATTGTCCACGAGATTGGCGCCGCCGGTCATGAGCGGAAAATCGGTGATGTTGCAGGTGTAACCGAAAAGGACTACCTGCTCACCGGTTGCGTGGCCATCGGCGGTTGAACCCCGCGCACCGCGTTTGATCACAGTCAAGGAGTTGGGTGGTGACTTGGTATACTCGATGCGTTCACGGTTGATCTGGACTACGCCCGATGGCGGCAGATCGGATGCATCATCAACTGATATTGAACTGTCTGCAGCAGAAATGGTTGCCATTAGTGTAGCGCCCGGCCGCATGCGCCCCCGGCAGACCGGGGCTGAAGCATCCGGATCGATCCTCCAGCAGGGCTTGCCGTCGATAAAGACCTGGATCCCATAAGCAGTGGAATTATCATCCCAATTACCCTGAGCTCCCCCCTTCACCATCACCTTGACCTGGTACCAGAGGCCGGGAATGAAAGCTGCTTTCTGGCGGTATTCCACCCACAATCCCTGCCCGCTTTCCATTATAGCCGTGTCTTTTACACGGACGACGATATCGCCATCCAAGCCGGCCGTGGTAGTATCGTCCTCCGTGGCATCGTAATAGCAACTAATCAGGTTTTCAGACATGGCGACGGAGCTTTCAGCGTCACCCCGGGACATGTCCATCACATAGTATTTGCGGAGTGGGGCATCGCCCCACTTGCCATCGGTCTTGAGCCAAAAATCGAAGCTGAACCCTTCGTATACATGCATGTCAAAATAATTATCAGGGTCAATCATCGGCGTGGGATACGCCCGGATGCCGGTTTCGCGTTGGAGCTTGGAATGGATGTCATCCGCAGCCGACATGCCCGAAGCGGTACGCTGGAGTTCATATTCCAGGTAATCGTTGTCGGCCGCGGTGCCGGTATTGGCCCGGAACCGGACGCCCTCGGCTGTCAACATATTCCGGGCGTAGTTTGCCACACCGTTGCCGGGATCGAAAACCCCGCCCGTGCCGGTTATGGCCGCTTGGTCACCCATGTGGAAGTAGCCGTTGGCGGGGGCCATCGCATCATACCCCGTGTCGCCGTCGAGGACCGTGGCCTTGAGCCCCCGGTCGAAATGCGCCAGGAAGGAGGTGCGTTCGCCGTAACCCGGGTTCCAGGCCGTCTCCAGGGGCGCGGCGCCCACCGCGGAATAGCGGCCGACATTGTCGGTCTTCTCGAAATCCTCGATCCCGTCGCGGGTCCCGAAATCGGCGCGGGGCAGGGTGCCGTAATCGCGGGCCTGGACCGGGTTGGGACCGGTGCGGGAACCGGCGCCGCCCGCCAGTGCGCCAGGCAGGAGCGTGGCCTGGGAGTCGGCCGCCAGGGTCACCGGGGTGTTGCGCGCGCCGGGATAGAGGTCGGCCACCACCGCCGTGGCGGTTTGGGCCACGGGAATGTCGGCCTGACGGTTCATGACCGAGGCCAGGCCGGTCACGCGGTAACGGCCGGCCGAGGTAAAGCAGAAACCGGTGGTGGACCCGATCAGGTCCGGGTGGCAGGGCTGGAACGCGTTGAGCCGGATGAGGTAGGCCTGGGCCGCGGCCAGGGTAAGATCGGGCGAGGCGGTGTCGTCAATAACCGTGGCAATGTTATATTCCATGAACCGGTCGGCCGAGAACGGGGTCGGGGGCGCCGTCCGGACGGCGATCACATCGTCGGCGAACCGTTCGGCCGCCGCCTGGTCGACCGTGACCATGGTCCCCTTCACCACCCCCGTCAAGTTGGCGGTGAGGGCGACCAGCGTGCGGCGCGAAGCGGTGTTGATGTTCACCGGCAACCGCTCGGGAACGGTCACCAGTGTGGTATCGGCCGAGTAAGACTGCAGCGGATCGAAGAAGAGCGTCAGCTCCATCTGGTTGCGTTCGCGCAGGGCCGGAAGGGACCGCACCGCCGTGCACAGGTTGTATTCATGTGCCCCATTGGCCGCAGGATCGCGGTCGGCGATCCGGATCAGGGTCCCGGCATTGATATACGGCGACCAGACGACATAGATGTACTTGTTATTCTGCGTTGCACCCTCGGTGAGCGCCGTGGGATTTGCGAAACGCGCGCTGGTGAGCGCCGTGAGGTTGGCGAAACCTCCGCTCCGTAGCATTTCGTGGTCCACGGTGAGCAGGTCGCGGATGCCGAGGTAGATGTCACGGGACAGGAACCCCGTGTCGACAGGCTGACTGTCGATATCGAGGATGTTGGCAATGCCGCGAAGTTCGGCCACGGTGCGGAACGGGCGGTAGGCCGCTCGCGGGGCCTTGGTGCCGGTCTCCCAGTCCTCGGCGCCCACCGGCCGCAGGGGGTACAAAAGCAGTTTGTAGAGGGCCTGGATGTGATCGGTCGGCGGCAGCAGGTTGGCGGCCAGGGTCCGGGTGAGCGAATTGACATCGATGCGGCCCGACAGGTCGGTGACCGCGGCCCCGACCATCAGCGTTTCCTTGTCTTTGAAGGCACCCGGCAGGAATACCGGGTCCAGGATGGCACCGGTGCCCGCGGCGCCGTAATCGGTCACGGCCCCGCCGCCGGTGACCGTGGCGGCGGCGGCCAGCCCGTCAAGCGCCCATTCCACCGCGCCGGAGGAGGCGGCCTGGCCCATGGTCACGAGGCGGGACTGGTCGCCGCTGCGGCTGAACCCGAGCATCGAGACCATGAACGGCACGCCGATCAGGAGGAGCGCGAAGAGCGTCATCACCACCATTATGAGGGCCACACCCGACCGCCGCATGTCAGCCCCCTTTCCGGTAGGCCAGCCCGGTGGCCGGCACTTCGATCGCGGCCGCTTTTTCGGCCCCGGCGCCGCGTTTGAACTTGAGATCCAGCGTCGCCGTCTGGCCGGCCGTGGGCGTGCCGTCGGCCGTAAAGGCATAGTCGCAGAAGTCATTGTCCGGGTCGGCATCGGCCAGGTTGTCCTCGAGCTGTTTCAGGGTGACCGGGCCGGCCAGCCGGCCGCTGTTGATGACCCCCCACCGCTGGATCATCATCCCGTCCACCCGGCCGGCGAATGTGCCGCCGCTTGCCAGGAGGGTCAGGTTGCCGGTGGCCGCCGGGTTGAGGTCATCGCCCAGAGCCAGATCGGCCACGGGTGTGTTGTTCAGGTACATGCGCGCGGTGCGGCCGATGAGACCCAGCCCGACCCGGGCCCAGACCCTGCGGTCGAAGGACACGGCCGCGCCGTCCAGTGTCACATCGACCGCATCCTTGCGACGGATCACGGCGGTCAGATGGATGGTCCCGTCGGCGGGCACCAGCGACAGGGTGAACTGCCCGGGCATGGTCAAAAGCGCCGCGGGCGCATTGAGCGCCGTCACATTCACATCGCAGGCGATCAGGAACCCTTCCGCGAAACCCCAGCGCGGGCTGGTGCCGAGGGCCACGGTGTCGCCGGCCTTGCACAGGAGCGCCTGGCCCACCAGACCGGCGGTGAAGGTCGCGGTGCCGGGGGTAAATGTCATGCCGTAGGCGCCGGTGGCGTCCTCCATGGGGAAGGCGCCCACCGTGTCACAGCCCAGGATGCGCGTGACCGTATCCCCGTTCTCGCGGGTGAAACGCAGGCTGGCCGGCTGGCCGGTGGCCAGGGCCGTGTCGCGGGCCAGGTTGAGCAGGGAGACGACTTTGCCCGTTTCGCTCTCCAGCTCCATGGCGCGGCTGAATCGGAAGGCGAACGAAGCGCCGATACCCATCAGGATGCTAATGACCGCGATGACCACCAGCATCTCGATGAGGGTGAAACCGGCGGCCGCGCTACCAGTTCTTGATGAAATTCTTCGCATCCGCATCCGTCGTACCCGCCAGCTCACCGTTCTCGATGAACCCGCTCTTGTCCGTGTCCAGGGCCTCCCAGGAACGCCCAGGTGAGACCAGTTGGAACTCGTATTTCTTCTTGTTGGCCCGCCAGGCCGGCCAGACGGGGTCATATTGCGCGAAATGGCAGTAGAGGATGGGGTGTTTCCAGGCGTCGACGATCGCCGGCAGGCCGGCGGCCGTCCCCGTTTCCTTGTCATTGAAGTTCTCGTACGGCCCGCCGGGCTCGACCTCCGACAGGAGTGCTGTGCGGAGGATCGGCAGGTCGGCGGCAGCGCCGCCCAAGGCGGTGGAGGGCGGGTAATCGCGCCAGTCGCTCTGGTACCGGTAGAGGGCCGCGTCAAGACGGGTGACGAGCGCCGTGGTCTGGGTGATCTTGGCCTTTTCCATGGCGCCGCGCAGGACCGGGAAGAGCATGCCGATCAAGAGGATAATGATGGCGACGACCGTGATGATCTCCACCAGCGTAAATCCATTGTCTTCAACAGTTTGCAAATTTCGCACGCGCCATCTCCTGCGGACAGTACAAAAAAATCTGTAACACTTTACCCGAGTGAAACGATCATGGGAGATCTGGATTGCCCGATCAAGTCGGGCAATGACAGTACAAGAATAAGGCCGATGCAAGTCATCCTTCTTCGTCCGTCATCCCCCGGCGAGCCTGTCCTCCGGCTTGACCGGGGGAACCGGGGGATCCAGTCCTTTCATTCCGCTAAAGTGTTACAAAAATCTTTATTTATACTCGCCAACCGCCCGGCTGTTCACACATTCTGAAAAAACCCGCCCCTGCCGGACCCCGGCCGCGGATCAGAGCAGGTACTCATCGCCTTCGATCGCGATCAGGATCTCGGCCTTGTCGTCGGGGCAATTGAGTTCCTTGTACTGCCGGGCGCGCTGGTGCAGGTCGTAGATATCGCGGTCCGTGTTGCCCGGATCGTGGTGGAACATGAACACGCGCCCCACGCCGGCGCCCTTCAGGATGTCGAGGAAGATGAACGGCGAACTGTGGCCCCAGAACCTTTTGATGTGGGACTCCTCGAAATCGTACTGGGCGTCCACGATGGCCGCATCGGCGCCCCTGACAAAGGCGCGGTACCGCTCGATCTCGGTGTTGTCGAGCGTGATGATCTCCGTGTCGCTCATGTAGACCAGCGCGGCGCGGCCGTCGGACACGCGGTAGCCGGTCGAACTGCCCGGGTGCGTGAGGGAGAGCGTGCTGATCGTGACCTCATCCAGGGTGAACGGCCGGCCGTAGTCCATGCTCACGAATTCGATATCCGCGCCGAAGTCCTCGAACTTGACCGGGAAATACGAAGCGTCCTGCTGGCGCTTGAGGAGCGCATAGGCGTCCTTGTTGGGGCTGTAGAACCGGACCCGGTTGCCCTTGATGAAGGCCGGTGCGAAGAACGAGAAGCCCTGGATGTGGTCCCAGTGGAAATGGGAAAGGAAAACATGGATCGGGAACGGGATGTGCGGCCCGTGCTTGCGCAGGAGTTCCGCCCCCAGCAGGCGCAGGCCGCTGCCCGCGTCGAACACCAGCAGGGACTCCCCGACGGAGACCTCCACGCAGGCCGTGTTGCCGCCCACGGTCTTGCGGTCGATGAACGGCAGCCGCCCGATGAACGCGTCGACCCGCACCGGGTCGCCCACATCGCCGGGCGCGGCCTTGAGCAGCACCGCGCGCAGTTTCTCCCGCAGTTCGTCGTTGGTCATGCCCACGCCGATCGAACCGCGCGTACCCCAGAATTTCAGCCGCATAGGCGTTCAGCTCCCGACCGCGGAGGATACAAGCGGCGGCGCACCCGCCGCCGGGACCAGGGCCCGCACCGTACGAATGAATTCGACCGCATCGACCGGCTTGTCCAAGTAGGCGTCGCAGGCGATCTCCAGTCTCCCCTTTTTCACCAGGGCGGGGTTGCGGGCCGGCGCCGTGGCCGCCAGCAGGACCAGCCGCGCCCCGTCCAGCGCCCCCTGCTTCCGGAGGACCTGGATAAGCGCGACTTCGTCCGACTCCCGGTCGAGCACCACCCCGGCGGCGATCACCGCCGGCCGGTGGGCGGCGATGGTTCCGCCCAGCCCGCCGTCCAGGGGCACGGCCAGGGCCATGAGGCCGTGGCGATCCAGAAGCGCGCGCAGCCGCTCACGCTGGGCGGCGTCATTGTCGGCGATGATGATCACATGGCGTCCTTAGCGCGGCCTGCGGCATACGGTGTACGGCTCTGATCCGGACCGTAAGCCGTGATCCGTATGCCGTTACGCCTCTCGTTTCCGTATGCCGATGGCCGGTTCATCTGCAAAAACATTGTCGAAATCTCCCGAGAAATTCTCAGACCGACGGCCGGAAACAGTATTTTTCGAGCAGGCCGTAGAGGTCGCCCAGCTGGACATTCGCCTCCTTGAACCCCGCGGCCGAGACCCCGCCCGGGCCGCCGCGCATCTTCGCCCCCCGTTCCGGGTCGGCGGTCAGGTTGAAAAGCGAAAGGAAGGGCACCTGGGTCTTCATGGCCGCCTCAAGGGCCTTGTTCTTGTAGTCGTAATTCCATTCGGAGATGAGCTTGGCCGGATCGGGCACAAAAGCCGGGGCCACGATGACCGGCATCGTGCCCCGCGCCAGGCAGGCCTGGACCACGGCCTCGTAGGCGGCCATGATGCCGGCGCCGTACTCTTCGCGCCGCTTGTCCACCCGCACCTTCTCCTTGATGAAATCCATGTGGACGCAGGTCTGTTTCGACTTGTATTCCGGGCAGTTGCACGAGGTCGGATTGCCCTTGGGGCCGCCCCCGTCCGTGGCCACAAAGGCCCTGGTCCCCGCGGCGCACGCCTTACCGTAGTCTATTTTGCCGGTGGGGTCGAGCCAGATCCACCATCCGCCCTGGCCGCCGAACTGGGGTTCCAGGCCGTACTTGGGCGCTTTTTTGGCAGCCCGCTTTTCACTCGATAGCGTCTTCAGGAGGGCGGTCAGTTCCTCGTACCCGACGCAGATCACCGCCGCCTCGGGCGCGGCCGGAAGGCCGTTCAGGTCAGCCGTGAACGCGGCCGCTAGGTCGGCGTAGGTCTTGCCGGCGGGAAAGGACTTGGCGGTCCGGGCGAACCCTTTATCCGGGCCGAAACCGGCCTTGGCCAGATCGAGCCCCTCGGCCGCCTTGTCGCCGTAGACCAGGATGGTCCGCGCCTTGACCGCCCCCCGTTTCAGCGTCAGCGCCTGCTGGATCACGCCGGCGCTGAAGAACGCATTGCCGGCCTTGGGATCGCGGATGTAATCGGGCGTGACGGCCGCGTCCTGCTTGAGCGCGGCCGCATAGAGCGGCGGCACCGCGCCGAACACCACCGCGATCTCGTCGATCAGGCAGGTCACGGCCACGCCGGGGGGGCCGGTGGAGATCTGGATGCGGCCCACCAGGTCGTTGGCCGCGAATTTCTTATCCTCGTGCGCCGCGTCCTTGAACTCAGGCAACGGCAGGCTCACCCACATCCACCGCCCGGCCACCGGTTCCCGGATGTAGGTGTCGAAATTGTCCTTCTGGGTCCGGTTGTTCAGACGCACATGGATGGGCGCCGGCACATTGATGTAATACCGCAGGACCACCCAGCCTTCGGCCGCAGTGAGGACCACCACGCCATTGTTGTTGTCGACGACCCTCGCGGTGCAGGAATAAAATTGGTCTTCGGGCTGGAACTTGAGCTGGATCGCGCCGCTTTCGAGCACGGATGTAGCCGTCGGCTCGGCCGCATCCCAGTTGTCCGGCCCGCCGTCGAAATCGGCGTAATACTTGAGTTCGCCGCCTTCCTTGGCCAGTTTCGCCATCTTGATCTCGCGCATCTTGGCGCCGATCTCGGCCTTTTTAACACGGTAAAATTCCGTGGCGATGCAGGTCCGCACCAGTTCCTGGAGCGTGGCGTAGGCCTGGTCCGGTTTCCCGTCGGCGATCTCGCCCAGGGCCCGGTTATAGAGCGACTGCGCGGCGATGGAGCGTTCATCGGCGCCGGAAGCCTCGATCGATGCCAGCATTTCCCGGCATTTGGCCGCCTGGTCCGGATAGGCGGCGATCTTCTCGATCTCCTTGAGGAATTCGACCGCCGTGGCCACTTTGCCCTCGTTCAAATACTTCTGCGCCTCGGCCAGGTTGGTGGCGAACACCTCGTCCGAGCTGGACTTCACCTTGACGGCCATGGCCGTCACCTGGGCGTTGCCCGCAAAGCGTTTTTCAACATCCTGCATGAGCACCACCGCATCGTCCACCTTGCCGGCGTCAAGCAGGGCCTGGACCTGCCCCAATTCCGCGTCCTGGGCCCATACCGCGGCCGGCAGGCTGACGAACAGGAACGCACATAGCGCAAACATGAAGGTTCGCATCGCAAGCCTCCCCTGACGACGATCGACACGACCACAGCATAAATAATCTAATTATATAAAACAAGGAGTGTTATGTCAAGCATAAAACATCATATTCGGTCGGCTGCCAGACCGCCTGGCTCAAAGCCGTGCACCCCGATGAATTCGCCGCCACTTGTGCGGGTGAAACAGGCTGCGGGCCATGACCGAGTGAAAGCCCCCCCCTTCCCTAAACCCCCTGGTCAAGTGGATACCAATCGAATTTCAAACACATTCCGCGACAAACCGTATTTTGATTTGATATGCGCTGCATCAGCCGTATACTCTCCGGCTGGTTGGGCTTGGTAGCCCTTGCTCATTGAAATAAAGCAGAAGGTAAGGGTGACTCCTTCCCAAAAACCTAAACACCTAATCACACCCTATATCCACATTGCTCACTCTTGCCTTCTGCTCTTTTATTTTTCATACACATGGAGGCCGATATAACTGGAACACCACGGCCGTGGGTTCTGCGGCTTCTATCCCCCTCCCGCATGGTCTCCCCACCACGCCGGGCTTGCCTGCATCCCCAAGACCGGCGCCCCGATCACCGCCCCGCCCCTATCCGCTTCCGTCAGGACCAGGAAGTAAAAGTCCTTCCACACCCTTGAGTCTCGGCCCCCTTTTTGTATGCTCTATGCCGTCCGAGCCAGGAACTTCCGTAAATATGCTTATCCCCTTGACACCGGCGATGGATGTGATATCATTGGAGTATGGCACGACTGGAGTTTCCAAGAACGTTGCGTGAGTTCCGAGAGCGTTTCGCGGGCGAGAACGAATGCTCCATGCAGTCTGTTCCCCCGGGATTGCTTCACGGGGCCTCGCAATGACGGAGGGGGATTGCTTCGGGCCTTGGTCCCTCGCAATGACGGAGGGAGATCGTTTCGTGGGACTCGCGATGACTTGTCATCTGTCACTGCGAGGAGTCCGCGACGAAGCAGTCTCTCCCCGGGATTGCTTCGCGGGGCCTCGCAATGACGGAG
>JBDREB010000173.1:0-10571 GCA_043820325.1 Planctomycetota bacterium | reverse complement strand
GTCGTCCCGGGCTGGATCTTCATCGACTCCGTCCACAAGCTGGCGCAAGCGAGGGCACGGCATGCCGTGCCCCTACAGCGGAAAAGAATGCCACGGTGGTACCGGCGCGCCCTCTTTTGACCCCTTTATTATGGGGCGGTGTACTAAGCCGTGAGTCGTATGCCATTACGCCTGTCGTTTCCGCCAGCCGAAAGCCGGTTATCCGGTGGTGTTTGTCTGGTAACAGGAAGTAGTTTAGCGGAATGAATAAAACTGGATCCCCCGGTCAAGCCGGGGAATGACGGATGATCGCTCCCCGCGGTGCCCCTTAATCGAAGATCGCGCTCAGGTCATCGATGCTCGGGCCGTGGGCGGGCTTTTCCTTGTCGTGGCCGGCCTTGGGCGGATGAGGTTTGGGGGGGTGGTGTTTGGGGGCGTGAGAGGCGGGGGCCGGCCTGGGCGCGTGGTCGGCGTGCGGGGCGCGCGCATGTTCCGGCTTGGCGGCGGCGTGATGGGCGTGGTCGGCCGGCCGGGGGGGATGCGCTGATGCCGGCTTGGCGGCGGCGGGCCCCGCCGACGCGGCCGGGGCCGCGTGCCGGGCCGGTGACGGACGGTGGGACCCCTGGCCGCCGGAAGACGGGCGCCGGTGGCCGCGGTCGCCGCCGCGTGACCGGTCGTGGGAACGGTTGCGGTCGTGATGGGAACGGTCGTCCGACCCGGGCAGGCGGGGCGGCGCGGCCGCGCCGTAGTCGAACCCTTCAAAGGTCGCCCGTTTGAGCGGGGCGCCCATGATCCTTTCGAGGATGCGCACCATGGCGTGGTCCTCGGGCGTGATGAAGGTGAACGCGTCCCCGGCCCGTTCCATGCGGCCCGTGCGGCCGATGCGGTGGATATAGGCGTCGGCCGTATCGGGCATGTCGAAGTTGATCACATGGGAAATGTTCTCCACATCGATCCCGCGGGCGGCGATGTCCGTGGCGACCATGATGCGGTAGCGGCCGTCCCTGAACCCGTCCAGGGCGGCCTGCCGCTGGTTCTGGGTCCGGTTGCTGTGAAGGCTGGTGACCTTGTAGCCGTCCCGTTCCAGGTTCTGGGCCAGCCGCTGGGCGCGGTGCTTGGTGCGGGTGAAAATGAGGACCGACCCGGTCTCGGTCTGCCTGAGCAGGGTGAACATGAGCTTGGTCTTGAGGTGCTGGGCCACGGGGTAGACCATGTG
Organism: Planctomycetota bacterium; assembly: GCA_043820325.1. GTDB lineage: Bacteria > Planctomycetota > JBDREB01 > JBDREB01 > JBDREB01 > JBDREB01. Next base: position 9,376 of record JBDREB010000173.1, on the reverse strand, counting down.
GGCGACCGTGTGCACGGGCTTGCGCAGGCCCAGGGTCACGCGCGTCGGGTGTTTAAGGTGGGTGTCGGCCAGGGCGTCGATCTCCGACGGGAAGGTGGCCGAAAAGAGGAGGGTCTGCCGCTTGGCGGGCAGGTGCTTGATGAGCTTTTCCACGGAGGGCAGGAACCCCATGTCGAGCATGCGGTCGGCCTCGTCCAGGACCAGGACCTCGACGCCCGAGAGGTCGGCGCCGTTGTTCTCGAGGTGATCGAGCATGCGCCCCGGGCAGGCCACGATGATATCCACCCCGCGGCGCAGGGCTTCGATCTGGGGCGCGGCGCCCACGCCGCCGTAGACCGTGGCGCAGCGGATGCCGGTGCCCGTGCCGAGCTGGCCGATCATGTCGCGGATCTGTTCGGCCAGTTCGCGGGTGGGCGTGACGATGAGCACCCGGGTGCGGTGGCCGCGGGTCCCGGTGAGGAGCCGGTGCAGGATGGGCAGAACGAACGCGGCCGTCTTGCCCGTGCCGGTCTGGGCCGTGGCGATGATGTCCTTGCCGGAGAGCACGGCCGGTATGGCCTCGGTCTGCACCGGGGTGGGGGTCACAAAGCCCGCGGCATCGATCCCCGCCTGAATGCGCGGATCCAAATTGAATTTCTTAAATCCCACGAATGATCCTTGGCAAAAGTGGAGGATGGTTCAAGCCCGGGGTCAAACGACTGACGAAAGGCTTTCGCCAGCCCGTAATTGTACCATATCTGCGGCCAGATGCCAGTTAAATCGGTGGATAAAATTACCGGGCCGCAATAACGGCTGCGGTAACGATGCCCGTATCGGCGAGGGTAATGGTAACGGTTAAGAGCGCGCCGCCGGGACTGGGCGCTTGAAGACGAAGAAAATTTACAATGCTCAATGCTGATGAACTCGCAAAAAGTCCGTAATCTTTCTGTGCGCGCGCTTTACCCCGTAGCTGCGACCCTTGCGGTCGCCCATCCGGAGGCAGGGTCCCTTCGACTCCGCTCAGGGTTGAAAACAACAAGCCCTGCAGCTACAAAGACTTGCGAGCATGGCGCATGGTAAGCATGGTTGCCACCGGCAGGATCTTCCCGGGACCCATGAAACATGAAGTAATCCTTTTTGCGAGTCCGTCAATGCTCAATTTTCAACTCTCAAGTAAAGACCGAAGGCAGCCGCCAGGCGACTACGACCGACTTTGCGTCCTTGAGACTTTCGGCCTTTGGAAATATCGAATATCGAACCCTTCGACTACGCTCAGGGTCCTGGACACCGAATTACGAAGGTCGAAGAGAAGTTGGGTTAAGACCTGAAATCCGCCACCTTGCCCTTGCCGTAACCGGTTCTTAGAAGAGCCCCCGGACGAACCCGGCCACCGCGCCCAGTTTGCCCGCAAACGCCAGCGCCGCCGCGGCCAGGCCGAGGGCGCCGAGGACGAGCCACGGCAGGAGCAGGCGGCCTTTTACGCCGGTGAAAAGCTTGCGGCGGAAGTCGGGAATGACCGGGTCCAGGTCGTTGGCGATGCGCCCCAGGTCCCTGACCACCGCTTCCATGCTTTCGTAGCGCGGGGCCACCATGGCCTTGATGAACGCCTCCTTGTGCTCGTTGGACAGGTCGGAATAATCGAGGCGATGGCGGGCGGCGATTTTGGCTTGGTAGTCCTTCATGCGCGCGCAGCGGTCGAGCACGGGCTGGGCGTTGCCGGTTATGAGCATGCCGGCCAGGACGCGTTCGAGCCGGCGCATGCGGCGCAGTTGGGCCCGGTGCCAGGCCCGGCGCCGGAACCCGCCGAAGAGCCCCTTGAACGCCCGGCGCGCGGCGTCGTTGTGGACGATATTATGGGCGTGGGCCGACGGCACGGGCGGCCGGTGGAAGACATCGCCCCGCGACAGCCGCCAGATCCGGTTGATGAGGCCGGGCAGGTGCTCGTCGGGCGGGTTGTAGATCTCGCCGCACAGGAGTTCATAGGTCCACAACGCCAACGCGTAGATATCCGACTGGGGCAGGGCGCGCTTGGAATCGATGCCCTGCTCGGGCGGAAGGTAGCGCGGCGTGCCTTTCATGGTGTTGGAGATGCTGTAGGCCGTGAATTCCGGGATGCTGGCCAGGCCGAAATCGGTGATCACCGGCCGCAGGACCTCGCGGTCCGTGCCGTCGGCGCTCGCTTCGCGGGTGATGAGGATGTTGTCCGGCTTGATGTCGCGGTGTACCAATCCCTCGAAGTGGAGTTCGGCGAGGGCGGAGCAGACCTTGCTCAGGAGGTCGACCACATCGTCGAGCGTGAAGAGCCGGCAGATCTGGAAGGGCGAAACCGCCTCGCTCATGTCGATGAACGGCATGATCACCACGGCCACGCCGTTCTTGGCCGTGCCGCGCGCCATGATGGGCATCACATGCGGGTTGGGCCAGCCGATGAAGCGGGCCTCCTTTTCGGAGGTGGCCACGCCCGAAAGCTGATGCTGGGGGAAGACCTTCACGGCCACATGCGCCCCGAAATGCCGCTCCTGGTCGAAGGCGTACCCCTCCTTTTCGAAGAGGACCTTCCACTCGTTGAGGATCGCCTGGTGGAGTTTCTGGGCCTTCTCTTTCTTGGTCCGCATGCCGCTGGTGACCGTGGCGGTCTTGTGCCGCGCCTCCTCGTCACCCGCGCTGTGGGTCACCAGCAGGTTGTAGAAGTTGTCGAGCGTGTCATAGGGGAGGTGTTTGAGCGATCCCAACAGCACGAAACCCTGGCCGCCGGCGCCCAGGACCACCAGCGAACCGCTCTTGTCGATTTTAAATTCAAGGTAGCGTTCTTCGGGCGTGGCGTCCCGGTCTTTGTACATGTGCACGAACAGGTGGTTGGCGTCCAGGCTCTCCTTGATGATGCGCTCGCAGTGCGCCGCCCGGTCATGGGCTTGGTTGAGGAGCTGTTTGAGCCCCTCCGGCCCGCCGACCGAATTGAGGGTGACATGGGCCGAGGCGTCCTCACCCATGGTGGCCAGGACATTCCAGTACATCGAATTGAACCGGGCCAAGTCATCGCCGCTTAAATGTTTGGCCGCCTTTTCACGGGCGCTGGCCACGAAGTCGTCCCATTTGCCCTCGCCCTGCTCGGCGAGGAGTCCCTGGACGAAACCGGAAAAATCGGCGAACGAATCCTGTTTGGTCGGTTTGCTCGGTGTCATACTGCCCGCAGGGGTCCCGTCATCAAAGGAAAACCGGATTATAGCCGGAAAGGGTGGCACCGTCAAGTACTTTCCCCCGGCGGGGCGCGGCCCGCGGCCCAACCATTTCGGGGACTTCGACAATGTATAGTGCAGATACAGCGGCCATCGGCGTACGGAAACGAGAGGCGTAACGGCATCCGGCTTACGGTCATCGGTCCGGATCAGAGCCGTATACCGTATATCGTCGGCCGATTCGCCTTTCGTTTCCGTAAACCGCATGCCGATCTTTGGTTGCGGCCGCAGACCGCGCCCTGTCGAGACCCGGAACATTCTTGTTCCCAAGCCGTCACCGTTGCCCTTGCCGATACGGGCATCGTTACCGTAGCCCATCTTCCTCCCGGATCAGGATCGGCAAGGGTTACGACGCCCGTTTCGGTTGCGGCTATGGCAAGGTGGCGGATCCCCGGTCTTAAGCCGTCACCGTTGCCCTCACCGATACGGGCATCGTTACCGTAGCCTCTTTTCCAGCCATGGACCGTATCCCGTTGCGGATGTTGTCCCCCGGCTTTTTGCTTGGGAAATCGACCGCGGCGGTTATAATGGGGCCCGCACGGATGTTCTCTTCATGAAAGGCCGCCCTTGACCATACCCGCACCCTGTTGCCCATGACCTACCTCGTCCTCTACATCCCGGCCTCGCTCCTCTTCCAGCAGACGATGCGCCAAAGCCAGACACGGCCCGTCCGGCAGGCCGCGGTGATCGGCGTGAACTATGTCGCCGGTGCCCTCCTCCTGGCCGCCATGCTCGCGGCCGGCGACCTGCGGCCCTGGTCAACGGCGTGATCTACCTCGTCCACCTGCTGGTCTTCATGCGCTGTTTCACCGCGGCCGGGGTGGGCATTTCCGTGGCCGTGGCCACCACGAGCATGGTGATCCCCATCTGTTTCGCGTGGTTCATCTGGCAGGAGCCGGTCAGCGGGGTCCAGTGGCTGGGCGCCGCGCTGGTACCGTGCGCGCTCTTCCTGATGCGGCCGCCCGCGACGGGTCCGGCCGCGGGCGGATGGCGGGCGGATGGCGGGCTTTGGGACTTCTGGCGCTCAATTTCCTCTTGGCCGGGGTGGGCGGGATCATCAACAAGTGGGCCACGCGGTACGGCGTGCCCAACATGCCCAACGCGCCGGCCTGGTACCAGGCCGTTCTTTTTGCCACAACCGCGGTCTTGGCCGGCGGCTGGATGGCCTGGCGCCGGATGCGGCCGGACCGGGCCGAAATGGCGACAGGTGTCGTGGCCGGGGCGGGCAACGCCGCGGCCACCGTGTGCATCCTTGGGGCCATGGCCGTCCTGCCGATCGCCCTGGTCCTCCCGGCCGCCAGCGCGGCGCTTATAACGGTCAACATGCTCGTCGGTGTGGCCGTGTGGCGCGAACGGCCCGTGCCGCGTCAGATCGCCGGGGCCGTGCTCGCCGTGGCCGTGGTCGTACTGCTGACCGTCCGACTTTAACCTTGTTCGGGGTCTGAACATGACGCGCGCGACCTATGACCTCCACCTCCACACCTGCTGGAGTTACGACGCCCTCATCGACCCGGCCCGGTATTTCGCCGCGGCGCGGGAACAGGGGGTGGGGACGATCGCGATCACCGACCACCACGGGTTCGACGCCCTGCCCGAACTGACCGCGGCCGCGCCCGCCTGGCCCGATATCCGGTACATCCGCGCGGCCGAACTTACGGTGACCACGACCCTCGGCCCGGTCGACCTGGTCTGCCTAGGGGTGCCCGACCCGCTGCCGGCGGTCCTCAATTCCGTGCGCGACCGCTATCGCGCCTGGCAGTGCGAATTCGGCGCGGCCAACTGCCGGGGCATGCAGAAGCTGGGGTTCGATTTCACCATCGGCCACTGGCACGGTCTTTTGGCCTCCTACCGGCCGGCGCGCGTCACGGCCGTACAGGGACACACCCGCGTCAGGAACGAGATCCTGCGCGGCTACTTCGTCAGCCGGGGGTTCATCCGCGAGGAACGGGAGTGCGAGGGTCTGCTGACCCGCCTGGCCGCGATCGAACCCCATCCGCCCTACCCGGCGGCGGCCGACATCATTCCGGCCGTAAAGGCGGCGGGCGTGCTCATCTCCATCGCCCACCCGGCCGGATATTTTGCCGGCGCCGACGAAGTGCGCATGGACGCCCTGCGCGCCGAATGCGCCCTCGACGGCATCGAGTGCGCCCACGCCTCGGTCCGGCCGGCCTTTACCCCCGTCTACCGCGCCTACTGCCTCCGCCACGGTCTTGTTTCAACGGCCGGTGGCGATGTACACGAGGAAAAAGATCTCACCACCCGCTTCGCCCGCCACGGCGGCGCGGCCGAATGGCTCGATGAGGTCCTGGCGCGGCTCAACAACAAAAAGTAAAACCGCCACAGATTTCACAGATTACACAGATCATTGTCCAGAGCGGATAAAGGCGAATCGTCCCTATCAGGCTTTGCGACTGTGCGACCATTGCGATCGGTGATCATCGCGCTGACCCCGGTAACATTTCCCTTGACTTCCGGCCGGCGGCGTTATGCTTTTAGGGTTGCGGTTTATCTGTATGGTTGATACGCACTTCATTGTGCGGCACGCGTCTTTAGAAAGGGCGCCTCATGGCGGATTTCCTCCGGACCACGGTCGGCGGCGTTTCGGTCTCGCGGCTCGTGATCGGTGTGAACTGGTTTTTCGGCTGGTCGCACACCAGCGCGGCCAAGGATAAGCTGATCAAGTCGGATATGACCGACCAGCGCATCGCCGACATCATCGCCACCTTTCTTGCGGCCGGGGTCGATACGCTCATCGGGCCGCCCCTGCCCCAGATGAAGGACATCTTCGCCCGCGCCGAGAACAAGGCCGGCCGCAAGATCATACCCATCCTCACGCCCAATTTCCCGCTCGACCCCAGGAACCCCGTCAAGAGCGACGACGCCCGCAAGGCGCTCGATCTCACCCGCGACCTCGGCGCGAAGTTCTGTCTGCCGCACCAGTGCGTCGTCGACGCGCTGCTTGACAAACTTCACGGCAAGATCCGGCACGGGGACGAGCTCGCCCCCATGATTCGCGAGCGGGGCATGATCCCCGGTCTTTCCACCCATGCGCCCGAGGCGATCGTGTTTCGACGACAAGGCCGGCGACCTGGCCGTGCTCCGCAATATCCACGCCAGTCTGCGGCCGGGCGGCGCCCTGGCGATGGATGTCGTGGGCAAGGAGATCATGATGCGGATCTTTCAGGCGACCACCTCCGCGGTCGAACCCGACGGCACACTGCTTGTCCAGCGGCACGAGATCTTCGACGAGGCCACGCGCATCCGCAACGAATGGATCCTGGTCAAGGGCGACCGCGCCCGCACATTCAAGTTCCATCACACGCTCTACAGCGGCCAGGAACTCCGGTCCCTGCTCAAGCAGGCCGGGTTCGCCTCGGTCCGCCTCTGCGGCAGCCTCGACGGCGAGGAATACAGTCCCGCCGGCCGGCGACTGATCGCCGTGGCGGTGAAAAAATAACCACGGATGAAGAGAAGATCGGGCGGTAACCACAGATGCACAGATGCCACACGGATATGGTTTGGAGAAGAGGGGAGGCCACAGATGGCACAGATTATCACAGATAATTGCTGGGACGGGAGGAAACATAAAGTGAGTTGGGAAGGAGCGGATAAATATGGAAGCTGAACGCATTATGAATCTGGAGGCCCGGTTGAAAAAGCAAGCACGGCTTATCATTGCCATGGTGATAGGGTTGTCAATTGTGCTTGCCTCTTGTTGCGGCATGGCATTATGGACCCGCGAATATGCCATGAAGATCAAAGCCGTTACAGTCACCGGCCGCGAACAGGCGGCGCTCACGACCATTGCCCACGACAAGCCGCTGGGGCCCAATGATGTGCTGGGCCGGACGCTGGTGAGCCTGGTGAGCCCGGGCACGGAGCTGAATTGGAACTACCTGGGCACGCAGTTCCCGACCCATCCCGGGTACGCCTGTGTGTTTCGGGTGGACAAGGTCGGCGCGGGGGTGAAGCAGGTGAAGGCCGGGGATACGGTCTTCGCCATGGGCGGCCACCGGAGCGTTCAGCAGTGCGACGCGGGTAATGTGGTGGTCGTGCCCAAGGGACTCAAGCCCGAGGAGGCGGTGATCGCGCGGCTCATGGGCGTGACCATGGCCACGCTCAAGACCGCTGTGGCCCGTCCGGGCGATATGGTGATCGTGGCCGGCGCGGGGCCCGTGGGGTATCTCGGCGCCCATCTCTTTGCCAAGGCGGGATACGATGTGCGCGTGGTGGAGCCTGACGCCGGCCGGCGGGCGCTTGTAAAGAAGTCGGGAATTGCGACCGTATATCCGGCCATTCCGTTCGACGATCCTGCCGTCAAGGGCAAGGTGGCCCTGGTGGTGGAATGCTCGGGCCACGAGCAGGCCGTGCTCGACGCCTGCAAGATCGTGCGTAAGCGGGGCGAAGTGGTGATGGTGGGTGTGCCGTGGAAACGGCGCACGGACCTGTACGCGTTCGACCTGCTCCACGCCGTGTTCCACCAGTATACGGTGCTCCGCTCTGGGTGGGAATGGGAAGTGCCGAACCAGAGCACCGATTTCCAGCCGCACAGTATATTCAGCGGTTTCCGTCTGGCGTTGCGCTGGCTGGCCGAGGGCCGGATCCCGGTCAGGGGCCATATCACACGCAACGACCCCCGCAAGGCGCAGGCCGTCTACCAGGACCTTATACACAGCCGCGCGAAGGGGCTCTTCCAGGAATTCGACTGGCGCCTTGGACGGCGGAGCGCCCGCTGATCCCCATGACCGGCCCAAGCGTTGTCATCGGCATGTCGGGAGGGGTCGACTCCTCCGTGGCCACCCTGTTGCTCAAGGAAGCGGGGTATGCGGTCACGGGCGTGAGCCTGCACATGCCCCGCGCGGGCGTGGGCGTGGCCGACAACACGGCGGCGCTCGATGACGCGCAACGCGTGGCGGAGCACCTGGGCATCGCCTGGCGGCCGGTCGATGTGCGCGAAGCCTTTGCCCGGCAGATCATCGATCACCTGCGCGACGAATACCGCCGGGGCCGGACGCCCAATCCCTGCGTACGGTGCAACCGGTCGTTCAAATGGGCCACGCTCATCGCCCAGGCCGACGCGGCCGGCGCGGCGCGTGTGGCCATGGGCCATTATGTGCGGCTGGTCGGCGACGCGGCCGCGGGCCACCGGGTGATACGCAAGGCGGTCGACCGGGACCGCGACCAGTCCTATTTTCTCCATCGCCTCACCCCGGATATGCTGGCCCGGACCATCTTTCCCCTGGGGGAACTCACCAAGCCGGCCGTGCGCGAACTGGCCCGCAAAGCCCGCCTTCCGGTCCACGACAAGGCCGCCTCCCAGGACATCTGTTTCGTGGACGGGGATTACCGGGAGCTTTTCGCCGGCCTTGAGACCGGTCCGGGGTTCGAACCCGGTCCGATCGTGGACATGGCCGGCCGCAAGGTGGGCACGCACACCGGGTTCGCCCGGTATACGATCGGTCAGCGCCGCGGTCTGGGCGGCGCCCACGGCCAGGCCCGGTTCGTGACCGCCATCCTGCTGGAAGCGAACACCATCGTGATCGGCGGCGAACAGGACCTGCTCAAGTCCCAATGCTTCATCGCCGAGGTGAACTGGCTCGCGCCCCACGCCGCCGGCCCGGTACGCGCCGCGGTGCGGATCCGCTACCGCCACAAGGAGGCGCCGGCCGTGATCACGCCGCTGGAAGGCGGCCGCGCGCGGGTGGTCTTCGACTCGGCCCAGCGGGCGGTCACCCCCGGACAGGCGGCCGTCTTCTATAACGAGGACATCCTGCTGGGAGGAGGGTGGATCGAATGACGGCGCAAAGTCCGCGATTCAAAACCAATCCCATGCGGAGAAATTTCATTTTAAATTTGATGAACTCGCAAAAAGTCCGTAATCTTTCTGTGCGCGCGCTTTACCCCGTAGCTGCGACCCTTGCGGTCGCCCATCCTTTACCCCGTAGCTGCGACCCTTGCGGTCGCCCATCCGGAGGCAGGGGCAAGCCCTGCAGCTACAAAGACTTGCGAGCACGGCGCATGGTAAGTGCCCGTAAATAAATAACCTATCCATTTCGCGTGCGGTGCAGAGTGATGGTTTGACAAACAGGTCAGGCACTGCCGCATCATTAAAGAGGTATAGCTGCCATGGTTGGCCCCCGCCACCAAACCCCGCACGCCCG
>JBDREB010000172.1:0-17474 GCA_043820325.1 Planctomycetota bacterium | reverse complement strand
GGGAACGGATCCTCATGCTCTTTGGTAGCCCGCACGGTTTTAACCCACGGGTGGGATCCCCATCCCCGCCGCACACTGAAGTATGCGGCCTACCCTGGGAACGGATCCTCATGCTCTTTGGTAGCCCGCACGGTTTTAACCCACGGGTGGGATCCCCATCCCCGCCGCACACTGAAGTATGCGGCCTACCCTGGGAACGGATCCTCATGCTCTTTGGTAGCCCGCGCGGTTTTAACCCGCGGGTGGGCTTCCCACTCCCGCCGCACGCTGAAGTCATGGACCTTGAGTCATGACCTTGAGCCTGTTGTTCTCAACCCTGAGCCTGTCGAAGGGTCGAAAGGCATGCGGCCTACCAACCTTGACCAATCCTCTCCTGGTAGCCCGCGCGGCTTCAGCCCGCGGGATCCGTATCCCCGCCGCATGCTGAAGCATGCGGCCTACCATAGAATGGAACCGCATATGACCAAACCGCACCGCCTTGCATCCGCCCTGTACCGGGGAACCATCCGCATAACATTTTCCCTGCGGCTCAATACCACTACCGCCTTTTTTAATTCACCCGGGCGGGTGGATCCTTTCGTTGCGATCCTCGCCGACGCCAGGACCAAACACGCCTGCCGGAACCGGGTGTATATTTTCATGCCTGACCATATGCATGTGCTGAATGAAGGCCTGGCCCCTGACTCCGACCTGCTCAAAATGATGTACTTGTTCAAACAGAAAACCGGGTATTGGCTGGCCAAGCACGGCGGCGGCGTAATGTGGCAACCGGGTTTTTACGATCACATCCACAGGCAAGAAGAAGACCTGCGCAAACATATCCGCTACATTCTGGACAACCCGGTGCGCAAAGGCATCGTTGGGCATTGGAATGATCACCCATTCACGGGATCATTGGATTTTCCGATCAGCGACATCATCTGATGCCCCCTCCTCCGGTAGCCCGCGGGCACGGGTGGGATCCCATTCCCGCCGCACGCTGAAGTCATGGACCTTGAGTCATGACCTTGAGCCTGTTGTTCTCAACCCTGAGCCTGTCGAAGGGTCGAAAGGCATGCGGCCTACCAACCTTGACCCATCCCCTCCTGGTAGCCCGCGCGGTTTTAACCCACGGGTGGGCTTCCCACTCCCGCCGCATGCTGAAGCATGCGGCCTACCAACCTTGACCTATCCCCTCCCGGTAGCCCGTGCGGTTTTTAACCCACGGGCGCGGGCACGGACGCAGGCACTGGCGCGAGCCCCCGATGGTCACCATTCGGTAACACGATTGGGTAAAAAAGGTTACATTTCAAAGGTTTGTCTCGTTAAATTCGCACTTGTGAAATACAATAATAATATATAACTCACACAATAACAACATATTATAAATACATCACCAATCATGGCACGCTCATTGCAACACATCGTGACGAACTATTTTAAAAGGAGGCAAGCCATGACAACCAACATGAGGAACCAAGCGGGAAGCGCACTCATCATCGCGATGATGGTCGTCGTCTTCCTGGTAATGCTGGCGGCCGCGGTCATGGACCCGGTGAGTTCTTCGCACAAGATCGCATACGAAACCTACGCATGCCGCAGGGCGACCATGGCCGCCTACGCGGCGGCCGAACGGATCAAAGTCCTGATGTGCCAGAATGGCGCGGTGGCCGCGGATGGATGCCTGCCGGCCGCTTTGGCCGCCTGGACGCCCGTGCGCACACTGGAACAGAACGCATGGGTCGATGAACCCGATATCACATTCCCCACCATCGACTTCATGGTCACCAGAGGCGTGGTTCCGGACATGATCGGCGCGAACGGTTGCGAGGGCCAGTTCATCGCTTTCACCATCGAGGATGGCAACGGCAGTGCGGCGAGCTATGTATCCGCGGAGTATGCGGGCCGCGTCAGCAACCTCCGGGTCTCCTTCCACCGGCAACTGCCCGGCACCCTGCCGCACCCTTCCTATTTCCACGCCTGTTATGCCGCCAATGCATGGAGCGGCCAACTCTTTACCTTCCTTTTACAGAACCGCAGCGCACTGCGGGACACGGTGCTGGGGGACATCTATATCAGGGGCAACGCCGATATCAGCCCCGGCGATGTCACGGGCACGACCAAGGCCACGGGCGTCGTTTCGGGCGACGGCGGCGACGACGAAATCAGCGGGCATGCCGAGATCCCCGCCCCCGACCTTTCCGAGGACGGGCCGTGGTACCTGGGCCTGCAGGTAAGCGCTGACGGCCGGTCCTCCGCCAACCCGGCCGTCATCACCGACAGCGCCGACGGCATGATCGACAACAAGATCGCGGGCATCGTGTGCGAACGCCACCTCACGGGCGAGAATCAGCCCTACATGGACCCGCCGGCCGGCGGCGCCACCGTATGGGTCCTCGACGGCAATTTCGGCGTTCGATGCGGCCCGGAGGACCCGACTTACCACAGCGGAAGCGACGCCACGATCGTGACCGTACCCCCGGAATACAACAACAAGGCGTTGTTCATCCCCGGTGACTTCTGGATCGACATTCACAACCCGATCAACATCGATTTCCGCACGCCGGACGGCCGGCCGGTGAACCTCACCTTCATCGTCAAGGGCAATGTATACATGACGGACGGCATCAACAACCTTACGCACCCGCAGGCGGCGGCCGGCGGCATGATCGCGGTCATCGCCATCAAGGACGGGGACCGCGCGGGCGCCACGGGCAACATCAACTACGGCGACCCGTCCGGCTACGGTCAGATCGACCCGATCAGCGCCTTCCTCTACGCGGAAAACGACTTCAACTGGTTCGCCGATGCGCAGGGCCGGGGCACATTTGCGATCTTCGGCAACATGACCGCGGGCGGGCAGATCGACTTCACATCCCGGAACCCCCAGGCCTTCCTGCCCATCACCGTGACATTCGATCCCGCGATCCTCAATCCCGGCTTCCGGGCCAATCTGCCCCTGCTGCCGCCGGACAACAGCGACGAGATGCTCCCCGGCTCGCCCTTTACCCCCAGCGGCACACAGTATATCTGAAAAAGGCCGGCGACGGATACCGGACGCTACCAACTCGGCCCTTCCTCCTCTGGTAGCCGCAGGCTTCAGCCTGCGTGCCTTTCCTCTTCTGATCAGGACGCAAGCTGAAGCTTGCGCCTACCAACCTTGACCCATCCTCTCCCGGTAGCCCGCGCGGTTTTAACCCGCGGGATCTCCATCCCCGCCGCACGCTGAAGTTGCTCTGAACTCCGGGTTGCTTGGAATCCCGAGTTCGGCCTCGGGACATGCATTTACCGCACGGATCGTGGCATGCGGCCTACAATGAGGGCCTTATGGCGAATATGCTCATATTTTTCTTGACAATAAACACTTTTGGCATATATTGTTTATCATGGTAAACAGAATATGAACACCGAAGTACTCCTGACGACCGTAGCCGAATGGTTGCGCGGGACCGCATTGCCCGATCTGACACCGCGCGAACAACCGGTGCCCGGCCCCGACGACCTCAAACGCGTCCTCGCCGTGGTCGGGCCGCGCCGGGCGGGCAAGACCTACTTTCTCTACCAGATGCTCGCCGGTCTCCTGCGTACCGGGGCCACCCGCCACGACATCCTGTTCGTGGACTTCGAAGACTTCCGGCTCAGGGAATTCCAGCCTGAAGACATGGACCGGCTCCTGGCCGCCTTTTACCAGACCACGGGCCGGGCCCCGCGCCACCTTTTCTTTGACGAGGTCCAGCGGATACCGGAATGGAGCCGGGTCCTGCGCACCCTCCTCAACAGCCGCAAATACACCCTGGTCGTCACCGGCAGCAATGCGCGGCTTCTGGGATCGGAGATCGCCACCGAACTCCGCGGCCGTTATGAAGACCGGCTCATCCTGCCCTTCTCCTTCCGGGAATACCTGCGCCTGCGCGGCATCGCCTGGGACCGGGCCCTCGCGGCCGATCCCGCGCGGGGGATCATCGTCAAGGCCCTGGACGATTACCTGCAAAACGGCGGCTTCCCGGAAGCGGCCGGCCTCCCGGATGAAAGCGCCCGGCGCCGCCTCATGCAGAGCTATTTCGACACAGTCTTCTACAAGGATGTCCTTGACCGGCACGGCATCCGCGCCCGGCACCTGCTGGACCTGATCATGCGCGGCATGCTGGAGGCATACGCCGCCCCCTTCTCCATCTCCGCCTTCGAGCGCCGGCTCAAGGCCCACGGACAGGCGGGCAGCAAGCGCAGCATAGCCGAATACCTGCGCAGCATGGAGGAGGCCTTTTTCATCGTCACCACGGAAAAATTCGACTACTCCCCCCGCAAACGCATGATGAACCCTCGCAAAGTCTATCTCATGGACACGGGGTTTGCGCTCCTGGGCGGCGCGTTCACCGCAAACCGCGGCCGCCTCCTCGAAAATGTCGCGGCCGTGGAATTCATCCGCAACCGCCGCCGGATCCTCCACTTCAAAGGCCGGCACGAATGCGACTTCATCGTCCAGGACGGCGCCCGGCCCGTGGAAGCCTGGCAGGTATGCTGGGAACTGCACACCGGCAATGCGAAACGGGAAGTGGGCGGCCTTCTGGAGGCCTGGAGCACATTGAAGATCAAAACCGGCGGCATCCTCACCTATAACCAGGAAGAACAACGCACCGTGGACGGGATCATCATTCCGGTCCGGCCGGTCTGGAAATGGTTGTTGGACCCGGAAATGTAACGGGAACAGGATCCGCCACAAAGACGCGAAACAAACCAAGAATATTTGCCACTAAGTACCAAGTCACGAAGTTAAGACCTGGCTGGGGTTTAAATCCGGATCAGAAACCATCCACCCTTTGTGTCTTTGTGACTTCGTGGCAAATCCTCTTCTCCGCACCCTCACCCCTTTGTAACTTTGTGAACTTTGTGGCAAATCCTCTTCTGCCTTTAAGGTTTTTAACTTCGACCTTCGAAATTCGGTGTTCGATATTCGATATTTTCCAGTTCCCCGTAGCCGCGGGGCTCGACTCCGCCCTCTTCTGCACAGCCGGATGAGCGTATACAGGCAAAGGCAGGCGACCACAAGGGTCGCGGCTACAAGAGGGGGCAGGCAACCTTTGAATGCCGTGACTTCGTGGCAAAACTTCTTCTCCACACCCTCACCCCCTTCTTTGTGGCAGCTCCTCACTTCGTTACGGAATGGTAACGCCCCCCCATGGTCAAGGTAACACAAAACCAACCATCCACCTCTAATGTGCGTGATTTGATTGTGCATTAATTATCTATTGTTAATATGTTATGACTATATTAATATGCTTGGCCGATCTGGCATGCCCCTTGCAACACATTGTTGTGAATTTCAACCCTAATTAAGGAGGGATGCCATGAAAACCAACATGAAAAACCAAGAGGGAAGCGCACTCATCATTGCGATGATGGTCGTCGTCGTCCTGATCGCGCTGGCGGTCGCGGTAATGGACCCGGTGAGCACATCGGGAAAAATTTCGACCGAGGTATACAAAGCCCGCCGGGTAACCATGGCCGCAGACGCGGCCGCGGAGCGGGTTAAGGTCATCATGTGCCAGACGGCCGCCACCTCCGACGACGGCTGTTCGCCGGCGGTGAATTACGCGGTTGCCGGCAACATCTTCAACCGCCGCTTCGCACTCACCTGCCCGGTCCATAATACCGACATTCATATCGTGTATCCCCTGCCGTTCCCAACGACCCCACACTCCTGCTCGGTCCCGGGATGTGATACTGTTCACACGGTAACAGGCACGCCCCCGGTCTGTCCCACTGACCTGATCTGTCCCCAGGCCGAATGCGGCATGAACCTCATCCAGACCGACCGTGCCGGAGTTAATTTCCCAGCCATCGACATGAAGGATGCGTCCGGACAGCTCGTCTTCAACCCGGAGAATGCCCTGCTCAAGCCCCAAACGATCAACACGGGCGATTTCACAACCGATTACCTCACCTACACCTATGATGACAACAACGGCGGCGCCATCAGCTATATCTCGGCCGTGTATGACGGCGAGGTCCTCAACATGCGTGTGTCCTACAACCGCCGACTGGGAGTCAACCAGCCCAGCCCGGTCTACCTGCGCGCCGCTTATGCGGGCAACGATTGGACGACCAGCCTGTTCACCTTCGTGCTCCAGAACGGCACCCGGTACAGGACGAGCCCCCTGATCCTCGACCCCGCCACCGGCACCCAGCCTGACACCGGCCAGCCGGGCTGCCTCAACCTCCAGAAGACCCAAAGCAAGGGGTGGCTGGGGTTCAACATCCCCAATGTCAACATCAGGCCGGGATCCGTGCCCAAGCTCAAGGTCTACCTGAACAACATCCCCGGCAACAACACGGGCTGGCCCATAGTCTCGATCAAGAACCTCGGCGCCCCCAACAACAATTGGATGACCGACGCCTACCTCAACACCAGGCCCGAGTTGAGCCGCATCTACCTGGACGGCGAAAGGAAAAGATATGTCGAATTCCCCCTGACCGAGGCGCAGTGGAACCCCCTCAAGGGCCAAAGCCTCTACACGGCCTTCGATTTCGTCTCCGGCGGCCAGAACGCCAACTCCACGGTGCATTTCAAGTTCAAGGACGGCAACGAACCGTACATCACCTATGAGAACGAATACGGCGTGCAGGACTCGATCGCCGGCGACATTTTCATCGACGGCAACGCCGACATCGAGGACGGCATCGTCACGGGCGAAACCGAGACCACGGGCACGGTGACGGGCGACGGCACGGGCGACGAACTCCCCGGCTCCGACGACATCCCCGCCCCGGACCTTTCCCCAACCGGCGACTGGTACGAGAGCTTGGGCCTCCAGGCCGACGGCACCAGCACCAACCCCCTGGTGATCACGGACAAGACCGACGGCACGGCCGACAACAAGATCGCGGGGATCATATGCCAGATCGACTCCACCGGCGAATCCAGCTCCTACCGTTCCAGCATCAAGGCCAAGTCCCCGGCCGGCGTCACGGTCTACGAACTCGACAGCAACTTCGGCGTGGAGTGCAAGTGGAACGATCCCACCTATGACTACAGAACCGACTCGACCATCGTCACCGTACCGGCCGCGTACAACGACAAGGCCATTTATGTCAAGGGTGACCTCTGGATCGACATCCTCGACCCGATCAACATCGACTTCAAGTCCTCCGACGGCAAGGCGGTGACCCTGAACCTCATCGTCACGGGTAATGTCTACATGACCGACGGCCTGAACAACCTCTCCCATTCCAGATCCCTCGCCGGCGGCTTGTTCTCGGTCATCGCGCTCAAGGACCCCAACCGGACCGACACCACGGGCAACATCACCTACGGTGACCCCAGCACCAACGGCGGGCAGATCGACCCGATCAGCTCCTTCCTCTATGCGGAGAACGACTTCAAGTGGCTGGCCGCCGCCAATGGTCAGGGCATATTCCAGATCTTCGGCAACATGACCGCGGGCGGGCGGATCGACTTCACGGCCCGGACCACCACCGTGGGCACCTTCCTGCCCATTGATGTCGACTTCAACTCCGCGATCCTGAACGGGCCCACGCGGGCCAGGCTGGCCATGATCCCGCCCGACCGCCGGATCACCTTCATCCCCGGATCGCCCTTTTCCCCGCGGGGTACCCAGTACCTTCCGTAACCGCCTGTTTCCGGACGGGGCGGCCCATGCCAGTGGGGGGGTCGCCCCGCCCACTTTTTACGATGAAAGGATCTGATATGCGCCATGTGTTCCCGGCCTGGCTCCTTGGGGGGGTCCTGCTTCTGGTCCTGGGGTGCGGCGAAAAGCCGCCGCCGGTCAACCCGGTCGTTCAACCGGACCAGGTCGAGCCTTCCGACGGCAACGGGGGCGGGAGACCGACCCAGGTCCTGACCAGCGATGAGGCCATCGACCGCATCCGGGCGGCGACTTCCGACAACGACCGGGCGGTAATGATCCGCCGGGGCGGCCGGGTGGACGAAGCCGGCCGGCCGGCCATGATAGCTTTCCTCAATGAGACCCTTGCCGACGCGCCCAGCGTATATGACCGCATCTCCGCGGCCGACGGCCTGATCACCATCAACACCCCCAAGTCGCTTCTGCCCGTCAAAGAAACCCTTCTTTTCAGCATGAATGGACAGCTCAATGCCGGCATCCTCGACTCGATGCACGGCACCTACGGCGCCGATTTCGATGCGACCCTGGGAGCCTGGTGCGCTGAACGCCTGAACGCCCCGGAGGTCGCCGCGGCCCGCAGTGAAAAAGAGATTATGGCGGCCCTGTACTTGTATGCCATGGTCCAGAAGCCCGATACCGCCCGCATCGACCCGGCGCCGTACCTGAACGGCCCGTCCCCCAAGGTGGCATTGAAATTGTACGATATCATGCGGCAATACCCCAGGGCCGACCTGCCGCTCGACCAGCTCCGGCAGCGGATCGCCGCCAGGCTTCAGAACCAAAGCCTGTCCGGCGCCGAGCTCAAGGCCTTTACCAACCTTGTCTCCGCACAGGCCATACCGCCCGAGGAATTGGACCTCCATCTCTCCGAATACACATTGCGGATGGGGCTGGAGAGCAACGATCAAACCATGCGCACAGCGGTCATCTTCACCGTGCCCCTGACTTGGCCGAACCTGGCCCAGGCGGAACGGACGGCGGTGATCGACAAGCTCAAGGAAGTGGCGGCCAATGATCCCTACTTCCAGGAGGGCCGGTACCCGGTAAGGGATAAAGCAGTCGAGATGATCGCCACGCTGACCGGGACGGCGACCGCCCCGCCGCCGATCGAAACCGGGACCGTGGAACCGGCCGGTGACGCCGGCACGGACCAGCCGTAAGGCATTCTTTCAGGACAGCTGTTCTTTGGATCCGAGGGTCGCGACTGCAAGATAGGGAGCGACGGTCTTTGCCTTTGTAGCCGCGGGGCTCGACCCCGCCCTCATGGGCTGTTTGGTAAGCTGGTGAAAATACTACAAGAGGAGATCGGTGGTCTTTGCCTTTGTAGCCGCGGGGCTCGACCCCGCCCTCATGGGCTGTTTGGTAAGCTGGAGAAAATACAGGCGACCGCAAGGGTCGCGGCTACAAGAGGAGATCGGTGGTCTTTGCCTTTGTAGCCGCGGGGCTCGACCCCGCCCTCATGGGCTGTTTGGTAAACTGGTGAAAATACAGGCGACCGCAAGGGTCGCGGCTACAAGAGGAGATCGGTGGTCTTTGCCTTTGTAGCCGCGGGGCTTGACCCCGCCCTCATGGGCTGTTTGGTAAACTGGTGAAAATGCAGGCGACCGCAAGGGTCGCGGCTACAAGAGGAGATCGGTGGTCTTTGGATTTGTAGCTGCGGGGCTTGTTGTTCTCAACCCTGAGCCTGTTGTTCTCAACCCTGAGCCTGTCGAAGGGTCGAAGGGACCCCGCCTCTTTTCCGGCTGGCCGGACAAGCGGAAGCAAGTGCCCTTCCGGAAAGGCCGCAATAATGAATTGTTACGGGTTTTCTATTGACAGGCATGTGATCCGCACTACAATAAGCTAGTGTTTTTCCCGAGAAAGGGATCCGCCATGAAAGTGCGCTCCGGCTTTTCACTCCTCGAGGTGCTCTTGGCCACGACCATCCTCTCCATCGGCATTGCGGCCCTCATGGCCGTGATGCAGGCGGCGTGGACCTCCAACGCCTACACCGAGGAACAGCATCTCGCCATCATCGCCCTCAGCAACCAGACCGAACGGCTGAAGGCGACACCGCTGGCGAATCTCAAACTCGAATTCGGCAATACCTTTCCGAGCATCGGTCCCGGCTCCACCTCGTATTTCCCGGTGTTCGGCCTCTGGGCCGATTCAACGATCCCGGTCAAGTCCCCCGATCCGGCGACCACGGTCCCCCCGTACCCGCCTTTTAACGGCAACTGGGCCAACGATCCGCGGTTCACTGGGCTTATACCGCCATTCTTACCCGGACGCGAGCCGGCCCTCGGCACGATCAGGGCTTTTGCCCCGACGATCACCCTTCCCGATGCAACCACCATACCGAATTCGGGTACAACCCCGGACCTGATCGAATTCACGCTCACCATCGAATACCGTTCCCGGCTCGTCAAGGGACAGGACTCCGATTACACTCCCGGCGCGCATGAGGATTCGACCATCGAATCGGTCACGATCTGGGTCTCACCCACCTTTTGAAAGCGGTATGTCGATGAAAAGCACCGGCTTCACCCTGCTGGAATTGATGATCGCATCGTCCATCCTGTTTGTGGTCGTGGGCATAGCCCTCATGTTCTCGATGAGCGCCACCCAGGAAACCAGATCCAATACGATCAATGCCCGCACCGAGCAGAATATCGTCCGTTTGATGGAAACCATGCAGATGGACCTTTCCCAGTCCGCGCCCCATTATTGGGGCAATGCGGAAAATCCTCCCGGTGAACTGGTCCGGACCGATTCCGCCACCAGGTGGAATCCCATTTTTGCCGGCGATGACATCAGCGTGGCGGCGAACACTTCCGCCGCGTTCATCCAGTTCCGCAAAATAGTGCCCCCGACATTCTACCCCGGCCCCGAATTCAGCGTAGTCTGGAGCGATCCCATCCGCTACGAGCTTCGGCTGGCCGATCACGAATTAACGAACGGTATCGATGACAACGGGAACGGAATGGTCGATGAATGCGTTCTGGTGCGCATCGACACGGTGATCGGCGATGCCGTACCGGTCGCCCCGGATCTGTATTTTGGCACCACCAACAGCATTAGTTTCGGTCGTGATGCGACCATACCGCTGATCACCATCACGCTCCATTTTTTCACCGAGGAGGGCTCGGCCGCTGGTGTGGATAATAATGCGAACGACATCCCCGACTATATTGAAACCCGCCAGATCCTTACCCGGACCTTCCAGGTGAATCTCGGCGGCATGTAACCGGCTGTACCGCCAGGTCACCCAAAGCGCAAGAGGGCGGGGTCCCTTCGACTCGAAACTCGCTCAGGGTTGAGAACAACAAGCTCTGGGTTTACAACAAGCCCCGCAGCTACAAAGGCAAAGATCGCCGATCCCTCTTGTAGCCGCGACCCTTGCGGTCGCCTGCATTTTAGATCTCCCCTACACCTGATACGAATCCACCCGGTCCCACTCGATCATTTCCCGCCCCTGATTGGCCTGAATGTATAGAACGATCTTTTTCAGTTCGTCTTCCGACCGGATAATGTGCTCATAATAATTCGGTTGCCATGGTGACAGCTTACACCCGCATTCTGCCCGTAACCGCCTGTAAATAATCGACTTGAAGCCGCCGACCACCTTGCCTAACGGGATACCGGCCGACCGGGCGCCAAATACAGCATGCATATGGTCGGCCATGACGACATGATAGCGGACCTGCCATCCCGGATAATGCGCGGGCAATCCTTCCAGTTCCGCCTCTATCGTCCGTTTGATCACGCCCAGGAATATTTTCCGCCTTTCACGCGCGACCATGGTGACAAAATACATTCCGGGCCCGGTGTAGAGCATTCTGTCCAACCGGACATGTTTACGGTATTTCAGCGGCAAAGGAACAGCCTTTCATATTGTCGTTATTGTCCCGTTGTAGCTGCGACCTTGAGCCTGTTGTTCTCAACCCTGAGCCTGTCGAAGGGTCGAAAGGTGGTCGCCTGTTTTTCCCTGTTTTCGCTCCCATCCGCAAGAAGGCGGGGTCCCTTCGACCCTTCGACTCGAAACTCGCTCATGGTTCAGAACAACAAGCCCCGCAGCTACAAAGCCAAAGATCGCCGGTCCTCTCTTGTAGCCGCGACCTTGAGCCTGTTGTTCTCAACCCTGAACCTGTCGAAGGGTCGAAAGGTGGTCGCCTGCCTTTTCCCGTTCTCGCTTCCAACCGCATGAGGGCGGGGTCGAGCCCCGCAGCTACAAAACCAAGATCGCCGATCCCTTCTTGTAGCTGCGACTCTTGTGGTCGCCTGCCTTTTCACTGTTCCAAGAGGGCGGGGGCAAGCCCCGCAGCTACAAAGGCAAAGGCCGCCGATCCCCTCTTGTAGCTGCGACCCTTGTGGTCGCCTGCCTTGGGGCCATTGCGGCCGTTAACAAATCCTATAACCGCCTCCGCATCGCGGTCAGGCCGACCAGCATCCCCATGATGGCCAGCACCGTTGCGGCCGCTGTGCGGCCATGACCGGCCGTACACCCGAATAGACCGTCGTCGGCATTGATGTCTTTATTGGTGCGCACGGCGACCGTATCGGAAGGCACGGATTCGAGGCCGCGGCTGTTTGCGGCCACCACCAGGTAATAGACCCGTGTATCGTGCGGTACGGCGGCATCCGCGAGCGCCATGACGCCCACGGCGGTCTGCCCGGCCAGGACGAAAGTGCCGTTGTCCAATGAGCGATAGACCGTATACCCGGTCACATCCGCGTCACCCGCGTTCCAGGTCACGGTAACACCCTTATCATCAGCAGTGCCCCGCAGGCCCGTGACCTTCCGCGGCGCGGGGACACGCAGTTCGAGCGCCGGGTCGCCGATGAGGTTGTGGGTCTGGAGCACGAGTTCGGCATAGCCCGCGTTCACGGCCGCGTAATTCTCCTTGGCGCGGCGCACGGCCTCGCCGAGGGTGCGGATGTCATCTTCGAACACGGCGGTATATATACCGCGGCCGAGGGGGAACTTGTCCTCGGCGTTGGCGAACCCAGCCGAGGCGAAGCAGGCCACGGCGCCGCCGTTCGGATTGAAGAGCAGGTGCTCGGAAAGGCTCCGGAAAGCGGGGTCGGGCTCGATGAAATACCCGTCCAGGCAGGCCATGGTCACGAAGAACGGATACCTGAAGTTGACGGTGGCCAGCGCCTTGGCCTCCACATCGGTGAAGAGCGGTTCCGACGCCCAGACCCATACGCCGCCGTGGCCCATGTATTCGACCATAAGCGCGCCCTGGTCGATCTTGGACACAAGGTCGGCGGTGCAGTCGGCCGGGTCGGCGAAATCGCGCAGGTTGATCATCATGCGGTTGTAATCGCCGCCGGCGAGTCCGGCCAGTTCTGCGTTCAGGCCGGGAAAGGCCTCGTCCCCGGCAATGCCGTCATCGTCGTCGGCCGTGAAGATCAGGTTCGTCTCCCAGTCGCCTGTCGGGGCCAGGTTGCGATACTGGCCGGCCTTGGTGATGGCCATGGCCAGTTCGGCCGGACTGTCGGCGGGTATGCGGCCCAGGGCGATATCGGGTATGGCATCGGCCCCCGAAACGCAGGCCACCCAGTTGTCGGCCGGCACCACACCGTAGAACTCGTCCAAGATGTACTTGGTGGGCACCAGCCCGGTACGGTCGTAGGCGCAATCTCCCGCTAATAGCACGAACCGGGGCGGGACCGGCCAGGTGGTGACGCAATGGGCGATGAAATCCCTGATGGCCTGCGGCGCCACCCGGCCGTCGCCGAACTGGTTGTAAATATCCCGTACATCGACCCCCGTGACCGTGAGGTCGGGGTGGATGGCCGCCAGGTCGGACACGAAATCCATGTCGCTGAAACCCGAGATGACCAGGTAGTCGCACGGGGCAAGAGTTGCCAGGTTTTGGCCGGGTATGCGGACGATGGCGGCGGGCGCCGGCAGGGCGCTTTCAGCCGCGGCCAGCAGGGTGCGCGGGACAGCAGACTCGAGGGTGACCGTTCCGCCGACCACCTGGGCGCCGGTGACCACAGCGGGCGTGCCGGTAACATCGAAGACCTGGACCGTGTCTTCAGTGAAACCGGCAAGCGAATACAGCCCGGCCGAGCCAAGGGCCGGCCGGAGGGTATCGGCCTGGGCGGTGAAGTTGGTCCGGGCCGCAAGCGTGATCCGGTCGACCAGCACGACATCCATCGGCGCACCCGAAGTGGCGATGGTCACCGTGTTGGTCCCGGTCACAAGCAGGTCCTGGGTGAAGTCGAAAGCCGCGGTGTGGGCGATGGCGCCGTCGAATGTGGTGGTGCCCACCGTGGTCCCGTTCACCTTGACCGTGATGGTGTGATCGGGATCCAGGGCCGTGTCGTCACCGAGGCCCATGAGATGGACCGTGAGGGTGGCCGTCTGGCCGGCACCGGTGAACACATTGCCGAGATCAAGGGGGATATCCATGGAAGCGGCGCCGGAATAGAGGACGCCGGCATACCAGTGGTCGGCCTCGGGGTCGGCCGGGAACATGCTCTGGTAGATATTCTCCTCCTCCCAGGCAAATGTCCGGACGAACCCGTCGGCGGTCCGGTCGGTGCCGCCCGCGGGCGCTAGGGCAACTTCGGCCATGCGCAAGCCGGCCGTGGACTTGACACCCAGCCGGTAGACATTCCGGGCCGTGTAGGCATCCTTGTACGCCGAACCGATGAAGGTGATCGCTTCGTTCTCCTCCAGAGAGTTGTCACCGTCGTCACTGACCACGATGGGGAGTTCGGAGGCGCCGTTATACAGGGCGATCCGGTCGGCTGGCCAGGTGGCGATGTTAATGCCGGCATTCAAGAAATCGCTTCCCGTGACGCGGTAAACACCATCGGCGGCCGTTTCAATGAAGACCGTACCATAGGCGCTGCTGACGGGGCGGCGCGCTCCGTACGGGCGCGGCAGGCGGCGCCACGCGCGCCAGGGCGACCGTTGTATCCAGCCCGGCCTCCGGATAGGTGATACGCACACGCATGGCCGCATAAAGGACCGTGGACGCGCCGTCACAGCGGCTGGCATTGCACCGCAGGGCCGTGAGATCGCGATCGCCCGACCGGCCGAGATAGACCAGTTCGGCGGGCTGTGCAGGGAAGGCCGCCGGTGCCGCACCGTACCAGGTCGGGTCGAAGGTGTAGACCGGAACGGTCCGGTTCCCCTCCACCCTGTAGGCGGGCACGGGCACCGGCCGGCCGGCAAGGGTATCACCTGCATCCACCGCTTCGACGACCAGCCGTGAACCGGACGGAATTTCAAGGGCGATGCCGACATAGGGGAGAGCCGGCACGCCCGGTTCGGCCGGGTGTCCGGCCTTGGGCATGGTGATATCGAGCCATGTGCCGCCGTTGATGGCAAGCGTACGGACCGCAGCCTCGGGGAAGACCACATCGATGACCATGCCGGTCGCATCGCTCTCGATCGTACGGAAGATCACGGGGGGGCAGAACAGCGGGCGCCGTCGTCCCGGCGGTCGTGCCGATGGTCTGACCGGTAGTCCCGGTGCCGGTCCCGTTCACAGAAACCGGGCCGTGGAAGGATGACCGCCCCATAATGTCAATGTCTTCAAGGAGATAACACAGGCCGTCCTGCGCAACCGCCCCCGAATCAAGGAAGGCATACCGCACGCCGGAAACGGCCGCATATGTCGAGGCGATGAGTCCGGCGTTGACGCGGACCCATTCCCCATCGCCCGTGCGGCGATAGACATTGAACCCGAGGTTGTTCATTTCAAAACCGGTCACCCACGAGACTTCGATGCCGCCGTCGACTGGTGCGGCCTTGAGCCCGATGATGACCGCGTAGAGCGGATTGATGACCCATGTCTGGGAAACGATCGAACCCGACTGGGCGGGCGTATTGCCCGAGGTGGCCGTGACGATGGTGTCGTGGAATTCCCCGTCCGCCGCACCCGCGGGAATGGTGACGCCCGCGAGGATATTCACCGACTGGCCGGGTGCGAGATCCGGTGTTTCGGGACCCGGGCCCTTGGTATCGGCAAGCAGGATGTCCAGGCCGGCATCGTAGACCCCGTCGCCGTCCACATCGCGGTAGAACGTGACCGCACCCCATATGCCGTTGGATGCGGTAAGATCGGCGTAATCCGGCACAGCGCCGCTGTTGACGACCGTCAGGCTGTAATACACGGTCTCGCCCTGGTTACCCGTGCCGAACTGCGTCGTCAGGCCGGGGGACCCGAACCGAGCACAATGCCGCCCGTGCTCACCACCACGTTGGCGGGCGGGCTCGCCAGGGTCCACTGGACGGCGGTCATGGACGCGGCGTTGGGTATGGCGCCCGCAGCGCCGGTGTTCACCGTGGCCCGGAAACCGGCCGTGGTGCCGCCCGTGCCCGCGGAGATGGTGCCGATGACCCAGCGCAGGAGCGCCGGATTGGAGGCATCGGCGCCCGTGCCGGCGATGGAACCGTTCACATAGGTCAAACGACTGTCGACCGCATCGGTCATCACCACCGTGGTCGCCGCGGCCGTGCCGGTGTTGGCGTAGGTGATGGTGTATTGGATCGTACCACCCACCGGGACGGCCGATCTGTCGGCCACCTTGGTGAGTTGGAGGTTCACCGTGGGCAGGGTGACGGTGGTGCCGATGACCGTGCCCGCTTCGGCGCTCACGGCTTCGGAATGCGTGACGATGTTCACACCGCCGGCCAGCGGGTTGTTGACCGTGGCGGTGAACTGGAACGATGCGGACGCCGAAGCGGCCAGGGTGCCCACGTTCAGCGATACGATGCCGCCCGCCTCGGCGGCGCCGTTGGTGGCACTGGCGGCCTTGTAGGCCGTATTGGCGGGCACCGCACAGCGCAGGACCACGTTGGTCTGGGGGATGGTGGTACTGGCATTGGTGGCGGTGGCCGTATAGACGATCTCGCCCGCCGGGACCGCATAGGTCTTGTCGGCCGCAAGGTCAGCCGGCAGGTTGGTGATATAGGTCGTCACCGCGGCCGAGTTCAAGGGATTGGTCTCGGCACTGTCGAAAGTCGCGAAATTGCTCACATACCCGGACCAGGGCATGCCGATGACCGTGACCCGGAACTCCACCGTCCCTGAAGTGCCGGCCGCAAGCGTACCCGTTGGATTGACGACAATGCCCGTGCCCGTGTACCGGCCCGCGTCTGCGTCATTGGCGTCCGTGAGCGCCGCGCCGTTCAGCTTGAGCGACCCGGCCACATAGGCGGTGCCGGCGGGGATCGTGTCCGTGACCGACAGACCGGTCACGGGCAGGCCGCTCGGATTGGAATAGGCGATCGTATAGGTGATGACGCCGCCCACCGGTGCCGTCGCCCGGCCGGCCTTGGTCACCGCGATCGTGGGCCCGGGAACGGTGGTGCGCACGATGTTGGAGAGAAGTTCGGGCTGACCGGTGGCGTTGAATTCGCCGTTGGTATTGATGATGCTCCCGGCGGCAACCGTGTTCACGGTCACCTGGAACGAATAGGTCCGCCAGTCGAAGGTCGTGTTGAGGGCATAGGTGAACGGACCCCACTGCGCCATGCGCGCAGCCGCGACATAGGTGAAGTCTGCCGCGGGATTTTGTGATCCGGTTACGAAGGTCACCTGCTCCGGCAGGGAACAGGTGATGTAACCACCCGTGATCTGGGCGGTCTGCTCCAGCTTGCGCTGGCTCATGGTATAGGTCATGGTCGCGCCAGGCGCGGCCGTGTTCTCCGTGGAACCCGCGGGCGGAGAAACCTCCATTTCAGATTTCCTGATCCCTGTGGGATGGACTGATGGTTTTCCGGAACGGGTTTGGCGCATTTTCCGCGTGACAAATGGGTTGCGGCGGCTATCCTTTCTGGGGTCGGACTTCAGGATGAATGGTCATGCACCAGATGCTTTTGCCGGGATTTCCTGTAGGGGCCAT
>JBDREB010000171.1:0-2029 GCA_043820325.1 Planctomycetota bacterium | reverse complement strand
GGGTCGGGGTGTGGACCGATTGAATGAAATTCAAGGCGCAAGCAATCTTTCGCAAACAGATATCACAGCGGATGATTCCGCCGTGTTTCGGAGAGTTGGGCAAACGGCTCAAGTGGTTTTTTCTGTATTTTTGTCTGGATTTCGATTCCTCGACTCGTATCATATCCCATCGGCGTAATTGGCGCAAAATACTTTGCGCAAGTTCAGCAAAGTTCGTTTTTGTGGAACTGTGAATCATCCGGGATCACAGAGAGGTTTCGCAAGTCCCTCAACCGGCCATACGGGTTTCAAAGGGGGTTGGATGTTTCAAAGGGGGTTGGATGGCACTGTGGCTTCAGAGCCTGGGGGCCAAGGTCCATGGCTATGCCCTTAAACCGCCCACCGAACCGAATCTGTTCACTGTTGCGCGCGTGAAAGCGGGCATGGTCGCCAGCACTATAGCCGACATCCGCGCCATCAAGGCTTTGGCCGGGGCCATAAAGGCCGCGCATCCGGCAATAATCATTCACATGGCGGCACAACCCCTCGTGCGTTACTCCTATGACCAGCCGGTGGAAACATATACCACCAATGTCATTGGCACGGTCAATGTTCTTGAGTGCATCCGGCAGACACCGTCCGTCAAGGCGGCCGTGATCATTACCACCGACAAATGCTACGAAAACCGTGAACTCAGATCCGGGTACAAGGAAACCGCACCCCTCGGCGGGTACGATCCCTACAGCTCAAGCAAAGCCTGTGCCGAGTTGGTCACCGCCGCCTACCGGCGGTCCTTTCTCGGCGCCCCCGGCCGCACCATCGGCATCGCCACCGCCCTGGCGGGCAATGTCATCGGCGGAGGCGACAGGTCCGCCGACAGTCTCATCCCCGACTTTCTGTGGGCCCACGAACGGGGGCAGGCCTTGCGTATCCGCGCGCCCAAGGCGGTGCGCCCCTGGCAGCATGTGCTGGAGCCGCTTGCCGGTTACCTGCGCCTGGCCGAATGCCTCTGCACGGATGGCGGTGCCTACGCGGAAGCGTGGAATTTCGGCCCGGCCGATACAGACGCCCGCACCGTACGCTGGATCGTCGAACGGCTCGCCGCCGCAACTCCCGGCGCAGCCTGGAAGTGCGAACAGCAGCCCCAGCCCCAGCCCCATGAAACCCATTTCCTCAAGCTCAACAGCCACAAGGCCCGTACCCGGTTGGGCTGGCAACCGCGCTGGCGGCTGGAAACGGCACTGGATAAGACCCTCGCCTGGTATGCCGCCTGCAGGCAAGGCGCAGACATGCATGCCGTCTCCCTGGCTCAAATTGCCGAATACAATACCGGGGATACCGCACTATGACCAGGCCGCATTTCGACTTCATACCAACGCCGCTCTCCGGGCTGACCGTCATCCAGCGCAGAACCAGCGAGGATGGCCGGGGATTTTTCAGCCGTTTTTACTGTGCCGATGAATTCCGCGCCGCCGGTTTGAAGGCGCCCATTGTCCAGATCAATCATTCGTTCACCCGGAAAAAAGGTGCGGTGCGTGGATTGCACTTCCAGAATCCGCCGCATACCG
The DNA here is from genome assembly GCA_043820325.1 of Planctomycetota bacterium. Classification (GTDB taxonomy): domain Bacteria; phylum Planctomycetota; class JBDREB01; order JBDREB01; family JBDREB01; genus JBDREB01. The sequence continues at coordinate 482 of JBDREB010000171.1, read as the reverse complement.
AAGCCAAGATCGTCAGTTGCCTGAGCGGTGAGATCTTCGATGTGGCGGTGGACCTCCGGAAGGGATCACCGACCTTCCTATGCGGGCATGGTGAAACCCTTTCCTCGTGTAACCATAAAAGCCTGCTCATCCCGGAGGGGTTTGCCCATGGCTTCCAGACGCTCACGGAAGATTGCGAACTCATCTATCTGCACACGGCATCCTATGCGCCCGATGCCGAAGGGGGGCTGAACATCCACGATCCCCGGTTGGCTATCAAATGGCCGCTGGATATCACCGAGCTTTCAGACCGGGACCGCTCCCATCCCGTTGTCGGCGACGGATTCGAAGGGATCCGTCCGTGAAGTGCCGGCATTGCAAGGCTGACCTGACACTGCCCTTTATAGATTTGGGCAGTGCCCCGCCTTCCAATGCCTATTTGACACCCCAAACCCTGCGCATGCCTGAAAAATGGTTTCCTCTTCGGGTACTGGTCTGCACCC
>JBDREB010000170.1:0-3130 GCA_043820325.1 Planctomycetota bacterium | reverse complement strand
CACCGCACGCGAAATGGATAGGTTATTTATTTACGGGCACTAACCATGCTTCCTCGCAAGTCCTTGTAGCTGCGGGGCTTGACCCCGCCTCCGGATGGGCGACCGCAAGGGTCGCAGCTACGGGGAAAAGCGCGCACACAGCCGGTGGTAACCATGCTTCCTCGCAAGTCCTTGTAGCTGCGGGGCTTGACCCCGCCTCCGGATGGGCGACCGCAAGGGTCGCAGTTACGGGGAAAAGCGCGCACACAGTAGGATTGTGGACTTTTTGCGAGTCCGTCAATTATTAGGCGGTGTACTAAAGGAATCCCATGCAGATCACCTCGCAGGTGTTTGACCGGACCCAGCGGATCTACCTCGTCCGCGTACGGGGCGATGTCCAGCCCGCGGATATCCACCAGGTCACCGGGTGCCTCAATGCGGTCCTTGAGAACAAGGCCCGCCATATCATCGTGGTCTTCGAGGGGTGTGCCTCGGTCAGCGCCTATTTCCTGCGCGTGCTTTTTTCGCTTTTCTTTTTCATCGCCCGCAGCCGCGGCAATTTCATCATCGTCAATTCCGATCCGCGCCTGAACGAACGGCTGGCCGCCTTCGGCCTGGCCGGCGTGATCGACATCGTGCCCGGCGAGGCGGCCGCCGCCGCGATGGTCTACCGCAGCGCCGACCAGTCCCGGGCCGACCTCAAGGTGAAGACCGCGATCCTCGACCGGGTGGAACGATCGATCCGCGAAGAGGATGCCCGCCGCCGGGATGGACCGCCGCCCGCCGCCGCCCCGCGCAAGGATGAGACCGCTACCATCGTTGCGGAGCCCGGCGATGATATTTTCGGGGCCACCTTCATGCAGGATGTGCGCGACTTCAACGCCACGATCGAGATGAGCCTGGATGAGATGGGGTTGGCCCCGCCGCCGGCGGCCGCCGACAGGCCGCTGACGGCCGAATTGGCCGATATCGGCGGCGGCAGCCACCTGTCCACGGCCGAGAACGCCGTCCAATTTTTGGATATCCGCAACCTGTCACTGGACAAGGACAGCGATTTCGAGCGGGAGATCCAGGAAAAAAGCGACCGTCATTTCAAGGAGGCCCCGCTGGCGCCCGCCGCCCAGCGGACCGCCCCCGAACCCGCGGACATCTCCCGGCTCTTCCTCCCCGCGCGCGACCAGGTGGCCTTGAGCGCGCCCCCGCCCTGCGGCTACCATCCCGTCGGCCGCAACCGGCCGTTCCATGACCTGGTCATGCTGCACCTGCCCGAATGCCCGCCCGTGGCCGCCGTCCGGCGCCTGCTCCCCCTAGTCCAGGAGCGTCAGCGCCGGGGGGACGATATCGTGCTGTGCGTGGACGAGGGGGTCCTGGCCGCGGGGTTGACGGGGTGGATGATCCGGCTGGTGCGGGAACGCTGTGTGACGGGGGTGATCGTCAGCCTGCTGGCGGCCATGAAGGATGTTGAGGCGGCCGCCGGCATCGCGCCGCGGGCATTGAAGGTCGAGGCCTTCCAGGGCGCCTTCGGCGTCTCCGCGGAGACCTTCGGGCTGTTTGGCGACATCGTCGGCCGGCCGGTCAAGGGCGTTGCCGACGGGCTCCGCGAAGTCATGGCCGGCCGTACCTGGCCCCATCCGGACCATTCCCTGCTGTGGAATTGCCACCAGCACGAGTGCTGGACGGTGATCCCCACGGTCGAATCGAGCCCGCTTTTGTACCAGTTCGGGGTCATTCCCGGCCGCGAGGAGACGCTGCACCGCATCGTCACCCTGTTCTCGCAGGGCCGCCAGCCCCTGGTGATATTCCCCGGGTGCGGGCCCGCGACCCTGTCGTTCTTCGTCGATATCATGCGTATCCGGGCCAACAAGAAGATGGGCGGCACACAGGCGGCCGCGGCCTATTTCGCGGGGCGCGTGTCGGAGGATTTCCGGGAGGTCCTGTCCGGCGCGGGCCTGGCGGTCGAATGCGTCGAGGGCGACCCGGGCGTCCTCTTTCCCCTCTTCGCCGAATGTCTGTTGGATCGATCCGGGCAGTAAGGTTTTAAGGAGAATCCCATGCGCACACTGATCGTCCTGATCGCATGCCTGGCCTGCCATTGGGCGTTCGCGGCTCCCACTCCGGCGGAGCAGGCCTGGTCCGTGGAGTTCAGGAAGGCGGTGGGGGCGAAGGATACGGCCCGCATCGCCGCCCTGGTCCAGGGGCTCGCCGGTGAAGGATTCGGCGTCGAATTCAAACTGCAGCACTGCCGGCAGCTTTTAGGCGGTGCCATGGACGAACAGCTCAACGGCGCGATCTTTGAGGCCGCCGCCGTGATCATGGCCGCGGAAACCCGGCGGGCGACCGCCGGGGGGCCGGGGGCCGAGCCCGCCGTCGCCCGCAAGATCGCGACCATCATGGCGCTCGCCCTGGACAAGGTGAACCGCAATGCCCCCAAATTCACGGCGATCCTGGCCTATTACCGTGAAGCCCCCGATCCGGCCGCCCTGCCCAACCTGAAAAAGTACATCCAGCGCTTTCAGGAAGATGCCGCGATCCTGGCCGTGGTGTTCGCCACGCTCGCGAACATCCGGGACCGCGAAAGCGTCAGCATCATCAATGACATCTATTACCGGGCCTGGAAGAAGATCGAGGACGAGCAGGGGACGAGCGCCAAAGTCCAGAAACTGCTCAACTTTTACCTGAAGATCAAGCCGGACGCCGTCAAGGCGCTCAACTCCCTGACCGGCCAGGATGCGGCCGAACCCCGGGTGTTCAATGATTGGTGGACCAGCAACCGGGGCAAGTTCCAGGTCCAGTCCAAGCCGGTCGAAGTGCCTGTCGCGCCGGTGCCGCCGGCCGCCGCCGAGACCCCCGCCGCCCCGGAAGCGGCGCCGGATGCCGCCCCTGAGGCCGGTGCGGACCAGATCGCGCCGCCGGCCGCCGGTGGCGATACCGGTGCCGCGCCGGAAACCGCTCCGCCGCCCGCCGGAGAACCACCGGCCGGGGAGGGGGCGGACCAGGCCGGTACCACCCAGCCGTAAGTGCCCGTAAATGAATAAAGTATCCATTTCGACATAGAGATTCCGTCCGCAGCCAAGGCGCGAGGAGGAGCCGTATCAATGGAAAGATCCGGCGTCGACGAGCAACGCCGGATGCGGACGGAAGATCATGTCCC
>JBDREB010000169.1:0-9262 GCA_043820325.1 Planctomycetota bacterium | reverse complement strand
TTTCGCGATTAGACGGGAGGGCGGGTTTCAAACCCGCCCCTACACGGTTGACATCCGGATGTTCCCCGTACAATCACCTGTGGGTCGAAAAAGTGCCAACCCTTTTTCCGAAAAACATGACCGGTTACGGATAGGGATCAGGAAATCTGAATTGGGGGCACGGCATGCCGTGCCACTACCAAACAAGATCCGGCTTGAACCAGCGTTCCGGAATCGGGTCGTTATAGACGATTGAGATCCGGCCCCTTTATTATGGGGCGGTGTACTAAGCGCATCCAGAACCGGCCGGCACGCCACCCGGTAATAGGTCCCGACTTCAGCCCATCGGGCGGGATCCCCTCCCTGTGCATTGATGACCCGGCCCAACAACCCCTTGAATACAGCCCCGGCCAGCCCATGCAGGCGGGTCAACGGCTGGTCGGGCCCCAAACGCAGGATCAGGCGGTCATCGATATCCGCCAGCAGCGCCAGCCCCCGCACCAGGTCACGATCATCGCGGGGGGCGGCGAGGAAACGGCTGGCCTGTTCCAGCGCGGCGATGACCGGGCCCATCCGTTGGCGGTAATCGGTGTCGGCTTCCATGATCGCCGCGGCTGTGCCCGCATCCATCGGTTCGACGGGCTGGCCCATGAGTTCGGCGAGGAGGGGCGCGGCGCCGGTCAGGTCCCCTTCATTCAGCAACCCCGCCATCCGGTTGTAGGTCAGGCACCAAGCGGCCGCATCCGCTGGAGCCAGGCCCGCTGGTGCCGCCGGCAGCGTCGCGAGGTCGATCCGTCCGTCATCACCGGTCAGGTTGAAGAGCCGGAACTGGCGGGCGGTCTCGGCCGCCCGGACATCGGCCAGGAGTTCCATATGCGATCCGCGGCCGTGATGGACCAGCGGATCGATCAGCATGAGCATCGCGACCGAACGGCGCGCATCGGCGGTCGCTCCATCCGCGAGCTGCCGGTGGACCGTCGCGCGCACCCCGTTGTTATACCCGTGGATGACCGCCACAAGGAGAATGGCGGAACCGATGTACCGCATGGTCCTCATTCGACCACCTGTTCCCAGCCCGCCATGATGGCCGGCCAGGTCAGCGGCATGACCAGCGTGGTTCCGCGCCAGACGCGGCCCGAGCCATCGGCCATCAGGGTCGCGCCCGAGGCGGAACGCATGGCCAATGCCAGGGACGGTGCACCCGCAAGAACGCTGAATTCCCAGTCGGCATACTGCGCCCACAGGTCCAGGCATTGCCGGCGGGTATCATCCGGCAGAGACACCGCCCATGCATCCGAAGGCGGGCCGGCCGGTAGAACATCCCCGCCTGCAACGGCTGACCGCAGGGCGGCCGAGACCAGGAGGACCAGCAGGGCGGCTGGATCATCGCCGTAGCCGTCCGGCAGGTCCACGGTGCCCGTAGCCGGGTCATAAGGAAAGGTAACGGTCAAAGGATACCGCGGCGGAAGCACCTTGAGCGCCTCCAGGTCGGGAGGATAGGCCCCCTCCCGGTCATGCCAGGCCGTGATGGCCCGCCGGAGGGCCACCCAGTGCCCTTTGAATTCCTCCCGCAACATGGCCCGCGACAGGACCGTGCCGCTGGCGGGAAGATATATGAAGACCAGGCCGAAGGCGTCCGTACGGCCCTCCGGCCGGGTAAATGCCGCCAGATCGGCCGGGTAGGCCGCATGCCCCTTGAAGTAGCCGTCCAGGAAGGTTTGGTGCAGGCTGAGGAGATGGGATGTTTCGCCGGCCATGATCTGCCGCAGGCCTTCGGCCACCTTGCGGGGGTTGTCACGGTTGGCCTCGATGTAATTGCGCCACCGGTCGATGATCAGCCCGAACTGACCCTCCTCGGTGCGCAGGGCGATCTCCGACTCATACAGGTCGTCGCGGTATTTGGGAAAGACGCGTTGGGCGCAGCGGTAGATATCCGCCGCGGTGGGGACATCCTTGAGGTAGGCGAAATAATGGATCGCCAATTCGACCATGAACTTGACCGCCACTTCCGGCGGTTCGCTCTCACGACGCACCGCGGCCAGGAACCCGTTGTTGTTCCGCAGGCGTTCCCGGATATAAATGTCCGGCTGCCAGGCCGGATCGAGCGCCAATCCCGGCATGGTGAAGGTGGCCACCGCCTTGCGGAAATAGACGGCCGCGTTGGTCCGGCTCTTGCGCGGCCCGTAGATGAAGTAACCGCCGTTACGGTAGGCGGGAATATGGTAGGGGTTTAGCGCCAGAGCCCCTTCATACAACCGGTTGAGGTAGCCTTCGTTGCGGCCGGCGAAACTGTACTGATAGGCGTAATTGTATGATCCCTGCATCAGGAATTCGGCCAGGAGCGGATTGAAGCCGACCACGATTGCGCGCAGCACGGCCGGCGCAGGGAGAAGATGGGCCCCCTCATCGATCCGTTCATACTTGATCTTGTGTTTGGTGTGCAGGCGTTCGAACTCGGGCTGGTCGATGATGAACTGGATCAGGACCACGCCGCCGAGCAGAACGGCCAGGATCCCTGTTGCGGCCGGCCGGGACAATTTCATTGCAGGCGCTTGCCGTTGAAGACAAGGATCGCGGCGAACAGGAAGAACGCCGAGAAGAGCAGTCCATAGACGGCGCCCAGGAACACCTGCAGCACGGGTATCTGCATGTGGGCGGCCAACTGGTCGGTGATGTTGAAATTGTAGAAGTTCGGTATGATCATGTGCAGGCCGATGATCGCTTTGCGGGCCAGGTCATGGCCGGGCGGGAGATAGAGCACCCGGTCGAAGATCGTATCCATGGCGTTGCCGGCCACGAACAGGCAGAAGGTGGCCACGGCGCTGAAGATGGGTGACGCCACCAGGGCGAAAAAGATGGCGATGCTCGTCACCAGGGAGAGCTCCGCCAGGAGGAGGACGAGGAAGGCCCCCATCCCCCAGGTGAGGGTGCCGCCCGCGAAGAGGAAATACCCCGTGAACACCGTCCCCATCAGGAGCACGATCAGGGTCAGGAGGATCATCAGACCGGTATATTTCCCCAGAATGAACTCATGGCGTCCCACGGGTTTGGACAGGATCGTATACACGGTCCGCTGTTCCAGTTCCTTGTGGATCAGGCTCATGCCGGAGAAAACGGCGATGATGAACCCGAACAGGGTCATGCCGCTCAAGCCGGAGATGATGATCATCTTTTCCGTCTCCTCGTCGGAGGAGAGGTAGCCCAGAACGCGGGCCATGACGACGAACACGACCGCAAAGAGCAGGATCAGGTAGAGGACCCGGCTACGGATCGATTCCAGGAAGGTGACGCGTGCAATGGCGGTTATGACCATGGTCAGCCTCCCGATGCTTTCTGGACCAGTTCGATGAACACGCTTTCCAGGGTCTGGCGGCCCGGCTCCACGGAGACGATCTCCAAGCCACGGCCCGCGGCGGCACGGATGACCGCGTTGGCGGCCGGCTGATCGGGCACGATCACGGCGATCAGGTCGGACGGCCGGGCCTCGGCGGGATACCCCGGGGCGGCCGCGGCCACGGCATCGGCCGCCCCGCGGATCACGATCTCCACCGAATGCCCGCCGGCCCGGATGATCTCATCCAGGGGGCCGATGGTGATGAGACGGCCCTGGTTGATAAGCGCCACCCGCGTGCAGGTGTGCTCCACATCCGGCAGGATATGCGAACTGAAGAACACGGTCGTGCCCGACCGGTGCAGGTCGCGGATGATGTTCATCATCTCCGCCCGGCCGATTGGATCGAGGCCCGAAAGCGGCTCGTCCAGAATGACGACATCGGGCTCATTGATCAGCGCCTGGGCGAACCCCAGGCGCTGCCGCATGCCCTTGGAATAGGCGCCCACCCGTACCCGGTCCACGCCCCGCAGACCCACCCGCTCGAGCAGGACATCGGCCCGGGACCGGACTGCGGCGCGGGGCAGGTCAAACAACCCCCCGTACATATGCAGCGATTCCCGGGCGGTAAGATGCTCGTAAAAATACGGGTTCTCGGGCATGAATCCGATCCGGCGGCGCGTGGCGCGGTCACGGATGTCGGCGTCCATGATGCGGATCCCGCCCCCGTCGGGCGCAAGGAGCCCGGTCAGGACCTTGATCGTCGTGGTCTTACCGGCGCCGTTGGGGCCGAGGAACCCGAAGAGCTCACCGCGGTCGACCGTGAACGAAAGGCCATTAACGCCCCGGCGCGGCGCCCGGAAGAGCCCGCCGGGATAGGTGACCGTGAGATCATTGATCGCGATAGCGGGCGAGGTCATGTTGATACCTCTCCTCCATGGCAAGCATGCCCTCAAGGCGGATAAGGGCGAAATAGGATGCGGGGACCATGCCGCGCAGGATGGTGACCGCTTCCCGGGCCCGCGCGGCATCATGGCGCAGGATGTGCACCTCGGCCAGCCCCGCGCGGGCCTGCCAGAAACCGGGGGTGTCCTCCAGAACGCGTTTGAACTTCACTTCGGCGGCGGCCAGGTCGCCCAGGCGCATGTCAATGAGGGCCAGATTGTTCATGATGTCGGGTACGCGGGTCGTGATGCCGGCCGCGGCATACCGCGGTCCCACGGCCTCGAACAGCCCGGCGGCCTCCTGTATGCGGCCGCGCATGAACAAAAGGCCCGCCAGCCAATACTGGGTATCCGGGTCGTCGGGAACGACGGCGGCCAGTTCCCGGAACAGGTCCTCCGCGCGTTTGTAAAGCAGATACTCCTGGCTGGCGAACCCGTAGGCATGCAGGACCTGGGCATCGTGCGGAAGCCGCCCATGCAATTCCTTGAGGGCGTTCAGCGCGGGTTTGACATGGTGGGCTTCAAACAGGAGATCGATGTGCCAGAGTTGCACATCGGTCTGCCCGCGTCGTTCCGGAGCGATCCGTTCCAGACAGGACGCGGCCCGGACGAACAGTTCACGGGCCGCGCCGGGCTGGCCGGCGGCTTTCAAGGCGCGGGCTTCGCCGGCATACAGGGTGGCCGCCAGCCGGTTGATCGTGTAGCCGTGGGGATATACGGCTGCGGCCTGTTCAATGGCGGCCCGTGCCAGGGCGGTCTCCTGGCGATCGGCGTGGACGCGGGCGATCTCATACCAGGCTTCCCAGTTGCGCGGATCCGCGGTCGCGGCCCGCCTGAACCAGACCTGGGCGGCCGTATCATCGCCCGCATACCGCTTGATCCGCCCCAGGTAGACATCCGCCCGCGGGCGCAGGGTGGCTCCGGCCCCCACCGCGTCGAATGACCGCTCCGCGCCGGCCAGGTCGTTCAGCCCGAGACGGAGCCGGCCGGCGGTCAGGTGCCAGTTGTCGTCCCGGGGTATGCCGGCGTGGGCCGCCGACTCAAGCAGTTCCAGGCCGGCCCGCGGGCCCTGGGCCGCACCGGCCGTTTCGGCCAGTTGGCACAGGGCGCGGCTTTTGCCCGTTCCCGCGGCCAGCATCCGGCCGGCCATGCGGTCGGCGCCGGACCAGTCGGCATTGCGCACCCGCACCGCCCACCCCTGACCGAGAATGGCCAGTACCAGGCCGAGCCCGACGAGATGTGCACGACGGGGGATCATGACCGGCCCCCGCCCGCAAGAGCGGCAATGCGCCGCCGGAGGACAAAGGCATTGTCAGGATCGGTCGTCGCGGCCAGGACCTCCTCAAGGCAGGCGGCCGCTTCGGAGGGCCGTCCCGCCGCCTGGTGGATCTCGGCCATGAGCATGAGCGCCGGAGCGGGGTCGGCCAGGGCCTGCCGGACGATAGTGGTCATGGCGATGGCGGCATCGAAGTCTTGGATATAGAGGCAGATCCGGGCGATGTCGAGCAGTCGGGTCGATGACGCGCTTTCCGCGGTCGCGGCGAACTGGTCGGCGGCCGCGCGGCACAGGGCAAAATCACCGCTCCAGGCATAGAAGGCGCACAAACGGTAGACCTCGTCCGCGGCACCCGTGGTCCGGCGGTCAACGAACGCCTGGTAGAGCGCCGCGTCGCCCGGGGTCAGATCCCGGCGCACCTGGTCCAGCAGGTCGGCCACAGCCGTCCGGTCCCCCGACCGGATGGCGTTCTCCACGCGTCTGGATGGCCGGCGGGGATTGTTGGGCTCCATCGACCAGGCCGCGGCATATTCGCGGTCGGCCAGGTCCACGGCGCCGCTGGCCGCATACACATCCCCCATCAGCATCCGCGCGGACGGGCTGTAGAAAAGCCGGCAGGCCAGGGATGCGGCCTTGCGGGCATTGACCAGATCGCCATTGGCGATATACGACTGGCCCAGGCCGACGAGCGGGCCGTCATCGTTCGGATCGAGCCACACGATGAATTCCAGGATCTCCCGCATGACATCGAGGGGGTAATAGGCGGCCAGCCGGCCGGCCAGGACCTTGATGTTCTCGATCGAGAACCGCCGTTTGGAGAAATCCGTCTTGAGGGCCCGTTCAAGGATGTTCATGGCTTCATCATACCGGCCCGCCGCTTCAAGGGCGATGCCGTAGGAAACCATGGATCGGATGTCTTCAAACCTGTTTTTTCGGGCCGCGTCTTCCCACAGCGCCAGGGCGGACCGGTAATCCGTATTGCGCCGCAGGGTCATGGCCCCGGACACGCCGATGCAGAGGACCAGGAACACGGCGACCGGCCAGACGCGTTTCAAGGGCGGCCCCCTTCCAGGCGGCCGATATCACCCCGGATGCACCGGAGGACCAGGACCACCAGGACCAGGTAGATGCCCATGGACGGGAGATAGACCCGGTGATCGAAAACGATCTCAAGCGGCACGATCGTGGATTCGACGATGTTGTTGATGAAGAACCACAGGATGCCGAAGGCGATCAGCGGGTCGCGCTTGAAGGTCAGGCGGCTCACCACCAAAAGCGCCAGGAGAAAAAGCGCGGCCAGGAGTGTGGCCGGCGGCGAAAGCAGACCGGTCGATATGGGAAAATTCTTGTCGAGGTTGAGCAGGGACGGCAGCGGCACCACGATGAGTTGCAGGTAGTGGACCATCACGCGGAACTCGGTGAGAATGCGTTCGGTCAGCGTGAACGGCCGTATATCATACAGTTGCAGGAAGGTGAAAACATGCGCGTTGACGAGCCCCATCAACCCCACCGCAAGGCCCAGCAGCAGGACCATCGCCGCGAGCTTGCGCAGGTCCAGCCGGTCCGGCGGATGGATGAACAGGTATTCGTAGACCATGACCACCAACGGGAGGACAATGGTATTCTCCTTGGTGAGCATGGCCAGGCCATAAGTCACAATGCCGGCGGCGATCAGGCCCCAGCCGATGCGTGGCCGGCCGCCCGCCAGGCACAGCCGCCCCTTGATGTACAGCAGAAACGACGCCAGGAACCACAGTGCCGCCAGGGATGTGAACCGCTGGACGATATAGGTCACCGCCTCGGTCTGGACCGGGGCCAGCGCCCACAGCAGGGCGCAGGCCAGGGCGGCGGGGCCGGCCCATCGATGCGTGGCCGGGTTGAACCGCGGCAGGGTGAGCGTCAGGTGGACCAGCAGATAGAGCACCCAGGCCGCGGCCGCATGGATCAGGATGTTGGTCAGATGGTAGCCCGGGGTCGCCAGACCGAAGAACAGATGGTTCATGGCGAAACTGACGAAACCGGCATAGCGGAGGAACGACCCGGCCATATACCGCGCGTGGAACACTTCGGCCGGGGTCGCGGCGTGGAGCGTATAATTATCCCTGATGTTGGGAATGTCGTCGAACAGGAACGGCACCTGGAACGAATTCGCATACGCGGCGAATATGGCGCCGATGCACAGAGCCAGGGCCAGGCCGTGGCGCACATGAAGGGATCGCCGGCTCATGGGTGCCTCATGCGTATCATTCCCGTTAAATTAGGTTACACTTTAGCGGAATGAAAGAACTGGTTCCCCCGGTCAAGCCGTGGGATGACGGATGAAGATGGATAATTTGCATCAGGCTTATTCTTGCGCTGTCATTGCCCGACTTGATCGAGCAATCCAGATCTCCTATGATCGTTTCACTCGGGTAAAGTGTTACTTAAATAGATGATGTGAATCCCGGGAACAGGGGCTACGGTTACGATGCCCGTATCGGCAAGGGCGACGGTCACGGTTTGAGGATATGAAAATCCCGGGCTTTGGATGTGCCCCTTGCCGCAACCGATAGCGGCCCCGTAACCCCGGCCATGGACGGATATGTCCCGGTCGTCTGTCGGGCCCATGTGCGCATCGGCGGTCAGCGGACCGGGGACGGCCATCGCATGGGCTCTTAAAGGAAAAAGGAGGGGCCTTGCGCCCCCTCCTTTTCGTAATTCGGATCCCCGGATCAATTGATTACTTGGCGATTTCCCAATTCCTCGCAACGGGGTTGCGGCCCGGAAGGTTGACCCACTGCTTCAGTCCGCCGAAGTCCATGGTGTAGACCGTGCCTTCCTCGTTGATGATGAAAGTGGCTTCGCCGCTCGCGCCGTAGTCATCGGCCCATGCGACCAGCCCGTAATGGTTGCGCGACTGGGTCCTGTTGTAGGGATAGGCTGTGCCATTGGACATAGCCATGGCGAACCAGTAGCCCGCCTTCGGGGAGGACCGGAAGGTCGCGGCGGTCTGGTACACTGGGGCGGCAGTCGTGGTCTTGACCGACGGGCGATAGGTGCTCAGGGAGGCGGCCACATCTGCCGTATTACCGTCAGCGCGGGCGTCGGCATTGGCATCGGCAACGCCGATCAGGGTGACGCGTTCCAAAGCATTGTTGACCTCATAGTAGAGGGCGCAATACTTGCCGCCGTTGGTACCCACCGCCATGCCGGTGGGATAGACGCGGCCTTTATTCTGATACCCCTTCTTCTGGAAGGTGGCCATCATGCCGTTGTAGGTTTTGAGCGCGGCGGCGGCGGCGCCTTCATTCGCGGAGATCTTGGACTTGATCAGGGAGGGGATCGCGATGGCCGCGATAATGGCGATGATCGCGATCACGATCATGAGCTCGATCAGGGTGAAACCTTTTTTCATGGCTGTTCTCCTCTGGGTAAGTGGTTTGGTCGCACGGCCCAGTCGATCAACCTCCTTGCTTATGTTGGGCCGTTTTAAAGATACTGACACAAAGAACTTTACATTATACTTACAAATACCATGCCACAAAACAATGTTACCATTAATGTCATAACGCACTCAATATAAGACGGACTCGCAAAAAGTCCACAATCCTACTGTGTGCGCGCTTTTCCCCGTAGCTGCGACCCTTGCGGTCGCCCATCCGGAGGCGGGGTCAAGCCCCGCAGCTACAAGGACTTGCGAGGAAGCATGGTTAGTGCCCGTAAATAAATAACCTATCCATTTCGCGTGCGGTG
>JBDREB010000168.1:0-10026 GCA_043820325.1 Planctomycetota bacterium | reverse complement strand
GGTCTGGGCGTGGTATCTGCAAACCCAAGGCAATACCAAAACATGGAAAGCGGTCCCTTGGTATCCCCTTAAACGCTCCGCGTCCTTCGCCGACGCCCTGGCTCACCTCAGGCGGACTTTTTGGCGGCAAAGAATTATTGCATCGTCCGACAAATCACCGGTCATGCGAAAATTCCTCAAGGATTTGATTGAAGTCCTGGCTTTGGCTGTATAATATGTTTTGCTGTCAAGCTAGGCAGGCTCGATAAAAGTGCGAAAGTTCACTGCATGGAAGGCATACTAAAAAGACATAAGCGATATTGCCGTGCAAATGAATCGGAGGGTGAAAATGCATGGATGCGGATAAAAAACGCGCCTTGATAATGGCAGCTATTGTCCAGGTTGTATTATTATTTGCTGCAAGCATGCTGTTGGATGGTGGTGAAACCCTCCAAATCATTAGTATCTCGTCCATCGGCTTTTGGGCATCCATTGGTGTGCTATTGATCCGGACCCGCAAGAAACCTGAACTTGGCCGTTTGGAATTGGCGTATATCACGGCCGGGGTTTTCCCAGTGGTGATTATCGGTTATTTTATTGTCCGGTTCATATGGTATTTCAGGGGTGGTATTTAGGCGAGTCATCAACCGATGGCCGATCCCCTCCGACTGTCCGGCTTTCCGACCTTCTCGCTCTGGACCCCGAGCGCTCTTTGCGCCTCGGGGCGACTTTTCGACCCATCCGGCCCTTGTCGCTCCAGACCCCGAGCCTGTCGAGGGGCGACCCTTGGGACCATTGCGACTGTGCGACCTCTCCCGGGAGTTCAGTCGATATGCTGGATGTTCTTCAGGAGCCGGTTGAACTCCCGGCTGATCCAGCCCGTCGTCCGGCTGAAGAGCGCCAGCAGGAGGAAGGGGGGCCAGACCGCGTGCACCACCTGGGCCACATGCAGGACCTGGCGCCGGGTCCGGATGATCTCGGCGGGCAGGTCGCCCTGGACCTGGAACGCGGGCAGGACCCAGACGGCGGCCAGCCAGGCCGCGAGGGCCAGGGCCGGGATGCTGACGCAGAGAATGAAGGCCAGGATGCTCTTTTGGATCAGGCGCCGGAAGCGTTTCAGGCTTGAGGAATAGGATACCAGCAGGCGGGTCCCGCCCAGGTCGCGGATGGTGAATACCAGGTGTTCGCACGGCCGCCGCAGGAGCCGCAGGGGGGGCTGGGCGACCAGCAGGCGGAAGCTGACGGAAGCATCGCTCCGGACGATCTCCATGGGTTCCTTGTACAAGGTGCGCACGCCCCGCTCGATCTGGGTCAGGGTGTCCTGGATGGTGCCGCGGAGTTCATGGGCGCCCCGGAGGACGCCGGGATCGCGGGAGGAACGGCGGTTGCCGCCCATGTCCAGGAGGAGGGCCCACACCGCGGCTGTGAGCACCGCGAGTGCGGCGGCACCGAGGATGCCGTAATAGATGACGAGACCGGCGGCAGGTGACATGTGCGCTTCCCGACAGGACCCGAAAAAAGTATTATACGCCCCGGTGATGGAATGTCGAGTTCAAAACCGGGCCGGCCTGCGACATTTTGCTTGTATTAAACGGTGGTTGCGGTATCATGGCGTTTTTTTTATACCTTGGGTGGGCGGACATGAGCGGCGATCTTCTGGTCGGATTCGACATCGGGGCGGTCTGCCTCCATTGCGCCGTGCTCCGGGCGGAGGGGACCGGCCTGGCGGTGGTCTGGACGCCGCCTGGACTCATGCATTTCGCCGACATCACCGGCACGCTCGAGCGGGCCTGGCGCGAACTCACCGCCCGGTTCGATCCGGCCGCCATCCGGGCCACCGCTTTCACCGGCACCGGCGCGCGCGCCTTTGCCCCCGCCATTCCGGCCGCCCTCTATGTCTACGAAAGCGTGGCCATCCCCCGCGGCGTGCGGCAGGCCGATCCGGCCGCCGTGCATGTGTTCCATATCGGCGCCAAGGACCCCTATTACTTCCATCTGGCCGCGCCCGGCGGGGCCGGGCTCATCCGTGACTGGGCGACGGGGACCAAGTGCGGCGGCGGTTCGGGTACGCTGGTCGAGAAACAGTGCCGCCGCCTCTTCGAACGGGATGTGCCGGTCGATCCCGGGCTGGACGGTACGAAGCGGCCCCAGCAGGTCCGGCTGGAGCGCATGTTCGCCCTGGCCGAAACCGAGGCCGGGGCGGCCGGCGCCGGAGACGGGGAATTCCTAGCCCGCTGCGGGGTGGTGATCCAGTCGGAGCTCATCCACGAGCAGAATACCGGGACCCCCCGGCCGGCGAACCTCGCCCGGCTCTTTATGACCGTGGCGCGTTCCTTCCGTAACGATGTTCTGGGCGGGCGCGAATTCACATCCGCCGACGCGGTCGTGGCCACGGGCGGCGTGATGTCGAACGGCCGCATCCGGGCGCACCTGGGCGCGTTCACGGGCACGACGGTGCGGCTGTGCGCGCACCACACGGCCGTCGGCGCGATCGGCGCGGCGGCCATGGCCGCCGAGCGCGGCAGCGGGTTCGTACTCGACCTGGCCGACCTGCACCGGGCCGTGGCGGTCCAGCGCGGGACCCGCCCGTTCGCCCCGCCCCTGGCGGAGGCCCTCGCCCTCGTGCATGAGGATCCGGCCGCGGCCGCGACCCCGCCGGTCCCGGCCGGGGATGTGATCATCGGCATTGACGGCGGAAGCACCACCACCAAGGGTGTGCTGATCGACGCCGCCAGCGGCGCCCTGCTCGACAAGGTCTACCTCAAGACCCACGGCGACCCGGAACGCTCTCTGCGCGAGGTGCTGCGCCGCCTGGCCCGCCACGCCGCCGCCGTCACCGTGCGCGGGGTCGGCATCACGGGCTCGGCCCGTTCGTTCTACGAGCGCATCCTCCTCTCCCGCGCCCGGCGCGACGCGCTGGCGGCGGCGGGGGTGGTGCCGGTCGACACCGTGCCGGACGAGATCACCTGCCACGCCCTGGGGGTCAAGCACCACCATGCCGATATCGACACCATCTTCGAGGTCGGCGGCCAGGATATGAAATTCACGACCTTCCGGCGCGTGGAGGGCGTGGTCACGGACAATGTCGACCGGGCGGAGATGAACTATTCCTGCCAGGCGGGATCGGGCCAGACGATGGAGAACCTGGCCGCCCTGATCGGCCTGGATGTGGCCGGCGACCTCCAGGATTTCGCCCTGCGGGCCACGCGGGTGCCGGTCATTGACGCCACCTGCGGCGTGTTCATGGAGATGGACATCAACCGGCTGGTGGGCGAGAACCTGGGCCGCGAGGAGATCGCCGCCGCCATCGTGCGCGCCACGGCCGCCAGCTTCTATTACAAGTTCGTGGGCGGCGACCACCATGTCGGCCGCGCCTGTTCGGCCCAGGGCGGGCCGGCGCTCGGCCGGGCCTTCCTGGCCGCCCTGGCCCAGGTAACCGGCCGGCCGATCCATGCCTTCGCCCACCGCGAGGTGTTCGGCGCCTGGGGCGCCGCGCTCAGCGCCAGGCACAGCTTCGCCGCGGCCGCCGCCCGCGGCGCGGCGGCCGGCACCGCCTTCCGGGGCTGGGAAGTGATCGACACGGCGCTGGCCCGTACGCGTGTGCGCTGTGCCGAGCGGTTCCCGGATGTCACCTGCGGCCGCCGCAACTGCGTGTTGGACCGGTATGTCATCGGCACTGACGAGGTCCTGGCCGGCGGATTCTGTCCCCGCGGCAACACCGACACTCCGGTCCGGCCCCGCACCGATTTCGTCCAGGTCTACCACGATCTGCTGGCCCGGCATTTCCGCCGTTTAGGCGTGTTGCTGGGTGACCTCGACGGGCAGGCCCCGCCGGCCGCGCCCACCATCGGCATCAAGCGGAGCACGGGGACGCTCGGGCCCAAGGGCATCTGGAGCGCCGCGGTGCTGGCCCGCCTGGGGTTCACGCCCGTCCTCTCGCCCGTCTCCGACGACGAGATCGCCCGCATCGGGGTCAACCGTTCGCCGACCGACTTCTGCATCGCCCGCAAGCTGGCCACGGGGCACGCGGCGGTCCTGGCCCGCCATCCCGGGGTGCGCTACCTCTACAATCCGTGCTTCATCAGCCACCTGCACGAGGGGTTCAAGCAGAAGAAGTACTGCATCTACACCGAGTCGGAGGGGTACCTGCTCAACGACGCGCTGGGGCTCGATCCCCGTTTTCAGCTGAACCCGGTCATCAACTTCGGCGACCTCGACACCGTGGCCGCGGCCTTCCGCGATGAACTCCGGCGGATCGGCCGCCCCCTGTCCCTGCGGCGCATCCGCGCGGCCGTCCGGTACGCCGAGAGTTGCGAAGCCGCGTTCACGGCCGACCTGGCCCGCGCCGGCGACCGGTTCCTGGCGCGGCTTGACGCCGGCACCGGGCCGGGGTTCGTGGGCATCGGCCGCGACTATGTCCTGCTCGACCCCAAGGCCTCCTCCGACACCGGCCACATGTTCAGCCGCGTGCGCGGCCTGGCCTACATTCCCCAGATCTTCCTGCGCCACCGCTTCGCGCATCTGCCCATCGAGGACCTGGTGGACAAGGAGTACTGGGAGGAGAGCGACACCATCCTGCGCTGTGACCTCTTCACCGCCGATCACCCGCGCCTCTTCCCGATCCGCATGCTCAATTTCGGCTGCGGCCCTGACAGCATGAAGCTCTACCAGGAGGAACTCCTCTTCGCCTCGGCCGGCAAGCCGCTTTTGACCTTCCTTACCGACGCCCACACCAACAACGCCCCGTTTGTCACCCGCGTGGAGGCCCATGAGCGCGTGGTGGCGCGGGCCGCGCCGGGCGGCGCGGTCGATCGCGCGCGCGTCAGCGTGCGGCGGCCGGCGTCGCACAAGGATATCGTGGACCGGGAATGGCTGATCGCCTACATGGGCGACGGGTCCTCCATCGGCGCGGCGGTCCTGCATCATTTCGGCGTCGACGCCCGCGTGATCCCCACCTGCACGCCCGAGGGGCATGACCTGGCCGACCGGCACATCCACACCGAGGTCTGCTACCCGCTGAAGGGCGTGGTGAGCGATGTGCTCGCCTTTCTCCGGGGGCAGGAACGGCTCCACGGCCGGGAGTTCGTCAACCGCACCTATCTGGTGATGATCCCCTCCGCGGGCGGGCCCTGCCGGTTCGGCAAGTACCGCGAGCTCCTGCGTATCTTTATGGACGAGGAGGGGTTCGAGGGCGTGCCGATCGAGGGCCCCTCGTCCGAGTACGACTACTGCGACATGAACCTGCCGGGCGAACAGAGCGCGCTGCGGCACATGAAACTCATGCGTCTCTTCTACTGGGGCATCTTCACCGCCGATCTCCTGGAGGACATCACCCTGCGCTACCGGCCCTACCTGCGCATTCCCGCCGAGGCCGACCAGCTCAAGGTGCGCCAGCTCAGGGAACTGGAGGCCTGCATCAGCCAGGGCGGGGCGCCGGCCCGGATAACGGCCTGGGCCGAAGAGACCGTGCGCGCCTTCGGGCGCCTCGACCGGCGGACGGACGCCCGGTTCCCGCTGGTCCTCTACATGGGCGAGATCTACATGCGCAACCACGATCCCTACACCGACCATGTCATCCGTGAGCTTGAAGCGGGGGGGCTGGAGGTGGTGCGCTCCCCGGTCTTCGAATGGCTCCACTACATCAACGCCATGCGGCTCCAGCGGCTGGCCCGCAGCGCCCGCATCAATTTCCGCACCCTCCACCTGGGCCGCGGCCTGCGCGCCCTCGGCGGCTGGGTCGCCGCGGTGGTGCGGGCGTGGTACATGGACCGGTTCGAGCATCGCATCGCCGCCCCGTTCGCGTCCGCGCTCCACGGCCGGCAGTCGGCCTCGCCGGGACCGCGCGAGATCATCCGCACCCTCGAGGAGGGCCACCTCTTCCACAGCAACATCGAGGGGGAGGCGCCGCTCTCGATCGGCCTGGGATATTACTTCATGACCGGCCGTTTCAAACCGGCGCCCGAACAGGACGCCTGGGTCTCGGGCCTCTTCCATGTCGGCCCGTTCACCTGCATGCAGGAGGGCGTGGCCACGGCCAAGATCGACCTCATGATCAAGGAAATGCGCCGCCAGAACCCCGACCTCCTGGTCCCCATCGTCCATGCTTTTTTCGGCGACAGCCCCAATCCCAACCTCGAGGCGGAGATCGCCGTCTTCCGGGAACAGTGCCATCAGAAAAAGGCGGAGCTTAGTGCCCGTAAATAAATAACATATCCATCTCGCGTGCGGTGCAGAATGATGGATCGATAAACAGGTCAGGCACTGCCGCATCAGTGAGGCGGTATATCTGCTATGGTTGGCCCCCGCCACCAAACCCCGCACGCCCGGAAGGGACATGGTCTTCCGTCCGCATCCGGCGTTGCGCGTCGTCGCCATATCTTTCCATTGATATGCCTCCTCCGCGCGCCTTGGCTGCGGACGGAATCCCTATGTCGAAATGGATACTTTATTCATTTACGGGCACTTAAGGGACGGCACGGGCGGGGGTGAACAGGACGCGGGCGGTGACCGGTGTTCTGCACGAGCCCTTACGGTTTTACCGGGGTCACATCCAGGTCGGTCATGACCACGGCGTTGCCGGTGTCCGCGCCGGCCGCGGCGGCGATGCGCCCGGTGCGGTCGATGATGCGGGTCTGGCCGTAACCGGCCCAGACGGGCTCTTCGGGCACGGACCAGTTGGCCGCGATGATGTGCATGTGGTTGGCACCGGCGATGCGGGGAAGTTCCCGGGTGAACCAGGTGCCGTCCTTTTTATCGACCCAAGCGATCGCATACAGCACCATGTCCACCCCGGCCGCCGCCAGGTTGGCCGGCTCGAAGTTCATGTCAAAGCAGATCAAAAGGCCCAGGCGGCCGTAGGGTGTGTCCACATAGGCCAGTCCCCGGTCGCCCTCCACGGCCCAGCCGCATTCAGCGAAGGGCCAGGGGTGGAGCTTGCGATAATGGGCCAGGATGGTCCCCGCGGGGCCCACCAGCACCAGGGTGTTGAAGTACCGGCCGGTTTTGGGGTCGGTCTCGATGAGCGGCACGGTCAGGTAGAGGTTGAGTTCGCGGGCCAGCGCGCCGAAGGCATCGGTGGAGGGGCCGGGCACGGTCTCGGCCACCGATGCGGGGGTGATGCCGTAGACGCCGGGCGAGGCGGACCGGTCGCCGACCTGCCAGGATTGGCGCAGGTCGTGGGTCATGTAACCCGATATGGCCGCTTCCGGCAGCACCACGATCCGGGCGCCGCCGCCGGCCGCCTGGCGGATGAGCTTCTCAAGCCCGCGGCGGTTCTCGGCCGGTTTGCCGAAGGCGGAGACGAACTGGATGGCCGCCACGCGGGCCGTGGTCTCCCGGGTGGGGACGGGCCGGTCTCCGGCGGGGTCGGTCACCGTTGCCGCCGGCATGGGGGCCGGGGTGGACGGGGTGAATTCCCGGCGGAGGAGGAGCATTGCCAGAAGGACCAGGATCACAGTTCCGGCGGCGAGGAGGGTGACGGTCTCGCGGTGATCGCGCACAGCCAGGTCGATGGACCACTGGTCGCGGCCCGGGTGATAGCGGAACGGGTCGGGGAAGAGGCGCGGCACCGAGGCACTGTATTCCTCGTAGGCGTAGCCGAACAGTTTGTGGAGCCGCACTTCCTCGGTGAGGATCAGGGCGATGTAGACCACCGGGAAGGTGATGAGGTAGAAGAGGAGGACCCAGAGGGCATTGCCTGCGACCAGGCAGCCCGCGCCCAGGACATAACTGCCGAAGTAGAGTGGATTACGGACGACCGAATAGGGCCCGAAGGTCGCCAGTTTATTGTCCTTGTGGATGTACCCGGAGGCCCACATGCGGAAGGCGGCGCCGAACGCCATGATGGGGATGCCCACGGCCAGCGACCACCAGGCGGGCCGGGCCATGATCAGGAACGGCACCAATACCACAAGCCCGTAAGCCCGACGGTAGCGTGCCAGGAAACGGACGAATGGGTTGATCGAACCTTGGGTTGTTCCAGCCATAAGGGAGTTAATTATACGGATCAGGGGACGGAAAGCCACAAAAAACCGGCGGCCTTCGGGGCGTGCGGATCAGTGTGAGAAAAAACTGGAAATTTCGCCGCCAGTCGTACAATACCTCTTTTACCAACGCCAACCCGAGAATAGGAGAATGACCGGTGGCCCAGATCAAGCGCGCGATCATCAGCCTTTCGGACAAGACGGGCATCATTCCCTTCGCCAAACGCCTGGCCGGGCTCGGTGTGGAGCTCCTCTCCACCGGCGGCACGGCCCGGGCCCTCAAGGAAGCCGGCGTCCCCGTGGTGCAGATCGACGACTACACCGGATTTCCGGAGATGATGGATGGCCGCGTCAAGACCCTGAACCCCAGGATCCACGGCGGCCTGCTGGCCCGGCGCGACCATCCCGAGGACATCAAGGCCATGGCGCAGAACGGGATCAAACCCATCGACATGGTCGTGGTGAATCTGTATCCCTTCGAGGCCACGATCGCCAAAGAGGGCGTGTCGCTCGAGGAGGTCATTGAGAACATCGACATCGGCGGTCCCACCATGCTCCGCTCGGCGGCCAAGAACCACAAGTGGGTGACCGTGGTCACCGACCCGGCCGACTACGACGGCGTGCTCAAGGAGATCGAAAAGACCGGCGGCGTGAGCGAGGCCACCAACGCCCGGCTGGCGGTGAAGGTCTACGCCCGCACGGCCGATTACGATTCCACGATCGACATGTACCTGAGCAAGCGCATTCTCAAGGAGGAGGTCCTGCGCCTGAAGTTCACCGATGGCGTCGGCCTGCGCTACGGCGAGAATTCCCACCAGCAGGCGGTCTTCTATCGCGACCGCCGCGTCACCGAACCGAACCTGGCCAACGCCGAACAACTCCACGGCAAGGAACTCTCCTACAACAACATCGTCGACGGCGAAGCTTCGCTTGAGGCGGCCAAGGACCTGGCCCCGGCCTGCGGGGCCACGGTGATCAAGCACACCAACCCCTGCGGGTACGCCACCGGCGCCACCGTGGCCGGGGCGCTGGCCGCCGCGTGGGAGGGGGACATCGTCTCCGCCTTCGGTTCGGTCATCACCTGCACCACGACGGTCGACCTGGCCGCGGCCGAGGTCATCAAGGGCCGGTTCGTGGAGATCCTGATCGCGCCCGGTTTTACACCCGAGGCGCTTGAGTTCCTGCGTTCCAAGAGCAAGGACATCCGCCTGCTGAAGATCCCCGCCCTTGGCTCGGGCACACCAGAAAAGACCATGTACCGGCATGTGGTCGGCGGCATGCTCAAACAGGACCGCGACCGCGCGCTCTGGTCCAAGTGGGCGACGGCCACCACGGCCCAGTTCCCGCCCGCGAAAAAGGCCCTGGCCGAGTTCATCTGGAAGGCGTGCAAGTGGACCAAGTCGAACGCCATTATCCTGGGCCGCGAGTACCAGCCCGGGTTTTTCCAGGTGGTGGGCATGGGCGCCGGCCAGCCCAACCGGATCGATTCCCTGCGCAAGCTCGCCGTGACCAAGGCCGAAGAGAACCTCAAGCGGTTTCACGCCGCCGCCGGCACCCAGGAGACCCAGGCCGCGTTCCTGAAACGCGAGATCGCCGGCCTGGTGCTGGCCTCCGATGCCTTCTTCCCGTTCGCCGACACCATCGAGGTCGCGGCCGAGTACGGCATCAAGTACATCGTCCAGCCGGGCGGGTCCAAGAAGGACGACGAGGTGATCGCCGCCTGCGACAGGCACGGTATCGCCATGGTCCTTACAGGGACGCGGCACTTCTACCATTAAGCACAAGAGGGTCGGAAGGTCGGGAAGTCGGGAAGCCGGAGGTGGAGTCATTTTACATTGATCATTCAGCATTGGCAACACTTTAGCGGAATGAAAGGACTGGATCCCCCGGTCAAGCCGGGGGATGACGGATGAAGAAGGATAATTTCAGATTTCCTGATCCGGGCGGAAAATGGGTTGGCGCATTTTCATGTCAGGCAAGAGTGTAAATCATCCGCATTCCGGTCTCGGGATGGTGGAAAGATAATTCGTTCAGTTCGAGCAGCAAGGCGCCAATTGCCTTGTCA
>JBDREB010000167.1:0-11507 GCA_043820325.1 Planctomycetota bacterium | reverse complement strand
CCGGGCGTGCGGGGTTTGGTGGCGGGGGCCAACCATGGCAGCTATACCTCTTTAATGATGCGGCAGTGCCTGACCTGTTTGTCAAACCATCACTCTGCACCGCACGCGAAATGGATAGGTTATTTATTTACGGGCACTAAGCCTAAACGGCCCTAAAATCCCTGCATCATCCTCCCTGCCCTGTGGTGGTATGTGGCGATTTTCCAGACTTCAGGCAGGTACGGGGAACAGGTCAGATCACGGAGGGGTCTGCCCCTTTTGCCGCAGTTGCTCAATGTGGGGCTTGAGCGGGGGAAGTTCTTCGCTGACCACCGCCCAGACGATCTCAAGGTCCACCCCGAAGTATTCATGCGACAGTTTGTTGCGCATGGCCCGCATCTGTTTCCAGGGGATCGCCGGATGTGCCGTGGCAATTTCCGGAGAGATATGATTTGCCGCCTCACCAAGAACCTCCAAACTGCGGATGACCGCGTTGGTGGTCTTTTTGTCGGCGGCAAAGGCGGCGAAATCCATCCCGCGGGTGAAATCGCCGATCTCGGCAATGGCATCGGCGATATCGTTGATATAGTCGCGGACTTCCCGCTTCATATCATCCGGACTTCTGCGAGAATGCGCCGGCCGATGTTCGGCTTGAGGGCCTTGCGTGTCACCAGGTCCACTTTGGCGTTCAGGAGATCGGAAAGGCGCTCTTCAAGTTCAAGGAACCGGAACATGCCGATGGGCCGTGCGAATTCAACGAGTATATCCACATCGCTTGACCGGCCGGCGTCACCTCGGGCCTGGGATCCGAAGATGCCGATGGAAACAAGGCCGTATTCTTCCCGGAATTGGGCCAGATTTGCTTTTATGGATGTCTTGATCGTGTCAAGGGTCATAATCCGCTCCGATTGCTAACTCCCGTATTATAGCATGGGTTGGAAGGTTTGGCAAGGGAAAACCGCGGGAAGAACGGACGCAGGCTGAAGCGCTGCGGCTACCTTGGAGATCGGATGGGAACAGGCGGCCGGCCGGAAGCCCCTGTCCCCGGAACCCCTTCCCCTTGGTGTTCTTTGAGGCAACGCTGAAGGAGTCGCAAGTCGCATGTCCGGGATCTGGAATTTGACTTGTGACCCGAGACCTGCGACCTGTGACTCTTGGTCGTTTCGCGCCCTGTGGCTATCCCTTCCCCGGCAACCCCCGGGGATCCGGCTCCCAGGGCGCCACATCGGCGGTGCGGAGTTGCCAGTCCGAGGAGGCGGTTCTCGAGGTCGCGGCGCACGGCCGCCATGGTGCGGCTGTGGTAGACATTCTTGAGTTCGCGCGGGTCTTTGCCGAGGTCGTAGAGTTCGTTCACGCCCGCGGTGCGGCGGATGAGCTTGTGGGTGAGAGTGCGGATCATCACCGCGCGGCAGACGCTCTTGGGATGGTCCTGCTGCTGGCGCCCTTGTGGTAATAAATGTGATCGGGCTGGCGGGGTATGTCGCCCGGCAGACCTGTCCTTGCCCTCAAAGCTCATGGGCTCGTGCGGGTCGTACCCGCCTTCGGCGAATACGGCGCGGTCGAGGTCGCCCGCCCCTCCCGCCAGTTGGGGCGCAAGCGTCCGCGCGAAATGGGTGTGGCGCGGTTTAACGCCGGCCAGGTCCATGACCGTGGCCATGATGTCGAACAGCTCCACCGGTCCCCGCGCGCGATGGCCGGCCTGACAGCCGGGCACGCGGGCAACCCCTTAACCACAGAGCGCAGTTTGCAGAGCGTATCGTTAAGTCCTGGGAAACAGACTGGATTGCCCGATCAAGTCGGGCAATGACAGGCGGGCAAGAACCGTTGACAAACGGCTTCCAGTTATCTGTCATCCCCCGGCTTGACCGGGGGATCCAGAATCCGGAATTACCGTTCCACCGCGGCATCAATGTCGGCCTGTTATTACCCATCAGGTCCCTCATTCAACCATCACCATTCCGAAATACCTGTGCACATCATCATGGTCGCGCACGACCTCGATCGTGAAGCCGTTGGCACGGGCGGTGGCGAACACATCGATGCCGCAGGCCTCCATGGCCGGCCGCGCTTCGTCCGCGTGGCGGCAGCCCTTCTGCATGTTGCACGGTTCATCTCCGCACCAGCGGCACGGGCCCGACCCGTACCCGAAGGCTTTGTAATACCCGGCCAGAAAGGCGGCGCACTCGAGCTTGACGCATATCTTCTTCGGTTCCCGTCGACCGGCCTCGAAGAAAATGGCATGCTTATAGCAGTCGATCACCCGACGGGTCTCCTCGGGTGTGGGCGTGTGGGGCGGACAGCAGAGCGAAGTGTCGTACCCGCCGCATCCGTACCGGCACTTCATCCGCACCCAGGCGGCGGTGACCACGCTCGATGCGCGGATGAGCCGGGCCTTGACCGCCCCGAGTTCGCGCGCTTGTTTGACAAGCGTGGCAAGTGCGAGCCGCTTGCGTGGGGCGGCCGGGTGCGATCCTGACTTGGCTGGCATTTGACCCCTCCTGCCATCGTCTACCTTCCGCTTTGATCCCGTCGATCGCACGGACGGGAACCATTGTACCACATTCACCCCGCCTGTCAAACACGAAACACAAACGCGGTTTTCCCATTGACACCGCCCGCCCGGTCGGGTAGGATATGGAATGGAGGTATTATGACCGCAGACACGGATTTCGCGTTCCTCGACCCGGGAACACCGCGCGACGGCGACCTGGAGCTGGCCTGCCGCGAGCGGCGGCTGGCCGCCTCGGGCCGGGGATTCGTACCGGCCTATATTTTCAGCATGCGGCATGTGCCGGACGGGGCGCACATGGGTGATATCAATCTCCGCATCGGCGACTCGGAACACATTGTCATGTACGCCGGCCATATCGGGTACGGCGTGGACCCGGCCTTCCGCGGCCGCCATTACGCGGCACGGTCATGCCGCCTGCTGCTGCCCCTCGCCCTGCGCCACAACCTCGATCCCCTCTGGATCACCTGCAACCACGACAACCTTCTCTCCCGCCGTACCTGCGAGATCGCCGGCGGCGTGCTGGTGGAGATCGTCCCCGTGCCGGTGAACAATCCCCTCTACGATCAAGGCGACCGGTTCAAATGCCGGTATAGGTTCGACACGGCGCGCCTGATAGCCGAGGGAAGCGCATAAGACGCATTTCGTATCGCGCGGCGCCCATTCAAGCGCCGGCACGAGCAATTTGCGGCCATCGGGTGCGGTCAGCGCATAGGCCGCGTTCTCGAAAGTATAACCCCGCCAGGATGAACAGGAGGCGTCTCATTTTCTTTCCTCCCATGTTGGCCGTATGGTTATACCGCCCCCGGGAGCCGCTGTTGACCGATTCGTCCGGTATGTAACATGTGGCATCAAGACAGATAATGGCGATCATATCTTCTAAATCGCAAATCGAAAATCGGCAATCGAAAATTCTTATCCCCGGACCACCATCCCCGCCCTGGCGCCGGTGAGTTTGCCTTCGGCGACCGCGAACTTGCCATTGACCAGGACATACGCCACGCCCTCGGAATACTGGAAGGGTTCCATATAGGTGGCGCGGTCGATGATGGTATCAGGATCGAAGATGGTGATGTCGGCCTTGAAGCCGCGCGCGATCCGGCCCCGGTCCTTGAGGTTGAACCGCTCGGCCGGGAAGAGGGTGACGCGATAGAGGGCCTCTTCAAGGGGCAGAACATTGTCTTCGCGGACATATTTGCCCAGGTAGCGCGCAAAGGTTCCGAACACGCGCGGGTGGGGCACGCCCTGGGCCGAAACCCCCTTGGTGGACCGGTAGGAAGCATCCGACCCGGGACAGACGAAGGATTCTTTCAAAATGGTCCCCAGGTCATCGTCCGACATGGCATGGTAGACGGCCGAGGCCTCGAGTTTGGCGCCGATGTTGAGTTCAACAAAAGCATCGAACGGGCTCAAACCCAGATTGCCGGCGATGGCGGAGACGCGCATGCCCTCCAGTTTCTGCCATTCGGGTTTGTGGGGCAGGTTGACCACATTGACGCGGTCAAAGACATCTTCGCCGTAGGTACCGATGATATAATTCTCCAGCTCCCCCCTTAGCCCCGGATCGGCCAGACGGGCAAGTTCGGCCGGTGTACCACCCTCGTACCAGGCCGGCGGGACCAGGTGGTCGAGGTTGGTGCTTGCCGCCGTGTAGGGGTACCGATCGGCGGTCAGGTCGATGCCCGCGGCTTTGCGTTCGCGCAGGTATTCGAGGACCGGGACGAGTTTGTTCCAGTTCTTGGGCCACATGGCCTTGAGGTGCGAGACCTGCAAGCGGCACCCGGTGCGTTCGCCCACGGAAATAAACTCCCGCAGGGCCTCGACCAGGCCGGCCCCTTCACTGCGGATATGGGCCGCCACCACGCCGCCGCGGGTCTTGACCGCCTCGGCCAGCGGGCAGATCTCGGCCACGGCCGCAAAACACCCCGGCGGGTAGGCCAGGCCGAGGGAGAGGCCCAGACCGCCCATGGCGAGATGCTCATCCAGCAGGCCGCGCATCCGGTCGATTTCCGCGGCGTCCAGCAGCCGGTTGGCGCGACCGGCCACCATTTCACGCAGTTTGCCGTGACCGATCAGAAAACCCATGTTCAGCGGCATACCCTGGCGGTCGATGCGCCGGAGGTAGTCATCGAACCGGGATGCGCCCAGGTCGTAATGCCCGCCGGTGAAAGGACATACCCGCTTGCCCGGCCCATGCTCCTCCCGGTCCGGGAAGAGTGAAAAACCGCAGTTGCCGGCAATTTCCGTGGTCACCCCGTCCATGAGCTTCGATCCGCCGTTGCAATCGACCACCGGCATGGCGTCGCTGTGACCATGGACATCGATGAACCCGGGGGCCACCACCATGCCCCGGACGTCGATCACCGCGGCATCGGTCATGATGCCCGGGGCGACATCGCGGATGGTGTTGCCTTCGATGAATACATCGTCTTTGTGGAACCGGCGCTTTTGAGGGTCAAAAACCAGTCCGTTCCGGATGATCGTACGGCCGCCGGCTGACATGCCGATCCTTGCTCGTTATGGGAAACAACGCTTATTATACCGCTTAAAAGGGTCATGTCAACAATAACCGGGGTCGATGAGGGGTTTTTTCTTGACTTTTCGGTCCCCCGGGTATAATGGGGTCCAAAAGGCGGCAGCGGGTCCTTTTACCTGCCAGGCGTCCCCCCACTGGCAAATTGGGCTTCTGCCGCTTTTTTGTTTTTATTGCCCAACCCGCCGACCCCGTTCTATTCCGCACCCCTCGCCCGGCCGTGGAACAACCGCCTTGGGCCATTATACAGCTTTAAGGGCTTTTTGTTTGACAAACCGCCGGCTCGTTTTACAATAGTGGGTATGATGTCATCTATCTTTGGTGGTGCGATATGGCGCGTTTGATCCGCCTGCTTGCCGATGGAGGCGAACAGGAGCATGCCCTCGTCAAGAAGGTCTCCTACATCGGCCGGAAGTCGACCTGTGAGATCGTCATCAACGACAACAGCGCCTCCCGTCACCATGCCCGCATCGTCAACGACGCCAATGACTACCTCATCCTGGACACGGAAAGCCGCAACGGCACCTATGTCAACGGGCAGAAAGTCAACCAGAAGTTCCTGAGCGACGGCGACCATGTGCAGATCGGCACCGGCCAGTTCACTTTCCACCTGGACCCCTCCGACCGCACGCCGACCTTCCAGCTCACCCGGTACGAGATCCTCGAAAAGATCGGCCGGGGCGGCATGGGCGTGGTGTTCAGGGCCCGGCAGAAATCGATGGACCGCATCGTGGCGCTGAAGGTCCTCAACGAACGCTTCGGATCGGACCAGGCCTTCGTGGATCGGTTCATCCGCGAAGCCCAGGCCGCGGGCAAACTCAGCCACCCCAATATCATCCATGTGCATGATGTCAGCAAGGAAAAAGGGCTCTACTATTTCTCCATGGAGTATGTGTCGGGCCCTTCGGCCCTGCGGCTGCTGGTGGAGAAGGAACGCCTGCCCTTTGAGGAGGCCCTCGGCATCACCCTGCAGGTGGCCAAAGCCCTGGACTTCGCCCACACCAACAACCTGATCCACCGCGACATCAAGCCCGACAACATCATGCTGACCGACGAGGGCGAGGTCAAGCTGGCCGACCTCGGCATCGCCCGCAACATCGACGAGGCCAACGACGAGGTCCAGAAAAAGACCATTTACGGCACGCCGCTCTACATGGCGCCCGAACAGGCCATGGGGCGGCCGGTCGACCACCGCCTGGACCTCTATTCGCTCGGCGCCACCTTCTACCACCTGGTGTGCGGCCAGCCGCCCTTCCAGGGCATCACGGCGATGGAGCTCTTGAAAAAGCACATCAACGAACCGGTCCCCGATCCGACGGAACTCGTCCCCGACCTCCCGCCCGCCATCGCCACCATGATCGCCGTGCTGATGTCCAAGGAGCCCGAACAGCGCTACCAGTCGGCGGCCGAGCTGGTGGCGGAGATCGAAAAGTACCAGCGGGGCGAAGTGTCGGCCAAGCGGCTGCCCAGCGAGACCACCATCCTCCGCAAACTGTCGGCCAACGCGGCTGTGGAACCGAGCGTGAATGTCGTGGATGTGGCCAGCGACAAACGGGTCCAGGAACTCATGTCCCTCGATCCCCAGCGCCGCGTCACCATCCTCTATACCACCCTGTTCATCATCGGCCTGGTGGGGCTCTTCTTCGTCATCGTCTTCATGGCCGGGATGATCAACCCCGGCGAGACCGGCCCGGGGCATTCCATGCCGACCCCGGGCGGGCCTGCGGGACCGGTCGCGGCCGAAACGGCCGAAGCCCTGCTGGACCGCGCCCTCAAGCACCAGGCGGACGGGGCCCTGGCCGAAGAGGCCGCGGCACTGGAACAGGCCTTGACCGTCCTGAAGGCCGGCGATCCCCGACTCGGAGAGTGCACGGTGCGGCGGGAGCTCCTGCGCGACTACCTGACCCGTCCCGACAGCGCGGCGATCATGGCCGATCACGAACGCCGGTACCGGGAATTCCTCCGGCTCAGCAGCGTCGCCCCCCCCAACGACACGGCCCTGCACGAAGGGGCCGCCGCCTGCCTGGACGAAGTGTTCGTGCGGCTCTACCCCCGGCGCGGAACCGAGGCGCGGACCGCCTATGACGAAAGCGCCGCCCGGCTGTTGGAACGGCAGCGCGGCGAGGAACAGCGCCTGTTTGCCAAGATCATGGCCGTGGACAACTCCGGTCCGGACGGGTACTACAGCGTGAAGAGCCTCGCCACCACCTATACCGAGCAGTTCGGTGATATTGATGCCGGACACCGCGCCGCGGTGGAGCAGAAGCTGGCCGTGGCGATCGAAGGGCTGGCCACCATCAACCGCATCATCGACGACCAGCGGACCAAGGAGCTGGAAACCCTGAAATCGAACTTGGTCAACGCCTTCGACCAGCAGGCATTCGCCCAGGTGTACGCTCTCTGCGACCAGCAGAAGCGCAAATACCCGGGCACCCTGTGGGAGCAGAAAGCCGATGCGATCTTTCAGGCCTACCACACCCAGATCGGCACGCTCTTCGAAGGGGACCGCGGGACCATTGCCTCCGACCTCGTCGAGAAACGCTATTCCAAGGCCCTGACCCTGTTGGACGAGATGGCCCGCGATTTCCAGTCCACCCCCTTCGCCGCACCCCTCGCCGAGCTCACCGCCGCCACCCGGGCGGGGGTGGAACGGGAGTTCAACCAGGTCCTGCAGAACGGCCGGGATGAGGCCGCCCAGCTCCAGTTCCCCAAGGCCCGGCTGGCCATCCTCAGGGAGATCCACAACTTCATGGGCACCCCCTTCAAGGAGCGGCTCGAAGCGCGCTCCAATGAGTATGAACTGCTCGGCGGCATGTGGGAATACCTGACCGTCCGCGGGGCCACGATCGACCGCCCGCTCTCCGCCAACATAATCAAAAGCGGGGAACCCAACATTCTGCGGGGCTTGACCGCAACCGGGATCTACCTCCAGATCGTCACCAACGAGGCCGTACCGCCGCAATTCATCCATTGGGACACGCTCACCCCGGCCCAGGAATTCGACATTTTCAAGACCGTTCTCACGGCGACCGGTGCACCGGCCCGCCAATTCGAGACCCTGGCCCTGTTCTGCCGCCAGCATGACCTGGCCGCCGAGGAACGCGAAGCGCTTGACCTGGCCGCGCGGGCGGCGCCGGCCCCCTGATGAATTCCGATTATTCCCGGGTTTTTGCTTGGTTTCAACGGGCGGCCGCATATAATGCATGTGTATGTATGCACGGTTGGTATTATGTGGTGCAAGTTTTCTCTGGAAAAGGAACTTCGCATGGCCGTAATCTCGATCCAAGGCTTGTGCAAGACCTTCGGCGCCGGCACCGATGGGGAGGTAAAGGCGGTCAATGAACTGACCTTGAATGTCCCCGAGGGCCGCATCTTCGGCTTCCTGGGCCCCAATGGCGCGGGCAAGACCACCACGATCAAGCTCCTCCTCGGGTTGATCAAGGCGGATGCGGGCGCCGCCACCATCCTGGGTGAACCGATGGGGTCGCTCTCCGCCAAGCGCCGGCTCGGCTTCCTGTCCGAGTCCCCCTACTTCTACAATTACCTCACCGGGGCGGAATTCCTTGAATTCTACGGCCGCCTGTTCGAGATGCGCCCCCTGCAGCTCGAGCAGAAGATCGACGACCTCCTCACCGCGGTGGGCCTGAAGGGCAAGGCCAATGTGCGCCTCTCCAAGTACTCCCGGGGCATGCTGCAGCGCATCGGCATCGCCCAGGCCATCATCAACGACCCCGATGTGGTGATCCTGGACGAACCCATCACCGGCCTCGATCCGCAGGGCCGCAAGGAGGTCAGGGACATCATCCTCAACCTCAAGAAGAAAGGCACATCCATCTTCTTCTCCTCCCATGTGCTCCATGATGTCCAGGAAATGTGCGATGACATCGCCATCATCAACAAGGGACGGCTGGTATGCGTCGGGCCGATCGACGAACTCCTCGGCGTCAAGGAATACGGCGTTTCCGCCGATGGCCTGCCCAACGCCGTCCGCGACCGGCTCGAAGGCATGGGTGCCGCCGTTTCCAAAAAAGACGCCCGCATCACCGCCGTCACCGGTGACAAGGCCAAATTCGCCGAGATCACCCGGATCATGGAAACCTCAGGTAAGAATATCGAGATCACGAAAACCCTCGCCAACCTAGAGGACTTCTTCCTGCAGCAGGTCGGGTCGTCTGGAAAGGAAGAGTAAATGAGCAAGATCGGCACAATCGCCCGCAATACCATCAAAAAGGTCTACAACAACCCGGTGATCTTCATCCTGATCGCCGCCTGCCTGGCACTGATGGCGTCCACCCACATGTACCGGGCCCTGACCATGGGGCTTGAGACACAGCTCATGGTCGATGTCTCCCTGGCGCTTATCAACCTGCTGGGCCTGGTGCTTGCCATCTACCTGGGCGCGACCTCGATCGCCGAGGAATTCGAAGCCCGGACCGCACACATCCTGCTCTCCAAACCCGTCAGCCGCAAGGATATGGTCATCGGTAAATTCCTGGGGGCCTGGGGGGCCGCGACCATCATGGTCGGCGTGCTCACCATCGGCGCGATCATCATCGTGGGCATCGCCGCCAATGGGATCAACTGGGGGTTGCTGGCCGCCGGCTTCCTGATCATCTGCCAGGTGGGCGTGGCGGCGGCATTCGCCGTCATGTATTCCACCTTCCTCAAACCCACCACCGCCACGATCGCCGCCACGGTGACGGCCATCGTCTTTCTCATGGTCTATGCCATTCCCGGCATGGGCCAGGGGGAATACCGGCTTCAGGCGTTCGGCCTGTCCGCCGATCAGCACCAGCAACTCAAGCAACTGGTGGGACCAGCCGCATCCATCACCCTGACCGAATCCGCGGCCGGCGGCGATATGGGCGCCGTGCCGCCCGAGGTCAATCCGGCCCCCGGCGCCGAAGGCACGCCTCCCGCGACCGACGCCCCCGCGGCTGCGCCGGCGGCGGTTCCCATGGCCGCGGCCCAGAACTATCGCATCGTGACGACTTCGGACGATGTCCACAAGACCATCGCCAAATTCCTGGATGAGCGCAGCCTGTCATCCACGGTCGCCTCCGGACCCACACGGTCCATGGTGCTGGCCTCCGCCGTGATCCCCGACCTCAACCAGCTCAACATCAAGAACCTGGTCGGCAACGGGTTTTCGCCGGATCCCCAGCGGTACGGGTTGGCGGTCCTGTATGGCATTCTCCTGATGGGCGCGTTTGTCGCGCTGGGCCTGTATTTCATCGAACAGCGTGAAATCGTGTAAGGGGCGGTATATGAACAACGGCCACTACCTCGTCATCAGCGTCCTCCTCCTCGTGGCGGCGTTCTTCGTCTCCTGGGGGCTCACCACCGCGGAATTCGCCGACGAAAAAGTCATGTCCAACCGGGTCGTGCCTTCCTTCCCCACCTTCGGCTTCGACAATTTCTTCGCCGACATCAACTGGATCAAGCTCATCCAGGTCCGCAACCCGGAGAATGTGAGCGAGAACCTCCAGATTTCACGGCAGAAATTCGACCTGCTGAACCGGATCACGGCCCTCAATCCCCACATGAACCTGGCCTATATCCAGGCCATTGACCTGATGTTCGTCAAGGACGCGGACATCAAGGCCAAGGCTCTGGACCTGTTCGAGCGCGGTTCGCGTTACAACGCCGGCAAGACCTGGAAGGTCGACTATTGCGCCGCCTTCACCTGCCGGTCCATCGCCGACGACCAGACCGTCAAGCTGGACAAGGAACGGTTCATCAACCGCGGCCTCCAGCACCTCAAGGAGGCCCTGCAGCTGCCCAACTGCCCGCGCTTCATCCAGCGCGCCCAGGCCCATTTCATCAAGAACCTGGACCGGCCCGTCGACCTGGTCGACATGTGGATCACCCTGTACCAGAGCGCCGACACCACCTACGACCGCGATACCTGCTATTACAACCTGAAAAGCACCTACCAGGACTCGCTCAAACTCATCAAGGTCCTGGAAAGTTCCACGGCCCCCGAGGATGCCATCCTTCTGAAACGCCTGGCCCGCAAGATCGAGCAGGCGGGAGATGTCCTCTTCCGCTCATGCGGCCACTGCCCCAATGTGGCCTGCCCGTTCATGGTCCAGAATGACCAGTTCTTTGTCGGCCAGACGGGGGAGAAGTTCTGCCCCGCCTGCGGCACGGCCCTGAAGTACCCGCCCAATATCGTCATCTGCCCCAACAACGCCTGCCGCGCGGTGCTTGAGAACCGGACCAGTTTCTGCCCCTTCTGCGGCACCGGCATCCCCAAGCCGGAAAAGGTCACGGCACCGTAAGCATCCTCACCATAAAAAAACGGGCGGCCACAGGGCCGCCCGTTTTTTATACGCCACAAGCGCAGATTTCCTGATCCCGGCGGAAAATGCTTTGGCACTTTTTGGCGTCAGCCAGGCGCGTGAATCAACCATGGGCCGGTTTGGGTGGTTACCGTAGGGGCGGGTTTGAAACCCGCCCTTTATTGCCGTTTCGCGATTAGAC
>JBDREB010000166.1:0-3036 GCA_043820325.1 Planctomycetota bacterium | reverse complement strand
CCGGGCGTGCGGGGTTTGGTGGCGGGGGCCAACCATGGCAGCTATACCTCTTTAATGATGCGGCAGTGCCTGACCTGTTTGTCAAACCATCACTCTGCACCGCACGCGAAATGGATAGGTTATTTATTTACGGGCACTAATAGGCGTCCGACCGGTCCATGACCTTGTGGCCGAGGGTGACGCGGCCGCCCCAGCGCCAGTAAAGCTTCACGAGCTTGACCATTTCGGGCAGGACGGCGAAATCCCAAAGGCGGTAGACGATGTCGGGCCGCCGCTTCATGCCGCGGAAGGCGGCGTAGGCGCAGTCGCGGACGAAATCGGCCGCGTTGTTGGAACTCTCGAAGTTGAAATAAAGGCCCGAAAGCTCGGGCAGGATCTCGAAGGTCCGGCGGTAGATGTACCGGCTGTAATCCTCCACCAGCGGGTGGGCGATGTTCGCCATGCGGGTCTGTTCGAGGCCCGTGGCCTTGGCGCCGATCAATTCGGCCGGCTTCTCGGGCATATGTCCCACATAGTGCTGGATGAAGGTCCGGAGACCGTAGGCGCGGGCGATGCCGAAGATCATCCTGAGCGCCTTGAGATTATCGGCGCGGAGCGCGCGGCCGGCGGCCGGCATGTCCACGAACTTCCCAAACTTGATGAACTCGCAAAAAGTCCATAATCTTTCTGTGCGCGCGCTTTACCCCGTAGCTGCGACCCTTGCGGTCGCCCATCCGGAGGCAGGGGCAAGCCCTGCAGCTACAAAGACTTGCGAGCACGGCGCATGGTAAGCATGATTGCCACAGGCAGGATCTTCCCGGGACCCATGAAACATGAAGTAATCCTTTTTGCGAGTCCGTCAAACTTGTTGTAATCCAGGAATCCCTCGAAGGGATGGTACCCGCCGCCCGGCGCGCCGGACGGGTAGAAGACCAGGCCGTTGAACCGCAGGCGGACCAGTTCCTGGACAAAGGCGGTCCAGAACCCGCGGCCGAGCCGGGTGATGGGCCGGTGCCAGGTCCACTCGCGGCCGAAATTGGCCTCGTGCTTGTAGATCCGCGACATGAAACGCGGGACAACCTCACCCGCCGGGTCGGCGCCCGTGCGCAACGCCTCGGCCAGGTTCAGGAGGCCCGCAAGGAAACCGATCGGCCGGTGCGATTCCACCCGCCAGCCGCCCTTGACCGCCGTGATCCGGTATCCATCGTTGTTCTTGTAACGGACGGCGGGCTTCAGGGCGACGGTCCCGCCGGTGAAGACCATCGTGGCGCCGTCGAGCCGGCCGCCGGGGAACACCTCGATCGTCTCAACCAGCGCCGTGCTTGTGAGGAACGCCTTGAACTGGTTCATGGATCGCCTTTCATCAAGTCGTGCCGTAAAGTGCCGACCTCAGGATCATAATAGTACCCCATGATGGTTCGAATGCAACAGGAAAGCCAGAGGGGCAATGCCGGGGGTACGCGGAAACCCCTTGCCAAACCGGGACGGTCGGTTACAATATCAATATAACGGTCATCACAGTACACCTTTGCGAGGGGCCAGCCATGGAGTACCGCGCCATCCACTACCTGACCGGCAAGCCGGTGGTCATTGTCACCCGCGGCGGCCGCATCGCCGCGATCAGGAACGGCCGGTCGGGCGGCCGGTTGCCGCTCGTAGGCCCGCCGCTTCTGGACATGCAGGTGAACGGGTACATGGGCCGCGACATCAACGCCCCCGCGACAGCTTCACCAAAGGACCTGGCGGAGATAACACGGATCTTCACCAAGATCGGTGTCGCCTTCTGGGTGCCGACGCTCATCACCAACTCACCGGCCGGCCTCATCACCCTGCTTGGTGTCATCCGCCGGGCGATCGATACAATGCCGGCCGTGCGCAAGGCGGTACCGGGCATCCACATGGAGGGGCCCTTCATCACACCCGATGACGGCCCGCGCGGCGCCCATGACCGGCGGTTCGTACGGCCGCCGTCGCTCAAAGAGTACCGGGCCTGGCAGAAGGCCTGCGGCGGCATGGTCCGTATCGTCACCATCGCGCCCGAATGGCCCGGCGCGGCCACCTTCACGCGCGCGGTGGTGCGCGACGGCGTGGTGGTCGCCCTCGGCCACTGCAACGCCGATCGGGAGGCGATCAAGCGGTGCGTCGACGCGGGCGCGAGCCTGGCCACCCACCTCGGCAACGGCGCCCACCCGCTCGTGCCGCGCCATCATTCCTATATCTGGGAGCTCCTGGCCGACGACCGTGTATGGGCGGGGCTCATCGGCGACGGTTTTCATCTCCCCCAGGCCCAGTTCCAGAACTTCATCCGGGCCAAACGGCCGGAGCGCGTGGTGCTCACTTCCGACACGGTCTACCTGGGCGGAATGAAACCGGGCAATTACAAACTGGGCGACCTGCCCGTGCGCATGCGGCCTGACGGCAAGATCGTGGTGGCGGCCAATGAAGCCTTGATGGGTGGCGCCTCCCAGCCTCTGCCCATGAGCATCACCAACGCCGTTAAACTCGCCGGCCGCACCCCGGCCGAGGCATGGATGATGGCCTCGGAAAACCCGGCGGCCATGCTGGGCCGGCAAGCATATCCCGGCCTGCGCAAGGGCGACGCGGCGGTCTTCAACCTGTTCCGCTTCGCCAAGGACGGCACACTGAAGATCGAACGGCTGGTTGACGAACGGAAATAGCAACCTCGTTTGCCGGCGGACCGCACGGGCGGCCCCTTAGTACACCGCCCCATAATTAGGGGCCAGATCTCAATCATCATAATGACCCGATTCCGGAACGCTGGTTCATGCCGGATCTTGTTTGGTAGGGGCACGGCATGCCGTGCCCAACCCGGGGACCCAAAACAAGCGTCGTCCCGGGTTGGATCTTCCTCGACTCCGTCCACAAGCTGGTGTACGCGAGGGCACGGCATGCCGTGCCCCTACAGCGGAAATAAATGCCACGGTGGTACCGGCGCACCCTCTTTTGACTTTATTATGAGGCGGCGCACTAAAACACAAAGGGGGGCAGGTTTTGATCCGGAACAATACCCCGTGTTACCTTTGTGACTTCGTGACT
>JBDREB010000165.1:0-2271 GCA_043820325.1 Planctomycetota bacterium | reverse complement strand
CCGGGCGTGCGGGGTTTGGTGGCGGGGGCCAACCATGGCAGCTATACCTCTTTAATGATGCGGCAGTGCCTGACCTGTTTGTCAAACCATCACTCTGCACCGCACGCGAAATGGATAGGTTATTTATTTACGGGCACTAATCCCCGCCGCAATCCGCTTGGGGCCCGGCGCCCGGCACACTTGTGGGAAGGATCCCGGCATTCATGAGCAGTGAACGGCCCCCTGTATCCCCGCGTTTCGGCGAACTGGCCTGCACGGCGGGCTATATCGGCCGTTCGGTCTGCGATGCGGTCCTGGTCGAACAGGAACGGTTAAACGGCCTGGATGTGCGCAAGCGGATCGGCGACCTCCTGGTGGAACGCAAACTCCTCACCGCCGGCCAGGTGCGGGCCGTGCTCGCCACCCAGCGCCTGCTGCGCGAAGTGCCCCGTTTCAGTGATCATACACCCCGGCGCTGCCTGTGGCAGGGGCCGGCCGGGGGCGTGTTCCTGGCCGCCGATGGTACCGTGCTCTCCGTCGCCGATTCACGCCATCCCTCCCGTCCCGCGGTGCGCGAATGGCTGGCATCCGAGCTTAAACGGCTGGCCGCGATCAGCGACCACCGGCTGGCCGCCCCCGGCGCCGGCGTGGGGACCGCCGGCCCGCATGCCTGGTCCGCCGAGACCTACACCCCGCCCACCCTGCGCAACCTGGCCGACCGGCTGGGGGAACGGCCTCTCCCGGCGGTCGACGCCTGTTATGTCCTGCACCAGGTCCTGGATGTCGTGGAACTTTTCGGCCGGCAGAAACTGGCCTACGGCCAGCTCGTGCCCGAATTCATCTTCCTGAACGAACGGTGCAATGTGACCATGCTGCGCCCGCTCATCACCCGGATCGGCGGCGATTTCCAGCAGCAGGCCGAGCATCACACCCTGCCGGTCTACACCGCGCCGGAGATCTTCCTCGGCGACCGGAGCGACTACGCCGCCGACCTGTATGCCGCGGGCATGATCTTTTTCGCCATGCTGACCGGCCGCGCCCCGTTCGAGGGCCGCACGGTCGCGGAGATCGTCCGGCAGAAGGAACTCCCCGCCGGCGCGGCCGGTTTTCGCGAGGCGCTCAGGGCGTGTTCGGACGAGATCGTTGAGATCATCCATTGCCTGACCCTGCCCGATCCCGGGCAGCGGATCGCCCGGCTGGCGCATGTCCGCGAATACCTCCGCGGCGTGCTCGATGGCCATGCGCCCTACCAGGTCGCGCAGGGCGCCGATGAACCCGGCGATGCGGCCGCGCCGCCCGCGCCGCCGGCGATAAAAAAGCGCCGGCGCAGTTTCGTCCTGCCGCTGGCGGTCATCAATGTCATCATGCTCATCCTGATCGCCGTAAAACTCGCGTCGCTGGTCAAACAACGGTTCGCCAAACCCGCGGTTGTGATCCCCGCGGTAGTGGAACCGGCCGTCAAGGACGCGCCGGCCGC
Organism: Planctomycetota bacterium; assembly: GCA_043820325.1. Classification (GTDB taxonomy): domain Bacteria; phylum Planctomycetota; class JBDREB01; order JBDREB01; family JBDREB01; genus JBDREB01. Next base: position 815 of record JBDREB010000165.1, on the reverse strand, counting down.
GGTGACCCCGCCGTCACGCCCGCGCCCCCGGCTCCGACCGCCGGGGGACCCGGCGGCCGTCAGAATGCCGGCGGCCCCGAAGGCCAGCCAGGTGGCGGCGGGACCGATGGCCGTCCTGCCGCGGGGGGTGGCCCCGGCGGCAGGGGCGGGCGCGGGTCACGCCCGCAGGATGCTTCGGCCGGCGGCGAAGAACGGCCCCGCGGCGGGCGGGGCGAGTCCGGCGGCTTTCGAGATAGATCGCCCGAAGAGACGATCAGGAACGGCCGGACCATGGCCGCCTCGGTCACCGACCCCGCCATGCGTGAAAAGATCATGGCCCGGATCGAGGCGACGGAAGACGCTTACATTGCCGGACCCGACGGCAGCTCGCCGGAAGATCGGCGCAAACGGCTCGAGGCCTGCATTGCGGCCGGGGATTACCCCGAACCCTTCATCGTTAAAGTGCGGGTGGCCCTGGGCGCCATGCCTGCGCCCGCTCCATCCGCACCCGCGGAGGTCGGACCGGCCCCCACTTCCGCCGCCGTCGACCGGACCGTCCGCCTCCTCAACGCGAACCAGCCGGCGGCCGTGGCCATGGTCGATGATCCGCGTCTGTATCTCGAACACCGCCTCCTGGCCGGTATCGCGTTCGCGCTCCAGACCACCGGGAACCTGCCCCCGGTCGATCGCGCGGCCGCCGTTAGTGCCCGTAAATGAATAAAGTATCCATTTCGACATAGAGATTCCGTCCGCAGCCAAGGCGCGAGGAGGAGCCGTATCAATGGAAAGATCCGGCGTCGACGAGCAACGCCGGATGCGGACGGAAGATCATGTCC
>JBDREB010000164.1:0-8786 GCA_043820325.1 Planctomycetota bacterium | reverse complement strand
CCGGGCGTGCGGGGTTTGGTGGCGGGGGCCAACCATGGCAGCTATACCTCTTTAATGATGCGGCAGTGCCTGACCTGTTTGTCAAACCATCACTCTGCACCGCACGCGAAATGGATAGGTTATTTATTTACGGGCACTTAGGTTCCATTCGCCCGGTCCGAACCACACCCCCTTTGTGTGCTTTGTGCCCTTTGGGGCAAAGTCCTCTTCTCCGCACCCGCACCCCTCTGCGCGCTCTGTGGCCTCTGTGGCAGATCCTGCCCGCTTTTTCCGGAATCAAGAAAACGATTGCATTTGCCGCCGGTATATCTATAATATATTATTTCAATGCTTTCGGGAAGTGTGCATGAAGATCACCTGCCCCAAGTGCGGGTCCTCCCAGGACCTCACGGCCGACATGGTCAACACCAAGTGGCGGTGTTCCGACTGCGGGCAGAAGATCAAGGTGAACGCCCCGTCCGAAAACCCGCCGATCCCGGCCGTTGCGCCCGAGCCCAAATTGCCGTCCAAAGCGGCCGCTCCCGAACCGAAACCGGCCCCGGCCGCACCGGCCAGGCCGCAGGCGGCCATGGCCGCGGGCTCGGGCCACGCCTCGGCCCGGAAACGGGCCATCGCCCAGCAGACCACCCCGGAAGGGGATGCGGAAGGGACGGAAGCCAAACCCTCCGGCGTTCCGGCCAACCAAGCCGTCTACATGATCGGCGGTTTTGTCGTGGTCGTCATCCTGTTCGTCGCCATGGCGAGCATGCGCCACAGGGACACATCCGGGCCTGGCGGGTCGGAAACCGCCGGCCGGGTTGCGGTCCCCGAGCGGTCGCCGTTGGAAGTGATCGAAGAGAAGGTCCGCAACGCACCCGATGACGCGGCCCTCCGGGCCGAGGCCGCGCGGCTGTGGTTCGACAAGGGGCGCGAGGAGGACCGTTACCGCAAGGCCTACGGCCACGCCCGGCGGGCGCTCGACATCAAGGGTGACATGCGGCTCTATGCCATCGCCGTGGAATGCGCCCTGGAACTGGACTTGACGACCGAAGCCGAAAACCTGTCCGTGGAGGCGGCGAAGCTGGCCCCCAAGGGCATGGAACCGATCCGCAAGATCTTCGCCGCCGACCTGCGCTGTCGCGACCTGGAGGAGCCGCAGGCCCGCGCTTTCGAGGGCATGGCCGCCGCCCTGGAACTGATCAAGGAGGGGGATCGGCTTTTCAAGCAGGGGCAGGAGGATAACCCAAAATTCCATGAGGCCGCGCTCAAGTACGAGGAGTCCCTGGCCACGCTCGAAAAGGCCCAGGCGGCCTTCCCGTACAACCAGTGGCTGGAGCGGCGCATGGAGCATGTGAACCAGAACCTGATGTGGTCGAACAAGCTGTTCCGGGCCGTGACCGACAAGGATCGGGCGATGTGGAAGGATGGGGAGAAAGCACCGGCCCCGGTCGGCCCGGCCGCCCCCGCGCCGGCCAAGGAGGAGGCACCCCATGCCCCTTAAACTCGGTGTCCTCCTGTCGGGCAGCGGCACCACGCTGGAGAACCTGTTCGAGCGGATCGAACGGGGGAAGCTCGACGCGGCCGTGACCGTGGTGGTCGGTTCCAAACGCTCCGCCTTCGGGCTGGAGCGGGCGCGCAAGCGCGGTGTGCCGGCCGAGGTGGTGCGGCCGAAGGACCATGACTACCCGGCGGGGTTCAGCGACCGGATCACGGCGATCCTCGACCGTCACGAAGTCGACCTGGTGGTCCTGGCCGGGTTCATGTTCCTTTACCGTGTCCCGGACCGGTATGCGGGCCGGGTGATGAATGTGCACCCCGCCCTGATCCCGGCCTTCTGCGGCCAGGGCTTTTACGGCCACCTGGTGCATGAGGCCGTGCTGGCGCGGGGCGCCAAGCTCACCGGCTGCACGGTCCATTTTGTCGATAATGCGTATGACAACGGGCCGATCATCCTGCAGCAGGCGGTCCCGGTCACGGACGATGATACCCCCGATTCTCTGGCCATGCGCGTGCAGGCCGCGGAGCGGGAAGCCTACCCCGAGGCGATCGGTCTTTACGCCGCGGGGCGGCTGGTAATTGAAGGTCGCCGGGTGCGTATCCGGCCCGCGTGAGGCGGGCCTCCCGGCCGTTACGAAAGGACAGGCATGGAATTGCGTGAGATCAAGGCGCGTCTGGACGAGATCCAGCGCAAGCTCCTCGGTTACAAGGAGTATCTTTGAGCTGTCCAGGAAGGAGGAGCGCCGGCTGGCCATCGAAGCCCTGATGAGCGCGCCCGGGTTCTGGGAGAAGCAGGAGGAGGCGCGCAAGCTGGTCGCCGAGCTCAAGGACCTCAAGGGCGTGATCGAGGCCTACGGGCAGATGGCCCGGGATGTGGCCGACGGCATCGAACTGGCGGCCATGATCGAGGCCGACGGCGCCGGCGACACGGGCATGATCGGCGATCTCGGCGTCCAGGTCGAGGCCATCGAGCGGGCCTTCCTTAAATTTCGGGTGCGGGTGGCCTTTACGGCTCCCGAGGACCGGATGAACGCGTTCGTGAGCATCCATTCGGGCGCGGGCGGCACGGAATCCTGCGACTGGGCGGCGATGCTTCTGCGGATGTACACGCGCTGGTTCGATGCGCGCGGCTGGAAGTACCGCATGATCGACGAGTCGCCCAACGAGGAGGCGGGCCTCAAAAGCGTCACGCTGGAGGTGGAGGGCGACCATGTGTATGGGTATATGCGCGGCGAGATGGGCATACACCGGCTGGTGCGCATTTCGCCTTTCGACGCCAAGGGCCGGCGGCACACCTCGTTTTCCGCGGTGGATGTGGTCCCCGAATACGAGGAGGCGGCCGCGATCGTGATCAACGAGAACGACTTGAGGATCGACACCTACCGCTCCGGCGGCGCCGGCGGCCAGCATGTGAACAAGACCGATTCGGCCGTGCGCATCACGCACCTGCCCACGGGTCTCGTGGTGCAGTGTCAGAACGAGCGCTCCCAGTTCAAGAACAAATCCTTCGCCATGAAGGTGCTCCAGTCGCGGCTGGAACACCTGGAACGCGCCAAGGAGGACAAGCGGATCAAGGACCTGTACGGCGAGAAGGGCGAGATCGCCTGGGGCAACCAGATCCGCTCCTATGTCCTGGCGCCCTACACGATGGTGAACGACCACCGCACCGAAGTGAAGATCGGCAATGCCCAGCGCGTGATGGACGGGGACCTGGACCAGTTCGTGGATGCCTATCTCGAACAGAATGTCAAGATCTGAGCGGCAGATATTGAGAGGAAACGCGCATGATCCGGTTGAAAGACACCGATCCCGAGATCCTGGCGGCGATGATGGGCGAACTCATCCGCCAGCGGGATTTTCTGGAACTCATCGCCTCGGAGAATTATGTCAGCGAGGCGGTGCTCGTGGCGCAGGGTTCCGTGATGACGAACAAGTACGCCGAGGGGTACCCCGGCAAGCGGTACTACGGCGGCTGCAAATTCGTGGATGTGGCCGAGACCCTGGCGATCGAGCGGGTGAAGAAGCTCTTCGGCGCCGACCGCGCCAATGTCCAGCCCCACTCCGGCACCCAGGCCAACATGGCCGTCCTGCAGGCCTTTTTGAAGCCCGGGGAGACCATCCTGTCCATGAACCTGGCCCACGGCGGCCACCTTTCCCACGGCCACAAGCTCAATTTCTCGGGCCGGCTCTACACCATCGTCTCCTACGGCGTGAGCCGTGAGGACGAGCGCATCGACTACGGCCAGATGGAGGAGCTGGCGCGCAAGCACCGGCCGAAGATGATCATCGCCGGCGCCAGCGCCTATCCCCGATTCATCGACTACGCCCGTTTCGAGGCAATCGCCCGCGAGGTGGGGGCCTATCTCATGGTCGACATCGCGCATGTGGCCGGCATGGTGACCGTGGACCTGCATCCCAATCCCGTGCCGCACTCCGATTTCGTGACCCTGACCACGCACAAGACCATGCGCGGCCCGCGGGGCGGCATCATCCTGTGCAAGAAGCAGTACGCCGAGGAGATCGACCGCTCACTCTTCCCCGGCATCCAAGGCGGGCCCATGATGCACACCATTGCCGGCAAGGCGGTGGCGCTCAAGGAGGCCATGCTCCCCGGCTTCAAGGTCTACCAGTACCAGATCCTGCAGAACGCCACCTGCCTGTGCGAATCCATCATGAAGGAGGGGTTCCGCATCGTCACCGGCGGCACCGACAACCACCTGTTCCTGGTGGACATCGAGCACACCGGCCTGACGGGCAAGGAGGCCGAGGTGCTCCTGGACGAGGTGGGCATCACCGTCAACAAGAATCTGATCCCCTTCGACAAGCGCCCGCCGGCCCAGACCGGCGGCATCCGCATCGGCACCCCGGCGCTCACCACCCGCGGCATGGGCACGAAAGAGATGGCCCAGGTGGGGAGCATGGTGGCGCGGGTCCTCCTGAAACCCACCAGCCGCAAGGTCCACAAGGAAGTGAACGGGGAGATCGCCGAACTCGTGAAGCGCTTCCCGATCTACCAGGATATGTACAATGAGATCACCCGTCTGAACCGTTGAGGAAGGAACACCCCATGCTGATCCGCAGTGCCGTGCTCGCGGCGATCCTCCTGGCGGCCCTGGCCGGGGCCCAGGACGCCGGTCCCGTCCCCGCCGCGCCCCCGGGCCCGCCCATTCCGGCCGGTCCGCCCGGCCCGCCGGAGCCCCCCGCGGCCCCGCCGGCCCCGGTCTTCACGGACGCCCAGGTCGATGCCATGATCGACGCCTTGGCGAACGAGGATGAGACCGAGCGCGACAAGGCCCTGGCCATCCTGCTGGAGGCCGGCCCGGGGGTCGAAACGCGGGTCATTGCCTACGGCCTCAAGACGAAGCATCATCCCGCCGTGGTGATCCGGCTGGCCCGGGTGTTGGGTGACATCCATACCAAACCGAGCGGCGGCGCCCTGAAGGCGCTTTTGCAGAACCCGGTCAGCGAGGTGCAGGTGGCGGCGATCGATGCTCTCCGGCGGTTCGGGGATGAGAAACACATGTTCGATATCATGCCGCTGGCCGATTCCGAAGACCCGGCGGTGCGGCGCGAAGCCCTGCTGGTGCTGGGCCAGTTCGGGTTCAAATCGGCGGTGAAGGGGCTGTGCGACCTCCTACGCGAGCCCCAGGCCGACACCCGCGTGCGGGCGATGACCGAGCTCCGGCGGTATCCCGAGATGAAGGACATGGTCATCGAGGCCGTGGCGCCGCTGTTGACCGCGGCCGATCCGCAGGTCGCCTTGGAGGCCGCGGGCACGCTCTACCAGTTCGGGGACGCCCGGGGGGCCGCGTTCTTCACCGCGGTCCTCTCCGGCAAGGAACGCGATTACCAGGAACGGGCCATCGCCTATGCCGGCGCGTTCAAGGTCGCCGGGGCCGTGCCCTTCCTGCTGAAGGTGCTGAAGGAGAAGGACTGGTACCTGCGCTATATCGCCGTGGACGCCCTGGGCCGGATCGGCGACCCGCTGGCCCTGCCCTCGCTGAAAGTGCTTTTTGACGCCGAGGAGGTCCTGGCCGTGCGCATCGCCACCGCCCGCGTGTTTTACGGGTTCCGGCATCCCGACCTTTTGGACCTTCTGGCCGCGAAGGTGGCCTCCGAACCCGATGTCGACACGCGGTGGTTCATTGTGGCCACCATCGGCGCCATCGGCGGCGAAAATGCGGTCTGGCCCCTCATCCGGGCCCTGATGGATTCAAAGGATCGCATCCGGATCGAGGCGATCTCCTCCCTGCGGGACCTCACCGGCCAGGATATGGCCTATGATCCCCGGGCCGCGGCCAAGGACCGGGCCGCGGCGGTGGCGGCATGGGAACAGTGGTTCAACCGCAACAAAAAGCCAAAACCATAGGAATTTGCTTGACAAACGCATCTCTGTCCGTATCCATGAGGGTCCGGCACATGGTTTCGCTATGACATGAGGCGCGGCACAGTGAAAGCGATCATCTCGGACATCCACGCCAACCTGGAGGCCCTGACCGCCGTGATCGAGGATATCGACGCGCTGGGTACGGTCGTGGAGATCATCTGCCTAGGCGATATCATCGGCTACGGGCCCTCGCCCTGCGAGTGCCTCGACCTTCTCATGCCGAAGATGGCCTCCCTGATGGGCAACCATGAGGACGCCCTGCTCCATGGGGCGGATAATTTCAATCCCAAGGCCCGCGCGGCGATCGATTGGACCCGGCGGGCGCTCGGCATCAGCGAGCCCAAGGCGGAGGTCGAGCAGAAGCGGGTGAAATATCTCAACGAGCTTTCGCAGAACGCGATGGAGGGGCCGCATTTCCTCGTTCACGCCTCGCCGCGATTCCCCATCAAGGAATACATCATCCCCACCGACCCCCACCGGCCGGCCAAGCTGGACGCCAATTTCGAGCTCTTCTCCCATATCTGCTTCGTGGGCCATTCGCACATACCCGGCGTCATGGTCCAGGAGAGCCCGGGCCGGTACACCTTCTATAAGCCCGAATCGCTCATCGGCGGCACCGGTTACCTCTTCGATACGGGCGAGAAAGCCATCGTCAATGTGGGTTCGGTCGGCCAGCCGCGCGATCGCAACCCCGACGCCTGCTATGTGACCTTCGACGATGAAATGGCCATGTTCCGCCGGGTCAAATACGATGTGGCCAAGACCCGCGCCAAGGTCTACCAGAACAGCGAACTGCCCCATTTCGAGGGCGACCGCCTGATCGAGGGCCGCTGACCGGGACCCGACCGGAGGGCGGAGGCCGCAGATCGCACAGACTCAAGATGGGGAGTCACAGGTCGCAGGTCGCAAGTTTCAGGTCAAGATTGCTGACCGCCCGACATAAACGCGCCACAGCTCACACAGGTCGTACATACAGATTTCCTGATCCCGGCGGAAAATGCTTTGGCACTTTTTGGCGTCAGCCAGGCGCGTGAATCAACCATAGGCCGGTTTGGGTGGTTACCTTAGGGGCGGGTTTGAAACCCGCCATTTATTGCCGTTTCGCGATTAGACGGGAGGGCGGGTTTCAAACCCGCCCCTACACGGTTGACATCCGGATATTCCCCGTACAATCACCCGTGGGTCGAAAAAAGTGCCAAACCTTTTTCCGAAAAACATGACCGGTTACGGATAGGGATCAGGAAATCTGAAATGTTTATTTCCCGTTGGGTCCCTTACGGATCACAGCGGACTTGTAAACGACCGTGGACTTGGGGCCCTGGCTGGCGATCGCTTCCAGCTGGGCTTGGATCTGCTCGATGTCCTTGCCGGCCAGCATCCCTTCCGGGAGCATGCCCGTGCCGTACTCCTCGCGCATGCGGTCGTATTCCTTGCGGTACATCTTGAGGCTGTCGAGGTAATAGGCCACGGCCTCGGGCTTGAATTGGGCGAGATTCTGCCGGATCCAGGTGATGCGGATGTAGGCTTCGGTGCGGGAGAGCATGTAAACATTGAATAGCCTCTTGGCCCGGGCCACATGGAAATTGATCGCCCGGTGCAGGAGGCCGATGCACCGGTCGAAGATGTCGAAGGCATCGGGAATGCTGGGATTGAAATAGACCCCCAGTTCGCGGGCCCGTTCCTTGAAGGCGGCCAGCTGGCCATAGTCGAACTTGGGCCCGAGCCGCTGTTCGGATATGAACTGGAACAGGTCCGCATCGCCGGGGTCGCCCACGGCCAGGGGCAGGACGCCGTAATCATCGAACTTGGCGAACTTGTTTTTTTCGTTGCGGCACATGTCGAGGTAGAACTCGAAACTGGTTTTGAGCGACCGCGCGAAGCGGCCGATCATCTCGATCCCCGTGTCGAATTCCTGCCAGGTCAGTTTTTCGCCGTGCAGGCGGGGTTGCACCTGGTCATGGAACTGGAGATAATCCCGGTACAGGGTCCGTTGCAGAAGCCCGCGCACCTCTTCCACCAAGAGCTCGGGCCGTTCACCCGACTGGTAATCCTTGGGCGGCAGGGATTCCTGGCGGCATAGGTTGGTGATCATCGCTTCGAGGAAGTCCAGGTTCTCCCGGCGCCGCCGGTAGATCTCCTCAAAGTCCTCCGGTGCGCCGCCGGAGGTGGTGAGCCGGGTGTCGTGTTTGGTGCCCTCGCGTTGTTTCAGGATCTGGCCGAAAGCCGCGATCCGTTCCTGAAGATGCCGGTAGATCGTGTCGCCCGGAGTCGCGGTTTTGTCGTCGGCCGGCTGGGCCGCCCGGACTTTGGGGAAGGGCAGGCGCCAGAGGATCGACGAACTGATCCCGGCTATAAGCGATCCGCCCGCGGCCGCCACGATCCAGGGGAACCGGAGGAACAGATCCGCTACCGGCGCCACACGGGGGCCGGCCCCGACCAGGGTCTGGATAACGGATTCCTGGATGGGGGTGACACCGATGATGATGCCCGATAGTACGCCGATGCCGGCGCCATACAGCCATGCCTTGGTATACCGCATATTGACTTCGTCCGTATCCGGCCTCCGGACCGTCCCACGGGCGGCCGTGCGAAATGCACGACATCCCGCAGGAAGGTCGGAAGGTCAAGTTGCGCACATCGTGCGCTTCTGCCTCTATAGTATAGCAGATTAACGATCAATTTGCAAGAAAAAACACCCGATATTTGGAAGGAGGCTTGATTTTCCCATGCCGGGAGCTATAATATCCAATGGGCTCAAGTTTAAGTTCATGGTAATGCGCTTGGGCTTAGTGCCCGTAAATAAATAACCTATCCATTTCGCGTGCGGTGCAGAGTGATGGTTTGACAAACAGGTCAGGCACTGCCGCATCATTAAAGAGGTATAGCTGCCATGGTTGGCCCCCGCCACCAAACCCCGCACGCC
>JBDREB010000163.1:0-5773 GCA_043820325.1 Planctomycetota bacterium | reverse complement strand
CCGGGCGTGCGGGGTTTGGTGGCGGGGGCCAACCATGGCAGCTATACCTCTTTAATGATGCGGCAGTGCCTGACCTGTTTGTCCAACCATCACTCTGCACCGCACGCGAAATGGATAGGTTATTTATTTACGGGCACTAAGCGCCATGCGCGTCTATGCGATCGAGCCCGCCCAACTTCGGGAGATGCAGGATCCAGATGGCGGGATCGCTTTGCGATCCGATGGCAGTAATGCTGCCAGTGTTCTTCAGGAACTTCTTCGTGGGGATGGCGCATCGGATCGAAAGCAAGCGATAAATCGAATGCTCGAATCTATCGTTCCTGCAACCAAATCCGTTACTCCGAAGAAGCATGGGAATAAATTATCAATGGCTTTTTCCCAGCAATGGGGTAATGACAAGAAATTGAACTTCGATGCATTTAATATGTCGGATGGCACCCTTCGTTCGCTGGGACTTATTATGGCTGTTTACCAACAACCTTGCCCGAGCTTGTTGGTGATCGAAGAACCGGAGGCGACCATCCATCCCGGTGCACTTGGGGCCATACTGGACTTGATCCGCCTGGCCGCAAAGAATATGCAAGTAGTGGTCACCACCCACAGTCCTGAATTGCTTAATGCGGATTGGATTGAGGACTGCAACTTGCGTATTGTCACTTGGCAGGAGGGTGCCTCCCATGTACTTTTACCTTCTGTAGCCGCACGGCAAGCCATGAAACAGCATCTGATGGGAGCTGGGGAATTGTTGCGCTCCAATGCGCTCCATGCCGAGGAGATTTTCGCCAGCCGGGATGAATTAGAGAACGGGAATCTTTTTGAAACTATGCAATGAAGATATATCCAATCGTCGAGGGGTATGGAGAAGTTGAAGCAGTCCCCGTGCTTTTGCGCCGGCTGTTGACGGAAGCGCAATGTTTCGCTGTTGGAATTGGACGCCCGATTCGGAGGACTCAGGCGGACTTCCCCAAGATCAATATGGTGCACATACATGGCGAGCCGGGCCATTTTCAGAGCAGGTTATACATGCGACGCAACCCGTGCGGGACCGTCCCCGCGCCCAGATAACAGAGGAGCCAGGCATGTCCGTCCACCTCAAGCCCGAGCACCTGACCGTCGCTGAAGACTTCGTCCGCCGTGCCCACGCGCATAACGGCCTGGCGCCGCTCGACCTCGATCGTTTCTGGGCCGACCAGGCGAAGGCTCGCCAGGCGCCTTTCGCCCCCGACTGCCCGCAAGCGGCCCTTGGGATCATGATGTCGCATGAGTGCGTTTTCGACGAACTGGGCATTCCGGAGGATTGGCACCGTCTCGCGCATGACTTTCCCTGGCGCGCGGGGCTCTGCCGGCGTTATAACGATAGTGCCGAGAAGATCGTCGGCCGGCGCCGCCTCACCGAATAGGTACCGGATCCGGCGCAGAGCTGGCCCGAGGTGAAGGGCCTCCACGACATCTTCGAGGCGCAGAATGTCTGGCACAATGAGTCGTACTGGCTCAAGCCGTCAGCGGGGACGCCGGCGGAGCTGTCCGCGCTGCTCGACCGCGTGGAGAAGCGCCTCGCAAACCTGCGCGAGTTCCTGCTGCCCTCGAACTGGGCGGGCGAGAAGCGCCGCCTGCTTGCGGCGGGCGGCAAGGTGCCGCTTTACCGCGGGCAGCGCGGCACTGTGACCTTTGCGACTTCCGTGTATGGCGCCGAGAACCTGATCTACCTCATCCTGGATGCGCCGGAGCTCGTCGTGCGCTTCCGGGATCTCATCGCGCGCGCCATCCTTGCGCGCGCCCGCGTGCTCGACGAGGAGGCCGGCTGCACTCCCGCAACCGCCCCGCGCGGGTGGGGCTGGGCGGACGACAACTGCGTGCTCCTCAGCCCCGCGTACTACGAGTTCTTCGGCTATCCCGTTCTCGATGCTGTCTTCAACCGCTACAACCCGGGCGAAGGCGACCGCCGCGGCCAGCATTCCGATTCGGCGATGGGGCATCTGCTCCCGCTCCTCGGGCGGCTCAAACTGACCGATGTCAACTTCGGCCCCACCCTGACGGTCGCGGAGATCCGCGCGCATCTGCCGAAGGCGGAGATCATCGGCCAGCTCGCCCCCTTCACCTTCAGTCGGAACGAGGAGGTGAACATGGTGGCCGAATTCCTGCGGGACTTCGAGATGGCCCGCGCGGCGAAAGGTCTGGTCTTCTTCACGGCCGGGTCCATCAACAACGGTTCGCGGATCACCGGGATGCGGCTCCTCATGGCCGCGATCCAGGAGTTCGGGCGGTACTGAACGGCCTGCAACCCCGGCCGGGCAAAGCGGCAGGATAGTTATTCTTGACCTCGGGGGAAAAAGCGGTATAATGCCGGTTTGCCCTTGGGCCATTATTCGGATAGGCAGCATGGAGATCATCAAGATGATCGAGGCGATGCGGGCGTTCACGCGCGCGGCGCGGGCGGCGGGGAAGACCGTCGGTTTTGTGCCGACCATGGGCGCCCTGCACGAGGGGCACGCCACGCTCATCAAGCGGTGTGCGGCCGAGTGCGGGACGACGGTGGTGTCGATCTTCGTCAATCCCGCCCAGTTCGACCGCGAGGAGGACCTGGTCAAGTACCCGCGCACGCTCGAGACGGACGCGGTGATATGCCAGGGGCACGGCGCCGACGCGGTCTTCGCGCCGGACGAGAAGGAGATGTACCGGGGCGGGAGCATGGTCCTGGTCGACATGGCCATTTTCGCGGACAAGCTCTGCGGCATTACGCGGCCGGGGCATTTCCGCGGGGTAATGCTGGTGGTGGCCAAGCTTTTCAACATCGTCCAGCCCGACGCGGCCTATTTCGGCGAGAAGGACTACCAGCAGCTCACGATCATCCGCCAGCTGGTGCGCGACCTTAATTTTCCGGTTCGCATCGTGCCGGTGCCGTTGGTGCGCGAAGTGGACGGTCTGGCGCTTTCTTCGCGCAACAAGCGGCTTACGCCCAAGGAACGCGAGACGGCCCTCAAGCTGAGCCAGGCGCTCATGGGCATCAAAAAACGCATCGATGAGGCGGAGGGCAAACACGCCGACCTGCCTACCGTGTCTGAGCTTTTGGCCGAATACGCCGAGGAGCTGGTGAGCGACCCGGCGATCGAACTGGATTACTTCGACGCGGTCGATGCGGAAACGCTCACCGATGTGACCGAGGTGCGCAAGGGGATGGTCTTCGCCCTGGCGGCGTGGGTCGGCCAGACGCGCCTTATTGACAATTGGATCTATCGATGATACCAGCTACAGAATTTAAGCGAATATCGAATTCCGAAGTTGTAGCTGCGACCCTTGCGGTCGCCCTCTTGGGAGGATTACGGGAGGTGGGGGAGGCAGGGGCAAGCCCTGCGGCTACAGGGACAAAACGAACACCGAATGTCGAACCCTTCGACCCTTCGACTTCGTTCAGGGTTGAGAACAACTACGCTCAGGGTCTTGGACACCGAATGTTGACGGACTCGCAAAAAGTCAATTCCCCCTCTTCTGGAGGGACGCGCCATTCGACTTGGCTCATGGCCTTGAGCGGAGTCGAAAGGCTCCGTCGCGTCTGTTTTTGTTCCTCCTATGAACGGCATCCCCGGCCACGACAGAGCGTGGCCCTCCGTGGAATCGGACCCTTGAAAACGACTTTTTGCGACGGCGTCAATGTTGAATTCCGAAGTTGAAGGTATTTAGGGGAAGCGCATGCAGCGCATCATGCTCCGGGCCAAGATCCACCGCGCCACCGTCACCCGGACGGAGTTGGAATACGAGGGCAGTCTCACGGTCGACCGGGACCTTATGGACGCGGCCGGCATGCTGCCCGGCGAGCAGGTCCATGTGGTGAACCTGAACAACGGCGCCCGCATCGAGACCTATCTCATTTCCGGCAGACGCAAAAGCGGGGAGATCTGCCTGAACGGGCCCGCGGCGCGTACGGGGATGCCGGGCGACCGGGTGATCGTGCTTACCTATGCGCCCATGGACGAGGCCGAGGCCCGCGCCTGGAAGCCCCTGATCGTGCATGTGGACGGCCGCAACCGCATCCGCAAGGGCCGCGCGTGAGGCCGGAACTCTTCAACATTCCCTTCGGCTGGCTTGTGGCCGGCACGGTCGTATTCCTGTGTGTCCTGGGATACTTGAACCGCCGCAAACCCTTCGCGGAACACATCCCGCTCCTTGTGACCGGCGTCATCATGCTGGCGATCGAGTTCTGGTCCGTGGACCGCAAGGCCGGGCTGGCGGTCCCGGCCTACGGGTTCATGATCATGGTCGCCTTTGTCACCGGCACCTACCTGGCCGCGTGGCGGGCCAAACGGTGGGGGATCGATCCCAACCTCGTGATCGACGCGGGCCTCTACGGCATGATCTTCAGCATCCTCGGCGCCCGCATGCTTTTTGTCATCCAGTTCTATGATGTCTATTATTCCACCGGTAACCGGTTCTGGGACATGTTCAAGGTCTGGCAGGGGGGGCTGGTCTTTTACGGCGGGTTCATCGCCGCCCTGGCAGCCGATATCATCCTCCTGAAACGCAGGAAGGCGAATATTGCGCTCTTTGCCGACCTCTGCCTGCCCTCCGTGATCCTGGGCGAAGCGATCACGCGCATCGGCTGTTTCCTGAACGGGTGCTGTTTCGGTAAAGTGTGCCACCTGCCTTGGGCCGTCTCCTTTCCGGCCGGGAGCCATGTGGCAACGCGACATACCGAGCAGGTGCGGGATTTCATCACCGGACACAGCAGTCTGATCGATCCGGCCCTCTACACGGAGAAGATGGAGCAACTAAACCAGCTCACGGCCGACCTCACCTTGGCCCAGGCCAAGAATACATGGGCCGCCGTTCAAGAGGCAGAGAGGATTACATACGATATCCACAAGTGCTTGGACAGCCTGCGCGGGGCATTGGCGGACAAGGGGGCGATCACCCAGGACCTGGGCGACCATATGCACAGCATCCTCACCGCGCCCCTTGACAGCTTTCCGCTCCCGGTCCATCCTTCCCAGCTTTATGCCACTCTGGCCGGCCTGGCCATGTTCGGCATCCTCCTGTGGCTTACCCGCAAGCGCCGGTTCGACGGGCAGATCGGTGTCCTTGCGGCTATATTCTATGCCGTCTGCCGGTTCGGGCTCGAAATGACCCGGTCAGACAACAACCAGAACCTCGGCCTCACCATTTCCCAGTGGATCAGCGTGGGGGTTTTTGCCGGCGGCTTGGCCTTCTATTTTATGCTCCGGCACCGGGGCCGTCTGACCAGCCTGCCTGTCCCGGTTCCAACGGCCGGGGCGACGCTACCCCGGTAGACCGCGCGCCACCGGAGGCGACCGCCTTTCGGCAGGCTCAAGGTCGCGGCTGTAACTTCGGAATTCGATATTCGGTGTCCAGGACCCTGAGCGTAGTCCCGGACCTTGAGCAAGTCATCGCATCGAAAGAGTCGAAGGGTTCGATATTCAAAATTCGCCTTGCTCCTGTAGTTGCAGGGTTAAACCCAATGCCGTTCACTTAAGCGAGACGAAGCGACACCTTCCCTGTAAAGGCTGTTGCGTTTCTTTGCGAAAGCTTCATCCACGGTCTTCGGCACAACGCGACTCTTGCCTGGCCGAACGCATTGCCGGTACAGACCCGATTGGTCAGTGGGCGACTTTCAACAGGGGTCAAGCCGGGCCAGTTTCAACTGGCACTTGATCAGTTCATCACTGGTCTGTTCCATCTTTTGGATGATCCGTTTGAGTTTCTTGTGATTGGCCGAGTATTCTCTGTACAGTTTCAATGCCTTTGAATCGAGTTTTCGGCA
>JBDREB010000162.1:0-3709 GCA_043820325.1 Planctomycetota bacterium | reverse complement strand
AAGAGGTATATCTGCCATGGTTGGCCCCCGCCACCAAACCCCGCATGTCCGGAAGGGACATGATCTTCCGTCCGCATCCGGCGTTGCTCGTCGACGCCGGATCTTTCCATTGATACGGCTCCTCCTCGCACCTTGGCTGCGGACGGAATCTCTATGTCGAAATGGATACTTTATTCATTTACGGGCACTTATAGGCCGGGGAGAGCAGGATGAGGTTCATCCCGTCCACATGGCCGGTATTCATGAGCTTGGTGCCGCGCCCCTCGCTGCCGGGGTAGATGTGGATGTGCGAATCGAAGAACTTGATGCTGGCCATGGCGTCGCCGATCAAATTATGGTTTGGACACCAATCATACCCGCATGCGGACATGTGTCAAGAACATATGCTGAAAAGACAGGATTACCCTTGTTTGTTTCTGACTGATGGGCCGGAATCGAGGCCGGCAAAGCATGTGGTGGAAATTGTCCTTGCATAAACAACGCTGGTCATGTATAATTCAGGCGAGCTTGATTCGAGTCGCATAAGGGCTATCCGGCGTGCCAACAGTATTCAGCGACCTTGCGGGATATCGCCTGTTCTTTTTCAGCCTTGATCGCGGCGAGCCGGTCCATGTGCATGTTGAGAAGGACAACAAGCATGCAAAATTCTGGCTGGTACCGATCGCCTTGGCCAAATCCAGGAATTTTCGGAGCCATGAATTGGTGGAGATCCGCCGGCTCATCGAAACCCATATCGGCACGATAAGGAGCAAGTGGAATGAGCACTTTAGCCGTCAAAATTGAACCGCTGGCAACGGATGTTTATTTCACCAAAGACGCCCTGCATGTGATCCTTGCCGATGGACGCGAGGTGGCCGCGCCGCTGGAATGGTTCCCCAGGTTGCGGAGTGCGACCAAAAAGCAAAGGGAAAAGTGGCGCCTGATCGGTGACGGGGTCGGCATCCATTGGCCCGGTATCGACGAGGATGTTGAAACCGAGAGCCTGCTGGCGGTTGAATAAACCACCCCGGTAAACGCCGGGGCTTGCTATGTATTGGGGCCCTTCAGGCTTTCTCCATCTGCCGGGTGGCTCCCCTCCCATAAACCGCGCATGAAATGCTTGCATCAGGGCCGGTTTGCCGTATAATGGGATTTTCCTTTATTGGAGAAAAACATGGCCGCCAGGCGGAACGCCATTATGCCCGGAAGCGTCGCCGATATTTTCGGCTCCAATGTCTTCAACGACGCGGTGATGCGCCGGCGCCTACCCCGTGCCACATACCGGGCTCTGCGGCGCACCATCGACAAGGGCGCGGAGCTCGACCGGTCGATCGCCGATGTGGTGGCCAATGTCATGAAGGACTGGGCCATCGCGAAGGGGGCCACCCACTTCACCCACTGGTTCCAGCCCATGACCGGCGTCACGGCCGAAAAGCACGACTCGTTCATCTCGCCCACGCCGGACGGGCGCACGATGATGGTGTTCAGCGGCAAGGAGCTCATCAAGGGCGAACCGGACGCCTCGTCCTTCCCCTCGGGCGGCCTGCGCGCCACCTTCGAGGCGCGCGGCTACACGGCTTGGGACTGCACCTCGCCGGCGTTCGTCAAGGCCGACGGCGGCAACATCACCCTTTACATTCCCACCGTGTTCTGCGCCTACAACGGCCAGGCCCTGGACAAGAAGACCCCGCTTTTGCGGTCCATGGAGGTTTTGAACCGGCAGGCGTTGCGGATCCTGCGCCTTTTCGGCAACACCGTTTCCGCCCGGGTGTACACCACGGCCGGACCGGAACAGGAATATTTCCTGGTCGACAAACGGTTCTATGACCGCCGCCTAGACCTTATGACCTGCGGCCGGACCCTTTTCGGCGCCCCGCCGCCCAAAGGCCAGGAGCTGGAGGATCACTATTTCGGCAGCATCAAGGAGCGCGTGGCTTCGTTCATGAACGAGGTCAACACCGAGCTCTGGCGCCTGGGCGTCTCGGCCAAGACCCAGCACAACGAGGTGGCCCCCGGCCAGTACGAACTGGTGCCCGTGTTCACCACCGCCAATGTGGCCTGCGACCACAACCAGCTCATCATGGAGATCCTGGGCAAGGTCGCCCTGCGCCGCGACATGGTGTGCCTGCTGCATGAAAAACCCTTCGCGGGCGTCAACGGTTCGGGCAAACACAACAACTGGTCCATGTGCACGGACGACGGCCACAACCTGCTCGATCCGGGCGAGACGCCCCACGACAACGCCCAGTTCCTGGTCTTCCTGTGCGCCATCATCGCCGCGGTGGACACCTATGCCCCGCTGCTGCGTTCGTCGGTCGCTTCGGCGGGCAACGATCACCGCCTGGGCGCCAACGAGGCGCCGCCGGCGATCGTATCGATCTTCCTCGGCGAGGTCCTTTTTGATGTGCTGACCCAGATCGCCGCGGGCGGCCGGGCCGTGGGCCGGCGCGCCGGGGTCCTCAAGATCGGCGTGAATTCCCTGCCGGCCCTGCCCAAGGACATGACCGACCGCAACCGGACCTCGCCCTTCGCCTTTACGGGCAACAAGTTCGAGTTCCGCATGCTCGGCGCGCCCGCGTCGCCGGCCGGGCCCAACTATGTCCTGAACACCATCGTGGCCGACAGCCTGGGCGCGATCGCCGACAAACTCGATCGCACCCGGGGGCGGGACATGAACGCCGCGGTGCAGAAGGTGCTGGCCGACATCGTCAAGGCCCACGGCCGGGTGATCTTCAACGGCAACAACTATTCGGCCGAATGGGTGCGCGAGGCGGAAAAACGCGGCCTGCCGATCATCAACAATACCGTCGACGCCATCCAGGCGATCATTGCCCCGGCCAACGAGGCCGTGTTCGCCCGCCATGCCGTGCTTACCACTGAGGAACTGCACGCCCGGCATGAGATCCTGCTCGAGAAGTATGTCAAGGACATCCAGATCGAGGCGCTCACCATGCTCACCATGGCGCGGCGTGAGATCCTGCCGGCCGCGGTGCGGTATGCTGGCGGAGTGGCGGAAGCGGCCATGCGGATCAAAGCCGCGGGCGTGAACGCCGGGGTCGAACGCGCCATGCTCCGCGAACTCAACACCCTGATCGGCGCCCTGCGCCGTGATATCGCCGGCTTGGACCGGGCGGTCGCCCGGACGGGGCGGGTCAGGAACCTGGCCGCCCGCGCCGCGGCCGCGCGCGACCTGGTGGTGAAGGCCATGGCCGGGGTACGGCGCTCGGCCGATGCGATCGAAAAGATCGTCGATCGTTCGCTCTGGCCGCTGCCGGTCTACAACGAGATGCTCTTCATGCTCTGATCTTTTCCAATAGTCCAACCCTCGGGGCGTGGCGCAGCTTGGCTAGCGCGCTTGCATGGGGTGCAAGAGGTCGGTGGTTCAAGTCCACTCGCCCCGACCATGAAAAAGGGAGGCCGCCCGGGACACCACCGGGCGGCCTTCTCATTGATACTAAATGCAGATTTCCTGATCCCGGCGGAAAATGCTTTGGCACTTTTTGGCGTCAGCCAGGCGCGTGAAACAACCATAGGCCGGTTTGGGTGGTTACCGTAGGGGCGGGTTTGAAACCCGCCCTTTATTGCCGTTTCGCGATTAGACGGGAGGGCGGGATTCAAACCCGCCCCTACACGGTTGACATCCGGATGTTCCCCGCACAATCACCTGTGGGTCGAAAAAAGCGCCAAACCTTTTTCCGAAAAACATGACCGGTTACGGATAGGGATCAGG
>JBDREB010000161.1:0-9527 GCA_043820325.1 Planctomycetota bacterium | reverse complement strand
GTGACAATACGATAATTATATCCGGCTATCGGGTATTGTCAACAAAAAAACGGCATGAAAATATAAAAATGGGCAACCGCCATTATCCATGGCCCCCACCCCAACCAACCACATTTTCCATTCAGGCACCTGAATAGTAACTGCATTTCAGGGGTGATGACGGTAGGATGTTGCGCGTTCATACTTTGACGCAAGGGGCGCTTTATGCCGTTCGTGATCATTGGCGGTATCTTTGCCGCGATCATTATCATCGGCGTCATCGCCTGGCGGCTGGATAAGAAACGGACCGAGGCGTTCCAGGCCTTTGCCACGCGGAACAATTTCTCGTTCCAGAAGAACCCCGGCAGTTTTCCCCGGGCCTGCGGCGGGTTCGACCTTTTCAACGCCGGCCACAGCAAGCGCCAGTACAACCTGATGAGCGGTGAAAGCGGTGGGATCCGGCTTTCCATCTTTGATTACAAATACACTACCGGAAGCGGCAAGCACCAGACCACGCACCACCAGACCGTCTGCCTGATCGAGGACCCGAAGGTCAGCATCCCGCGCTGTTTCGTGCGCCATGAGATCGGGCTATTTGACTGGCTGGGCCAGAAATTCGGCATGCAGGACATCGACTTCGACGATGACCCGGCTTTTTCCAAGATGTTCGTCCTCAAGAGCGGGGTCGAGGACCGTGTGCGCCAGGCCTTCGGGCCCAAACTGCGGGGCGTGCTGGTGGCCAATTCCGCGCGGTTCAGGACCTGTGAAGCGGAGGGGGGTGCGCTCCTCGTCAACACCGGACGCCGCATCAAGGCCGAGGACCTGATCCCCCTGATGCAGTTCGCGTTCGATATCCGCAATACGGTCGGGGTGTAGAAGACCAAGAGTCGCAGGTCACAGGTCTCAGGTCATGATCCGGATCCCGGACATGGGACTTGCGACTTGAGACTCCGTATCTTATGAGCCACTTGCAAAACCCCCAAGAGTCAGCGAGCAAGCCACGGTCTGTGGTGGCGGCAACAAGAATAACCACTACATATAGAAGCGGTCAGGGGGTTTTGCAAGTGGCTCTTATGAAAGGCCCGCCATGGAATCCATGCGCCACATCGACATGCATTACCGGCCCGTCTCGTATGCCTCGCGCCGCGACTGGGAGGCGTACGCCCGATGGCTCCGCCGTCACATCGCCGTGAGCCAGGGGCTCCTGCCCGGGCCAGCCGCCCCGGCGCTCAAGCCGCTGGTCTTCGGCCGGTGGGAAGGGGACGGGTACATGTGCGAAAAGGTGGCGCTCGAGACCCTGCCGGGCTTTTTCGCCACGGGCAACCTCTTCCGGCCGCTTGCGAGGGCGCGCGGCCGGATGCCCGTGGTCCTCTGCCCGCACGGCCACTGGGCCGACGGCCGCCTGCACGACCGGGACCACCGCGGCAGCGTGATCGCCCGGTGCATCACGCTGGCGCGCATGGGCGCGGCCGTCTTCAGCATCGACATGGTCGGGTACAACGATTCCTGCCAGCTCCCCCACCGGCAGTTCCCGTTCGATGCCCACTGGGGCATGTCGATGATGGCCCTGCAGACTTGGAACAACCGGTGCGGCCTCGATTTCCTCCTCGGCCTGCCGGGCGCCGACCCGCGCCGTGTGGCCGTGACCGGCACCTCGGGCGGCGGCACCCAGTCGTTCATGCTCACGGCCGTCGACGACCGTGTGACCGTGAGCGCGCCCATCTGCATGGTGTCGTACCAGATGCAGGGCGGCTGCCTGTGCGAGAACGCGCCGCTTCTGCGGATCGACGCCACCAGTGTGGACATCGCCCGGCTGGCCGCGCCGCGGCCCCTCTTTCTGGGGTCATGCACCGGTGATTGGACCAAGGCCACCCTGACCGAGGAACTGCCGGCCGTCCGGCAGATCTACGCCCTGTACGGTGCCGCCGCCCGTGTTTGCAATCACCACCTCGACTACGAGCACAATTACAACCAGGAAATGCGCGAGCATGTCTACGGCTTTCTGAACCGCCACCTCTTCGGCCGGCGGTCGGACGCGGCCATACCGGAAAAGGAATGGAGCCGGCCGCCGCATAGGGACCGCATGGTCTGGTGGGGCCGTCCTGCCCCCGAACCGATCCCTTACGACCGGTTCCGTGCCTTGTGGCGCGACCGGGCCGAGGCGGCGCTCAAACCCCATCTACGCGGCGCTGCCGCCGCGCGGGCGGGTCTTGGACCGCTCGTTCCTCACGCTTTGGGCGTCACGCCAACAAGCGTGGCCGATCACCGCGGCCGCACCGCCCGTGCGGTGCGCATCGTCCGTGACGGCAAGCGGTTGATCGTGACGCCGACGGCATACCGGATCGAAGTACCGGAGAAGATCCATTATTACGAAGCCTACAACCGGACCCTCTTTGCCCTGCGGGTCCACGAGATCCTGGCCGCGGTCGCCGACGCCGACGGCCGGGTCACGCTCGAAGGCCGGGGCGCGGCAGGCCCCGCGGCGCTGGCGGCGGCGGCGGTGAGCCCCCGCGTGGCTGAGATCACCGCCGACATGTGCGGCATGGACCCGACCCGCGATGCGGACTGGAAACGCCTGATGGACACCCCCGCCATACGCCAGACGGGCGGCCTGGCCGCCCTCTTCGCCCTCATCGGCACGCGGCCGCTTGAGCTCAAGGGCACCCGGCCGTCCCTGGCGGCGGTGGCGCGGAAATATGCCCGGTGACCCGGGAATATCCGGTCCCTCTGCCGGCTCTTTTCTTTGGCTTGACTTGGTCCCGTGAGCTTATATTATGAGCGCGTACTCCGGCTTGAAGGGAGTGTATATGCGAATGACTGTTCCGACCCTGTTTGTCGTTCTGGCCTCGGCCTTCTGGTTCGGCTGCAGCGGCAAGAGTGCCAACGCTTCCCGTCCCGAAACGCCCCTGACCGCAGTAGCGGCGGCACCAGCCGCCCCTGAAGTTCAACCTGCACCGCTGAAAGGAGATGACATGGCCGCCAAATCCCTGATCAAGCGCATCGAGATCCAGTACTGCAATTCCTGAGGGTACTACCCCCGGGCCGCCAGTCTGGCGGCCGAGCTCAAACAGGCGTTCGGCGTTGAAGCGGAACTGAATGTGGGCAGTCCCGGCGCCTTTGAAGTGATCGTGGACGGAAAAAATGTCTATTCCAAGGCCGCTACCGGCCGATTCCCCAATGCCGGGGAGGTCATGCAGGCGATCAAGGGCAAACCGTAAACATGCTTTAGATCCAGCCTGTAAGCTTCGCCAGCAGTCCCGTATAACGCACGAAGTCGGGCCAGGAGATATCGTGCGGCACGCCGTGGTCGCAGCCGGGGATATAACCGCCGGCGTGGATCGCGGGCGCCAGGCGGGCGAGTTCCTTCTCGATCACCGCGCCGCCCTTGGCGATGCACCGTTTGTCCACGCCGCCGCGGAAGGCCATATGCTTGCCGAACTGCTTGCGGAACAGGTTGATGTCGTTTCCGGCCGCCACCTCGATCGGGTCGCAGGCGTTGATGCCCGCCTCGATCCAGATGGGGATGAGCTCGCCGATGTACCCGTCCGAGTCCATGGCGTAGACCGGCACGCCCGCCTTGCGGATGATCGCGCCCCAGCGGCGGTAGGTGGGCAGGAGGTATTCGCGGGTCATGGCGGGTGAGATCATGCTGAAACTCTTGTAGGCCATGTCTTCCGACAGGTGGATACAATCGGGCGTGATGTGCGCCAGAGTATGCTCGAGCATGGCCGCCACGAAATCTTCCCAGAAGGTGATCATCTCACGCACGAAGGCCGGGTCGTCGTGGAAGAGCATGCACAGCCCTTCGAACCCCAGCCATTCCCTGAGCTGCCAGAAGGGCCCGTTGAAGGAGATGATGAGCGGTGTGGTGCGGTCCTTGAGCCGCTTGCCGCGTTCGGTCGCGTCGGCCGGGAGCCGCGCCGGGTCATTCACATCGTACCGCCGTTTCATATCGGCCCAGTCGGCCCGCGACGCGACCGGGCACTTGACCCAGCGCCGTGTGACGAAGTCCATCGCGGTGCGGAGATATTCGACCGAGAACTCGTTGCCGATCTCGCACACATTGCCCTTCCAGTCCTGTACGATCTGGGAGTCGGCCTTGCGCTCGATGACCTTTTCCTCGAACTGGGGCATCATGCGGCTGTCAACGCTAAACCCTTCACA
Organism: Planctomycetota bacterium; assembly: GCA_043820325.1. Taxonomy (GTDB): domain Bacteria; phylum Planctomycetota; class JBDREB01; order JBDREB01; family JBDREB01; genus JBDREB01. The sequence goes on along the minus strand of JBDREB010000161.1, from coordinate 5,384 downwards.
ACCCGTCGGCCAGGGGAGGGTGCCGCCCGCCTGGCGGTAGGCGTACTCGGGGATGTTCTTCACATCGCGGGGCAGACCCTCGCCGTACCAGCGGTTGCGTGTGGATTCGCGGCCGCCGCCCGGCTCGAGCGGGATGCGGTCGGGTGTGCCGAAGAGAAGGGTCTCCAGGAAGCGCTGGCGGGGAGTCATTTCCATTTGCTGTCCTTTGATAAAGGTGAGTCGGCTGTTGTGTGTGACATGACGATGAAGGATCCATTTTAAATTTAGCATTTAACGTTTGAGCCACTTGCAAAACCCCCTGACCGCTTCTATATGTAGTGGTTATTCTTGTTGCCGCCACCACAGACCGTGGCTTGCTCGCTGACTCTTGGGGGTTTTGCAAGTGGCTCGTTTAGCATTTTCCTGAGGTAGGCGCGGGCTTCAGCCCGCGTTCTTTTGTTTGTTTTCCATGGTAGCCGCGCGGCTTCAGCCCGCGGTCATTGCGCCTGACGCAAGCTGAAGCTTGCGCCTACCAGGAGGGAGAAGTTATTGTCCTGACAAGATTACAAAGATCGTTATTGTTATACAATGGATATTATGACCATATTATGGCAGGTTTACAATGGCTGAAAAGACTGTAAATATGGACAAACCGACCATATATGATATGCCGGTATTCCGGAGTGAACTGTTCCGAACGCCGTATGCCACGGAGAAGACGGTAGGCCTTTGGGGTGCGCCGAGTTAAGGATCGGCGAGGCGGTCGACACCCGGTTGGGCCCGGCCGGACAGAAAAGCCCCCGCTTGCGGCTGTTGGGCCTTTACGGGGCAGTGTTCGTGGCCAAGGGCAGCGGGCACTTCATCACCCGGACACGCGGCCGCCTGCGGGTGGAGCCGGGGATGGTGATGCTTCTTTTTCCGGATGAGCCGCACACCTATTACCCGGACACGGAATGGACCACGCGCTGGGTGGTGTGGGGTGGGCCCGGCGCCGGCCGGCTGGAGGAGGCCGGATACCTGTCGGCCGAAGGGCCCCTGGTGACCGACGGGCTCGATGCGCTCGACCGGGCCCACCGGGAACTGGCCGGGTGCCTAAGCGACGAGGACCCGACCGCAGTGCTCAAGCGCATGGAGATCATCCTGAAACTCATATCCGACCTTTACACCCTCGGCCGGCACAAAGAACAGGAGGGCACGGGCACGGGGCCCGTGGCGCATGCGCCGGCCTTCATCGAGGGGCATTACATGGAACCGCCGGCCGTGGACGCGCTGGCATGCAGGGTCCACCTGTCGCCGATCCATTTCCGCCGCGAATTCCGGCGCCGCACGGGCCGCACACCGCTCGATTATATCACCGGCCTGCGCATGACCGCGGCCAAGCGCCTCCTGGCCCAGGGCCGGTCGATCAAGGAAACGGCCGCGGCCGTGGGATACGGCGATGAATTCTACTTCATGCGCATGTTCCGCAAGGTCACGGGCGGCACGGCGGGTGCCTTTGCCCGATCCCTGGAAAAGACATAAGGCAGCCACAGAGGCACAGAGGGGGGTAATGGTAAGAAAAGAGGTAACACTTTAGCGTGCGCCGAGTGAAACGATCATAGGAGATCTGGATTGCCCGATCAAGTCGGGCAATGACAGCCAAGAATAAGCCTGATGCACATTATCCATCTTTATCCGTCATCCCCCGGCGAGCCTGTCCTCCGGCTTGACCGGGGGAACCGGGGGATCCAGTCCTTTCATTCGGTAGTGTAACGAAAAGAGAAGAAAGAAGATTTGCCACAAAGTACACAAAGGGCACAAAGGGGGACGGGTTTAGAGTTTAGGATTTCGGATTTAGAGTTTCCGCCGCAGGCGGCGCCTTTGCTGTTGACAGCCGCGGCGGGGCGCCTATAATTTGCGTTTCAAGTCACCATCGGAGCCGTCCATGACCGCATCAACCCCGCGCGACGCCATCATCATCCGCGGCGCGCGCGAGCACAACCTGAAGAACATCGACATCGCCATCCCGCACAACAAGCTGGTGGTGATCACCGGCGTGTCGGGCAGCGGCAAGTCGTCGCTGGCCTTTGACACGCTCTACGCCGAGGGCCAGCGGCGGTATGTGGAGTCGCTCTCGGCCTACGCCCGGCAGTTCATCAGCCAGATGGAGAAGCCGGATGTGGAGCGCATCGAGGGGCTCTGCCCGGCGATCGCCATCGAGCAGAAGCCGCTCTCGCACAACCCGCGTTCCACCGTGGCCACGGTGACGGAGATCTACGACTACCTGCGCGTCCTCTACGCGCGCGCGGGCACGGCCCACTGTCCGCAGTGCGGCAAAGAGGTGCGGGCGCAGTCGGCGCAGGAGATCGTGGCGCGGGTGGCCGCCCTGCCGGCCGGCACGCGCTTCCAGGTGCTGGCGCCGCTGATCCGCAGTCGCAAGGGCGAGCACGCGGAGGTGTTCAAGCACGCACGCACCGGCGGTTACACCCGCGTGCGTGTGGACGGGGAGGTGCGCGACCTGGGCGGGGAGATCAAGCTGGCCAAGACGCGCAAGCACACGATCGAGCTGGTGATCGACCGGCTGGTGGTGCCCGCCTCCGCCGTGGGCGAGGATGCCCAGCGGTTCCGCACCCGGGTCACGGACTCGGTGGAGACGGCCCTGCGCGCCGGCGAGGGGCTGGTGATCATTGACCGGCTGGGCGCCGGGGAATGGCTCCTTTCCGAACACCATGCCTGTGCCGGGTGCGGGGTGAGCTTCCCGGCCCTGTCGCCGGCGATGTTCAGTTTCAATTCGCCCCTCGGCATGTGCCCCACCTGCCACGGCCTCGGCACCACGCACGAGTTCGACCCGGCTCTTTTCGTGGTCCCCGAAAAGACCCTGCACGAGGGCGGCCTGCGGAGTTTCGGCGAACTGGGCAAGAAGGCCGGCGGCGGCACCTACAAGATGGTGAAGCAGATCACGGACCGGTTCAAGGAGGATATGGACACACCGTGGAAAGACCTCGGTAAACCCTGCCGTGACGCGTTCCTCTTCGGCGGCGTGCGTGTGAAATGGAAGTCACAGTCGGAGCGTGCCACCTGGAACGCCGAGTGGGACTTCGAGGGCACGGTCAACAGCATGAAGCGGCGGTACCTGCAGACCGGCTCCGAGTACATGCGGCGGTGGTACGAGACCTTCATGAGCCGCAAGCCCTGTGCCGTGTGCAAGGGCGGCCGCCTGCGGCCCGAGAGTGCCGGTGTGACCGTGACCGGCCGCACCATCGGCGCGATCACCGGGATGAATATACGCGAGGCCGCGGCGTGGATCGATGGGCTCCTCGAGGCCCTGCCGGCCGAAAAGCGGCCCGTGGCGCGCGAGGTGGCCAAAGAGATCGGCGACCGGTTGCGCTTCATGCTCAATGTGGGACTCCACTACCTCACCCTGGACCGGTCGGCGCCCACGCTTTCGGGCGGCGAGGGCCAGCGTATCCGGCTCGCCAGCCAGATCGGTTCGCGCCTCAGGGGCGTGCTCTATGTCCTCGACGAGCCCAGCATCGGCCTGCACGCCCGCGACAACCTGAGCCTGCTGGCCATGCTCCGGGAACTGCGCGACATCGGCAATTCCGTGGTGGTGATCGAGCACGATGCGGAGACCATCCGGTCGGCCGACTGGGTGGTCGACATGGGCCCCGGCCCCGGGGTCAACGGCGGCCGGGTGGTGGCCGCCGGGCCGCCCGCCTCTCTGGCCGACGAGCCCGCCTCGCTCACCGGGCAGTACATCGCCGGCCGCCTGAGCATCAGCGCGCCGGGCGCCAAACGCCGCACACCCGACAACCGGTGGCTCACCATCACCGGCGCGCGCCAGAACAACCTGCGCAAGCTCACGGTCCGCTTTCCCATCGGCCTTTTTACCTGCGTCACGGGCGTGTCGGGGAGCGGGAAATCGTCGCTCGTCACCCAGACCCTGCGGCCCGCGCTGGCCCGCGCCCTCCACGGCGCCGAGGTCGAGCCGGGCGCCCATGACCGGATCGACGGCCTGAAGCATGTGGACAAGATCGTCAACATCACGCAGGAGCCCATCGGCCGCACGCCGCGTTCCAACCCCGCCACCTACGCGGGCGTGATGCCCCTCATCCGCGATCTGTTCGCGCTCACGCCCGAGGCTCGGGCGCGCGGGTACAAGGCCGGACGGTTCAGTTTCAATGTCAAGGGCGGCCGGTGCGAAGCCTGCGGCGGCCACGGCCGGCGGCTGGTGGAGATGCACTTCCTGGCCGATGTGTGGGTGACCTGTTCCGTATGCAAGGGCAAACGGTTCAACGACGAGACCCTCCAGGTCCGGTACAAAGGGAAGAACATCGCCGAGGTCCTGGACATGGATGTGGGGGAGGCCATTTCGTTCTTCGGCCCCATCCCGCAGGTCCAGCGCATCCTAAGCACGCTCGCCGGCGTGGGGCTGGGGTACATCAAGCTCGGGCAGAGCGCCACCACCCTGTCGGGCGGCGAAGCCCAGCGCGTCAAACTGGCCTGCGAGCTCGCGCGCCGTGCCACGGGCGACACGGTCTATATCCTCGACGAACCCACCACCGGGCTCCATTTCGCGGACATCCAGAAACTCCTGAATGTCCTGCACCAGCTCACCGACGCGGGCAACACCGCGATCGTGATCGAGCATAACCTGGATGTGATCAAGACCGCCGACTGGATCATCGACCTCGGGCCCGAGGGCGGCACCGCGGGCGGCTGGCTGGTGGCCGAAGGCACGCCCGAAAAAGTGGCCCAAACCCCGGCGAGCTATACCGGGCAGTTTCTCAAAGAACTTCTCGCACAGCGGACTTGACAACCGCTTTCCGGCGGGGTATAATTATTGAATGTTGGTGGCAGTCTTTTGAGGAGCCGATCCATGCGCAGTTCATTCCATGTGTTCCATACTGCCGCGATCCTGATCATGCTCGGACTGGCCTGGGCCGGAATGATCCCCGCCCAGGATCAACCGGCCGTTCCCGCGCCCGCGACGGTCAGGGACAAGGCCGGCATTCCCGCCAAACAGCAGAAGCTCGTCGCCCGCCTGCAGGTGGAACTCACCCGGCTCGAGGCGGCTGAAAAGGAACTGGCCGCGGCCGTGATCGGCCCGCTCCAGGACTCAGCCCCGGCCGGTCTGGCCGGGGAACTGGCCACCCTGCGCACGATGATCGGCACCCACATCACGGCGCTTGCCGTGCCGGTCCTTCTCCCACGGCGGGAGGAGGCCGCCCGTGTCGCCGATGCCCTGCAGGAGGTCCGCCGGCTCCTGGAGGAGACGGCCGAAAGTTCAGATTTCCTGATCCCTGTGGGGTGGACTGATGGTTTTCCGGAACGGGTTTGGCGCATTTTCCGCGTGACAAATGGGCTACGGCGGCTATCCTTTCTGGGGTCGGACTTCAGGATGAATGGTCATGCACCAGATGCTT
>JBDREB010000160.1:0-25224 GCA_043820325.1 Planctomycetota bacterium | reverse complement strand
ACTCTGCACCGCACGCGAAATGGATAGGTTATTTATTTACGGGCACTAACCACCCAAACCGGCCTATGGTTGATTCACGCGCCTGGCTGACGCCAAAAAGTGCCAAAGCATTTTCCGCCGGGATCAGGAAATCTGCCCTTGGTGAACAAGACACCCAAGCTACCTCGAGTGCGCCGGGCGCCCCGGCGTAAACTCCGCGCCCCAATGTGCGCGATTTTGTTTGACAGGGAGGATGCTTGGGTTAAACTTGTTCTCGAACGGTGCTGGTCGCAATTTTCCTTGACATATATCACAATGAGGGTAGAATTCATTGCCGTGTCGGGAGTCTCTTATTCCCGGGCACTTTCGGAGCGTTGTTTCGGTTCTGATGTAATTTCGTTGTAGTTCAAGGAAGGGATACATCGTGGTTGATGTGTACGGCAAAACACCTCCCGGTAAAATCGCCGGCCGTGAGATCCTGAAATCTCTTGGTACGGGCGTCATGGGCCAGAACTTCCTGGCCAAGGACGGCCGTTTTACTTTTGTCATCAAAGCGATCAATCATGTGATCGCCGAGCGCCGCAGCGAAGCCGGCAAGCTCAAAGGCGATACCCGGCACCCGAACATACTCGCTGTCAAGGAAGCGGTGGTTGATGAAATATACGACGAGGTCTATATCACCGATTACATTAACGATATGGAATGTCCGGGGCGGGCATTCTTCTGGAAAGCGGGTATCAAAGAAACCCTTGTGACCTTCCGAAAGATCGCCGATGCTTTCCGTTTCGCGCACGAAACAGGCGTGACTCACAACAACTTCAAGCCATCCAATCTGCTGGTGAAAAAACGCAAGAAGGGCATTTTCCCGATGGTGACCGATTTCGGGTTTCGCCTTAAATTTGATGGGGTGTCTTTCGACGCGGCCAAGAAGCGGAATGTGCTGCCCTATATGGCCCCGGAGCTGATCAGGGATTTCAAGGCCGGCAAGGAATATAATGTCGAATCCTACAAGAAATGCGACCTGTATTCCTTCGGCGCGATGTTCTGTGAGGCGATCTCAGCCAGGGACCTGTTCGGCCGTTGCGTTGATTTTGACATCGCCTTGGAAGAGAAAGCGGACTTGGCCGCCAGGGTCATCGGGGTGACTATGCCCAATAAGATCGTGGCCATTCCGCCGCTCGACCGCCTGATCAAGGGCTGTCTCGCTTTCAGCAGTGAAAAACGGATGGATTCGTTCAAGACGGTCGTCGGCCTGCTGACCGAAAGCCTGGGCGACCAAGGCCTCGAATCGGACGATACAGAGGAACGCTGATCATATAACCAATTTTTGAAAGGCAGCTCGATGGACAAGGATACACTGTTGAAGGTGCGGGGGCAGATCGAGACCTTGTATACCGAGTTGACCACTCTCAAAGACACCATGACCGAAGACGGTCTCGCCAAACCGGTCCTGGCCGCGTTCCCGGATTACCAGAAAGAAAATCCCGGTGTGATGCTGAACCGGGCCGAACGCCGCATCGCCAAGAAGGGCTACAACATCTGCCTGGCCGGCGGGTTCAGCGGCGGCAAGTCCTCGATCATCAATTCACTGCTCGAGGAACCGACCCTGCTGGCGACGGAGGCCGGCGAATGCACCATGTCGGTCACATTCATCGCCGCGCCCGAACGCGGCGAAGGCGAACATGTTGCAGTGCGCTATTTCTCCAAAGAGGATGCGCTCAAGAATGTCATCCAAAACAGCCGTTATGTTGCGGTATTCGGAGCCAAGGCCGAGGAGCTCATCGCCGATGCCGCGGAAGACAAGATCGTCGCCGCCATCAAGGAAAACGCGGGCAAGCTGGCCTCCGCGACCGACACCGAAGACCGCAAGCGGGGGGCCGAACTCAAGGAGTTCCTCGAATACATGAACAAATACGCCGATCGTCTCGGCAAGGAGTTCACCGACGAGGTCAAGAACAGCGGCCTGTACCTTACGACGGACAAGCATTCCCAGGGCCTCGGTCACCTGATGCTTATCGAAAGTGTCGCGATCTATCGCAACAACCGGATGTTCGTCGAGAACGGGATCCGCGTGGTCGACCTGCCCGGCACCGATTCGCCCAACGAACGGCAAAAGGAGCTGACGCACCAGGCCATGGCCGACGCGGATGTCGTCCTCCTGACGCTTGAGCCCAAGGGCTTCAAAATGGCCGATGTCCTCATCGGCAAGGAACTCGGCAAGCATTACGGCAAGATCCGCAACAAGGTTTTCATCGTCGTCAACAAGTTCGACACGCTCGATTCGGCCGCCCTGACCAAAGACCAGATCGAAAAGCTGTACAAGGGCCAGATGATGGAGCAGATCATCAAAGCGGGTTTCAATCCCGAACGGGTCTATTTCACCTCGGCCAAGTACGCGCTCCTGCACACGATCCAGGCGGCGGGGAAGATCTCGAAAATGGAGAAAACCGAGCTCAAGGCCATGCACGACAGCATGGACGGCAAGCTCAAGAACATCGACCGGGCCATCATGCCCGAGATCATCGAAAAGATGGAGTATTGCTACAAGGACGGCGGCATCAATTTCCTGCGGGACGACCTCCTCAAATACCTTGAATCCGAAGTGCAGAAGGAACGGCTCGCGGATATTTATACCGATCTGAAGGCCGTCTATGACATTACCGCGTCGGTGCTCACGCCGGAACGCGGCAAGATCAAGGATCTGATCGAGAAACAGAAGAACATGTCCGTGCGGATATTGGAATTCGCCGATGAGATCCAGAAGGTGTTCAATGAATCGCTCGGCAAATTCGAAACCTCCATGGACGGCGCGATGAAGAAGCTCCTCCAGAAGGTATACGAACGGATCAAGAGTTTCTCCGTGCTGATCGACAAGGTGAACTTCGACACCATCGCCGGCGCGATCGCCATGTCCAACACACACAAGATCAAGATCGCGATCATCGACAAGTGCAAGGAGAAGTTCGGCGAAGCGCTCCTGGAGTCCGTCATCGAGAATACCGTGTACCCGGTGACATCGCGGATCAAGGAGGAGTCGGACAAGACCAACATCGAAAAGATCTGCCGGCATTTCTCGAGTGAAAAGGCCAATCTGGGCCAGGCCTATGCCGACATGCATGCGGCCTTCGCGAAACAGATCAAATTCGTGGCCGAGCTCAGGGCCAAGGAGGAGGTCTGGCGGATCACCAACCTTGCGATAACCCCGTCCGGTTCGCCGACCGGCCCGTGGGGCGCCAAGGAGCAGGAGGAGTTCCGCGGGGACATCAAGCGGCTCTTCAACGACAAATGCCACGGCGCGGTCAAGACCCTCGAGAATGTCCTGCCCCAGTATTTCAACGAGATCATCCGGTCTTTGCGCGCCGACTTCCAGGAGATCATGACCGAAATGACCCTGGCCATCCGCAGCACCGACAATGTCAACCTGCCCCTCGACCTGATCTACCAGGACGGTTCGGATGACACCAACCAGAAGCAGAAGATCGTCAAATATATCATGCACCTGGACAAGGCCGGGGAACTCATGAAATCCATCAACGACCTGAACCTGTTGAAGTAGGAGCAGGGTGATGAACATCATAATAGAACCCGTCTTCTTCGAACTCCTCCGGGTGGAATCGGGCATTAAAAAGGGCCTGATCCATATCCTCAACCAGAGCGATGAAGATTTCAAGGCCAAGGTCGTGGATGTTAAAAAACCCGCGTGGATCGAGTTCGAGAAGATCGAGATCGGGGGCGCGCTGTCCATTAAAAAGCGGGGGAAGGCCCCGTTCGTCGTGCGGGTCGATACCGGGCACAAGCTTTTTGCCGACGAGATCGACGACAATAACGGTATCACCCTTGAAACCGACCAGGGCGACCCGCTGCAGATCGCCATTGTCGTCGAAAAAGTGATCAAGGAGATCCCCCGGTACAACGGCACCTTCGCCATTGACTTCGGCACGACCAACAGCTGTTACGCCTTCCGGTCCCGTGTGGGTGAGGCGTCCGATATCGAGGGCGCGTTCAAAAAGGCGAAAACATCCGATGTGATCCCGTCGGTCATATTCTTCACCGATGTCGACAAAACCGACCCGAAGTTCCATATCGGCAACGCCGCCCTCTTCGACATCGAGGAGAACAGCTCGCAGACCTACGCCTATTTCCGTTCGATCAAGCGGTTCCTGGGATCGGACCGCACCTTCACGGTGCTGGACAAGTATTCAGGGCTCAAGCCGGAGCGGCGCCAGCGCTGGAAGGCCGAGGATATCGCCTCGTTCTATATCGCCGCCCTGATCCGGGAGGCCGAGATCGTGATCGGCGCCCGTGTGAACCGTGTGATCGCCACCTATCCGGTGCTTTTCGCCCGGACCCAGAAGAAAGCCCTGCACGAGGCCTTTAAAAAGGCCTACGCTTATCTCGGGCGCCAGATCAAGGACGGTGACATCATCCTCAATGTCGATGAATCGACCGCCGCGGGTTTCAACTATATTTACGGCCCCCTGCTCGACGAGTTCCGGATCTATGAGAGCATGCAAAGCGCCAACCGGCTGCTCACCTTCGACTTCGGCGGCGGCACGATCGATGTTTCGCTCATGGATATCGATATCAATCGCACCGAGGGGCGCAAGGTCAAGGTGGCCATCGCGATCGAAGGGATCACCGGTTCGCGGCACTACGGCGGCGACAATGTGACCCTCGAAGTGTTCAAGATCCTCAAGAACCGCCTGGCGCTGACCGTGGCCGCGGCGCTGGTCAAGGACGAGGCCGAGAAGCCGCAGGCGGCGGCGGAGGTTGCCCCGGAAAAACCGGCGGATATATTCGCGGCCGGTTCGGCCAAGGACGATTTCTGGAGCGTTGATGCCGCGGAGGCGAAAGCGCCCGCCGAGGCGGGGCAGGAAACGGTGGATGTGGTGCCCGCCGAAGAGGTGGAGAGCGAACTGTCGGAGATCGTCAATAACACCGATACCGAGACCTTCATGGCCGCGCTCAAGCTCGTCCGGTGCCACAGTCCCGCCATCGAGAAAAGCGTGAGCGCGAACCTACCCCTGGCAACCGTCCTGCTCGAGGACGGCGGCGCGGGCAATGCCGGGTTCACGGCCACCATGGCGCGCAATGAAGCCGAGGAGATCGACAAAGCCATCGAACTCGTGTGCCCGACCAGGTTTGACGCCTACAAGGACAAGGATCCGATCAAGGGCAAGGTCGCGCGCATCCTGTTCAACGAGATATGGAACGAAGCCGACCGGATGAAAGTGCGGGCATCCGTCAGCCCCGACGGCCTGGGCGAACTCGGCATGGAGATGAAAAAGGTGGCTTTGTATGCCGGGGTCGAGGACTTTTCGATCTTCAACCGCAGCATCAAAATAACGATCGGCGAGATCGAAACGCGTATACGCGGCGATATCACCAAGTATGTCACCAAGGCCTTCCGGCTCCATAAATCCACCCATACCAAAGCGTACGGCAGCCTGATGGTCGAGGACGCCGCCGCCGACGCGACCGAAAAGCTCACGGTCATCCTGTCGGGCAATTCTTCGCGGCTCGCGCTGGTCAAGCGCATCTTCCTCGATGTGTTCAGCCTGCAGGAAGGCCAGATCAAGATCGACCAGGAGAGCATCAAGAAGGATGTCGCCTAGGGCGCCTGCGAAGAGTTCTGCCTCAACCAGGAGTTCGGGGGCAAGGAGGGGCTGATCTCGTTCCAGACCGACGGCTTCCTCGACAAACTGCCCTATACCATCGGGCTGTACCAGAAGGACCTGGCGTTGGTCGGGTATGCGGATGGCTTCTGTCCACTGCTCAAACGCGGCGCCAAACTCGGCTACTCGGTCCCGCTCACCCAGGACATACCGCTCATCCATTCCGGGGTCGAAACGCTCGCCCTGTATGCGGACTATCATGATGGCGACGAAGTGTTTTACCTGGGCTGGTTCGACCTGACCAAGCCGTCCGGCAAGACCGTGGAGCCGTTCACGCATCTGGTCCCCGAAAAGAGCAGGGGCGACAATTTCTTCCTGGTGCTCAGCATCACGGAGAACCGCGACCTGCTGCTCATCCGGCCGCAAACCGGGCAGGTCTACCAATTCATTGAAAAAACGGACCTGCCTTCGGCCCAGGAAAATCCCTTTTCAGGGGCGTTCTAAATGGCGTTCGTACTGCGTATGGAACGGTGCGATAAGCGATGAGCGCCGTGGAACCGTATCTCAAACGCTTGCGCGAGATCCGCAATGAGCTCGATCGCATTATCGCCGGCCTGGAGGCCCAGGAGGCCGCGCCGACGGGAACGCCCGCGCCTGCATCGGAAGCCGCCCGGAACGCGGCCGGGAGCGCACCGGCGCCCACGGCTCAGTATGGCGTATTGGCCGGCATTGCCGCCCTTCGTGCGCTGGTTGATGGGGGGGCGCCGATCGCCAAGGAGCGCCTGGCAAGCCTCGAAAAGATGGGGACCATGGGCGCGGCGGCCGGCGCCGATGATGCTGGGGGCCCCATGACCCGCATGGCGGTCACGGAAGTCGTCGGATGTTTCGACGCCATTCTCGCCGACTATTGCACGGATGGGTTCGCGGACCTGCGCCGGAATGTGGAACAGGCGCTTATGCCGGCGCTCAATTCCTTTCTGATCGACGGGGTTGAGGTCACCCCGCGTCTACCGGTCATAGGTTCGATGTACGGCAGGGACGCACATGGCGGCACGGCCAGACGCCTGCTCTCGCGGTTTGCTGACGGTACGATCCTTGCGGTCGCCCGGCATGCCATCGGCCTCCCGGGTCCGGCATCTCCGGCGTATATTGTGAGCGCAAAGACCGACAATCCCGTTGAGTTGCTTCTGCACCAGTGTTATGAAGTGCTCGTGGGTTCGGCGTATAGGGGGCTCGGATCGAAAAAGCTGGCCACCGATATTGCGAAGGTAAGGTCCTGGCTGCTTGGGCTTGCCGACGATGCGTCGCGCGCGGAAAGCAGCCTCATATACCTGCGCCAGGCCCTCAACATGCTCTCCGACCTTGATCCGCGCCCCAAGATCATTGCCGGCACGATCCAGTCGATCCTGGATGTGCTGAAGGACAAACAGATCAGTCCGATCCAGGTCCGGATCGGACAGGCTTTTGACGGCACCATTGACAGTGCGAAATACGAACGGCGCTATGTGGAGTCGGACAAACCCCGTGATACGATCGTCCGGATCATCCAGTATGGACTGGTCGATGCATCCGGCATACCCATTCAGAAGGCGGTCCTCGGCGTAAGCCGCGGATAGGTGCCCCCTGGCATAGAGGCGGATTGAAGGATAAAAGCATGGACGAAGTGAATAAAAAGCCCGACGATGCACTGGGGGATGCCGAAGCGCGATCCAATGCTTCCGACGGGGCCGTGGACAGCGATGCGGAGCTGGAAGCGTCGTTCAAGAAGGCGTTAAGCGAAGAGGCCGAGTCCCGGAAGGTCAAAGGCGTCGTAAAGTTCCTTAATTCGAACCAGCTTTTGGACATGATCCGGAACGGCGTCGCGCAGAAATCGGCCGAATTCCAGAAACGCATCACGGCCATGGAAAGCGAGCACGGCGCCAAACTCGCGCACCTTGAGCTGCGTCTGCGCGAGATCGACGAGCTGAAGGCGCAGTTGAATGACCGTGACGCGCTCGCCAGGGAGAACGCCGGATTGAAACAGCAGCTGGAAGCGAGCAAGTCGCTCTTCGAGGTCAAGCGCAAATACAGCCGCATGCTGGAGCTCATGGACGGTTGCGAGTCACCCGCGGAGATCAAGAACCGGATCGAAATGCTGGTCAAAGAGAACACCGCCAAAAGCGAAGAGATCGTTCTGCTCCGCACGGGATTGGAATTCGTGGGCATCGTCAATCCCGCGCCCGCGGATCGGGTCGGCGAGCTGATCGGCAAGCTGGATGCGCAGATCGACACCATTCAAAAACATGTGCCCGCAAGCGTGTTCGCGCAGATCAAAACGGATTACGCGTTCAGCAAGCTGGAGTGGCGGGACGCCGTGACCCGCCAGGACCGCCTGTCCCAGGAGATGCAGTCGGGCCAGGGATCGATCGCCTGCATCGCCGAACTCATCGGCGCCGCGGGGGTCAGCCGCGGCCTGTATGAAAAATTCAAATTGCTGGCGCGCATAGCGTGCGGCTGATCCACCGGGGAATGCTTATGGTCGGGAACCGCCAATGGACAATCCTGCAATTGACATAAACAACCAGTCGGTACGGGTGGCTCCGGGGCCGTTCCTCTTCGGCTCGAGCATGCAGTGCATCGAGGACTGGGTGCTTGAGGCGGACCGGGCGAAGCACCTGTCCATCGGGAACCTCCTCGCCGATACACCGCCGAACTGGGTTGACCTGGGTGGTTTCCGGATCGGCCGGAGCATGGTCACCAACGGCGAGTACCAGGAATTCCTGAACTATAAGGTCGGGGATGAATATTTCTATGACAACCGGGAGTTCTGGGACCATGTCTGGGACGGGCTGAACCTCCGGATCGACCGGGTCACCACAGCCATCGTCAACTGGGATGGGGATATCATCAAGACCGAGGAGAACTACACCGCGGCCGGGAACTTCGTGGAAGCCTACATCGATTCGCTCAAATACGAAGTGGACAACCTGTTCCCCCAGTTGCGGCAGGAAACGGAGAAGTGCTTCAAATATGTCAAATACCGGCTGGCGGAATATTTCGACCGCAGTTCCGCCCCGGACAGGCGCAGCACCATTTCGCTCGCCATCGACGAAGAGCGCATTTCCATCGACGATTTCAAGGCCGATCCCGTCCTGGCATTGCAGAGCATCGGCACCTATCTCAAAACACTCTATGCGGGCTACGGGAAGAATGTGCGCCCCGATCGCGCGAGTGTTTTCAGGAAGGGGGAATTCCCGATCGAGACCGTTGCCTTCCTGCGGCGGTTCTGCCTTGAGTTGGACGCCCTTGCGCCGGGCGGCAGGCCTGCGCTGCGCAACATCCTGTATCCCCGGTACTGGGGTTATCCCGCGGCAACGGGCCGCAAGAAAGGCACCACCGGCATCCTCGATTTCAAGACGGGCGTGCCCTGGACGGACCGGCCGGTGACCGGCGTCTCGCTGTATGAAGCCGCCGCCTACACGGTGTGGCTGTCCAAGGTGGCCGGGCAGGCCATATGCCTCCCGACCGAGGCCGAGTTCGAAAAGGCGGCGACCTGGCCGGTCACGCCTCCGATGGAAGGGGCCCCGCTCGACCCCCGGCATAAAACCACCTTCCCCTGGCAGGCGGAAAAAGACTTCCATTATTTCTTCGGGCGGGCAGGCAAGGAAGTCGATGCGTACTACCATGCCAATGAAAAAGAATGGAAGAAACTGGTCAAGGCCACGGCCAGGGATTGCGGCGCAGAGGGCGCCATCAACATGCTCATCGGGTTCGGCTGGCAGTGGACCAGGGAACGGTACGACCCGAATGAGCGGCGTTACAGCCGGTTCGGCCTGGCCCATTATTCCGAGTACCGCGAGTTGAAATGCCGGGCCGACGGGGACGGTGCCCAGGGGAAGGCGCGGGTCTATGGTTATATTCCCGTGGACAACCGGAGTTTTTCGTTTTTCGTCGCGCGGGGATGCCCCGATGTGATCGGCGGCCCGGGCCTTGTTACGCGCAGGTACGCTTTCTATCCGTTGCGGGGGTATCCCAACATCGGCTTCCGATATGTCGCCCAGGAAGAGGAATAGTATGCCCCCCAAGGCATGTGCGGTATGCGGTTCCGGACTGAATGTCAACACCAAGAACAGGACGGCCCGCTGCACGAACGCGAACTGCCCGGCGGGGGGCCTGTTCAAGTATTGCGGGTTCTGCAGCACGCACAGCTTCGTGGTGACCGAAACCGGAAAATACGGGTACGCATGCGCCAACCCCAAATGCCGGACCTATAACACGAAGCGGCTCAAGTGTCCGACCTGTTCGAACGACTCGCTGGCCGTTATGGACGGGGTTCGGTTATGCCTGTGGCGCAAATGCAAGAGCAACAAGGAAACGGTGCGGAATTGCTTCTTCTGCAAGAACTATTCTTTCTTGAATTTCCCTGATCTTAAGGTGTGCACCAAGAGTGATTGCTCCAAGCTGCTGGTGCCGTTCCTCCACTGTGACTTCTGCCTGGAATACACGGTCGGCCGCGCCACCCGGCATTGTGAGAACCCCGCCTGCGAAATGTTCGGCGTCAAGGTCGCACTCTGTGATTCCTGCGGTCAGCGGACTTTCGTCGCGGACGCGAATTCCGAGTATTCCATGACCTGCCGCGGCAAGGCCTGCATATCAAAAGCCTCGGAATTCGGTCAGACCTTTATCGGCGGGGGGACGGATAAGCTCAAACCCGTCCCCGGCGGCCCGGGTGATGCGACCGTGTGCGGGGACGCGACCATTGTGGAACCCGTGCGTGCCGGGCACAGCCGGAGCGCATCTATCGTCCATTTCCCCGAGAACGGGGCGGGGGACGGTCCCGACTCCGGCCTGGGCGCGGCCAAAACCCTGCCGGTGACGGTCGGGCCCGAAGAGAAGACCATGCCCGGGGAGACCGTCGACGAAAAATTCGAGCGCCTGATCCGCGTGCGCGGCGATGACGATATCACCCTTCCGCCGCCGGACCCGATAGCGGCGGCCGAAATGACCCGGATCGCGCCGTCCGAGGCGAACAAGACCTTCCTGCCGGCCGGGGATGGGGCCGATTCGGCGCTCACGCCCGATGAGGACGGGTTAGGCCCATTGGCGGCCATGGAACCACCCGCGCCCGAACCGGAAGAACCGGTCGTTTTCACGCAGGATTCGGTCAACAACGCCTACAATTTCATCAACAGGTATGTGCTCAAGCGCCAGGAGCATCCGTTCCTGCTCATCATCGGCCTGGCCGGCACGGGCAAGACGACCTATCTCACCATGCTGGGCGAGATCCTCGCGAACCGGGCGTCGCGCTACTATTTCCCCTATCGCGGGATCGACCTTAAGCGGTTCGTCCTGGGCGACTATATGGACGCAAACATCCCCCAGCCTGTCATCGAGGATCTGAACCGGCGCGTGCTTGACCTGGTCTACGACTATTCGATCGACAGCTTCTCCCGGACCATCAGCAAAGGCCGCTGGCCCGAGCCCACCATTCCCGAAGGCGCCCACGAAAAAATATCCACCAAGTTCCTCGTGTCGGAGATCACCCGGGACCGCAAGACCATCGCCAAGCTGGTCACGGTCGAAACTTCGGGCGAGGACTATAAGAGCATCATTGCCGGCATCAAGAACTACGACCGCCTGACGGAAAAACAGCGGCCGATCCAGCAGGTCCTGGTCAAAATGCTCGACGAGGCGGAGGGTTTCGTGGTCCTGATGGACCCGGGGGACGAGGAGAAGGACGATACCTATCACGACCTGTTCCTCACCATCCACGAGAACCTGCAGAAGCGCGCCCATATCCTGTTCAAGGAACGCCTCGAAGAGGAGGTTGCGCGCATCCGCCGGATGTCCGGCGAAGGCAAACGCGGCGAACTCCTTGGCGTGTTTGAAGATATATTCAAAGAGCGCCTGAAATCCGAGCAGGGCATCAAGCGCATCGCCGCCATCAGGCAGGAACTCGAGGTCAAGATCCAAGAGGTGGGCAAGGGCCTCCAAGCGCAGGACGAGACCGTGCTTATCCATGACGACGGCCTGTTCCTCGGCAAGCTCGAGGAAGTGGTGAAAATGACCAATCCCGAGACCTTCGAGCGGACCCAGAAAAAGATCCGGGAGATCCGGGAAAAGAACGAGATGGACAAGGACATCGTATTCAACTACTACCGGAAACTATGCGCCTTTGCGATCGAATACATCGGCGATATCGCGTCCAATTGGTTCATTATGGAGGAATCCTCGGATATCAACAAGGACCGGATGTACGATAAGGTCCTTGAGGAAAAGGCCAAACAGCGGCTGTATCGGGCCTGTCGCCTGGACGACGATTTCCTGATCAACACCGAAGCCTTCACCGATCGTTTCTGCAACATCCGCAACTTCAAGAATCTCAAGCATATTTCCATCGTTACGACCAAGTGCGACATGTACCCGATCATCTATCCGCCGGAGGATTTCCCGCGGTTCCAGCTCCAGAAGTGCGAACGGTACATCAAGGACATCCGCAACTTCCTGCGGATCCTCGGCGGCGATCTGGCGGTCTATCATTCATCCGCCACCGGCTACTCGGTGCTGCGGGACATCGGGCGCTATCCGGGGCTGGGCAGCACCCTGACGCCGATCAACATCGTCGAGCCCCTGTTCACCATGCTGAATATTGAGAAAGATAATGAGTAGCCTTCCCGCGCTCCATCATGTATACTCATCCATCAAGGGGTATAAGACCCTGTATATGTCGTACGAACTTAAACCGATCCAGTCCCGTATCGAAGAATATTCCCGCGGCGTGGCCGGCCTCTGCACCGAGGGCCGCATGTTCAACACATTCATCATCAACGATGTGTACCGGTGCTATTCCAGGGTCTTTCAGGCCGGCGTGGACTATTTCGGCCGCCCCCGCCATTGCATGCACACCATATTTGTCCGGCGCGCGTACATTGCGGGCATCCCTTTCATGCCCCCCCTCGCGTTCGAGGTCGGTAACTTTATCGACCCCGCGACCAACCTCCAGGATCTCGGCGCGCATAGTTTTGCGGATATCGCGCTCCAGCCGGACCAATTGGAGGCCGCGTTCGATGCGCTCACCATTGAAGCCCTTGATTTCCCCGGCGCGGCGGGACTGTACAAGGCCCTGGTAGCCGCGCGGGCCGATGCCACCGTGTATGCGATCATCGGCGCGCCGGCCGACATTCAAAATATAGCCCGCCTGCTCGCCATCGTACCCCGGACCGTTACGCAGGACTTGAATGTGTTCTATAATTATGATGTTACCGGGACGGCGTTCTGCGCGGAAGGGATCCGGCTGTGCCTGTATCCCTCCCGGAACAAACGAACCCTTCCGGCCGGGACACCGAGCTGTGTCAACCTGGTTACCGGCGAAGAGACGGATATCCGGCTCGACGAAGAGGGCGAGCAGATGACCGTTGATAACCTGTGGAGTGAAACGGACATGGGGCGCAGGCGGGCGAATCTCGCCGATGTCAAGGATTACCTGAAACAGCTCGATCTGCGTTCGGCAAACGCGCCCGCCGAAACTGCGCCGGACAGCGCGGAACCGAGCAAGGCAGTCGGGTCCGAAACCTTTATCGGGCGGGATGCGACATTTGGCGGACACGGGTTAAGGCGATGAAAATGATCGAGTTTGGGATGTCCCGCGTGAGTGATGGCTGGGCTTCGGCAGGCGGCTTCTGATGATTGAAGAAAGAAACACCATGACACCCGAAAAAGAATTCTCGATCGTTTTCGATTATGAGCCGCAAAGCAAGTGGGTGACCGCGGCTTGGGTCATGCTGGTGCTGGTGCTGATCGCCGTGGCCTGTGCCGCGGGATACTATCTCCCCGGCGGCCACATCAAAGAACTGGAAAGCGAGCAGGCCAGGCTCAACACCGAACTCAACACGGCGCGTTCCGACAACACGGCGCTTAAGACCGCGTATACCGAACTGGCCGATAAAAAGCTCGATCAGGTCAACGCGGAGATGAAGGCCCGGCTGCAGAAGGCCGAACAGGATTCCCGGAATTACCTGGCGCAGGGCAGGGACCTGGCCGCCAAACTGGATGCGGCGGCCAGGAACCACAATGCGCTCGCGGAAAAAGAGGCGCAAATGGCGGCGGCGCTGGCCGGGACCAAGGTCGCCTTGGAACGGACGGCCGCCCAGGCGGCGCAACTCGAACAGGTCAGGAAGGAACTCATAGCTCAGCTTGAATCAATGTCCCAGGGGCTTTCCGAGCGTGACAAGCAGATCGAAAACATCGCCTTGGATACAAAGAAAATAACGGTTGATATCGAGAACGCCGATCGTGAGATCAAAACCAAACAGGGCCAGATAGATTATTACAAGGGCGAATACGAGAAGATCATATACAAGTATAATATTATGCGCGACAAGCATCTTGAAGAACATCCGGAGCAGGTCACGATAAACTGGTCTGAAAGCCAGATATTTACTTCCCCTGACGGTACCTACAAGATCCTTGCCGAAACAACGAATCCTAATGGGAAATTCATTAATTTGTCTCTCGGTGTATACGCCACGCAACGCGCGTTCCCCAAGTTCGACATGCTCCTGTTCGACGAGAGTGGCCAACAACTCAAGCGCGTGGTCAATGTGGACCTTTTGAAGAACGGTCTGCCCGACGGCCGCATCGTCTTCTTCAACCAGGGCTGGCGACCGGACAAGGGTGAGGTGCCCAAGTATTTTGAGATCAGGTATCCAAGGTGACCGCTTGGAATGCGTATGAAATTTGAGATTACAGACACGGCTGGTCTTCTTTGACAATGCGCGTGAGATCACCATTGGAGTTGACAAGCCCCCGTTTCTCATCGGCCGCGCGTTGTATGCCGATGTCCGCCTTTCGGATGACAAACAACTTTCGCGCGAGCACTGCCGGAGCGTGCGGACGGCGGCGTGATCGAGGACATGCAGAGCAGCAACGGCACATTCCTCAACGGCAACAAGGTCGCCGGCAAACACAGCAAGAGCCCGATCAGGAGGTCCCGCATGAGTTTTGCCCCGGAAGTCCCCTTTAACCCTTCCTGCATTGCCGCCCAAGGTAACAATAGAGACCCGTGAGGTCCTGAAACGGGCGATCGCGGCTTCGCGGGCGCTGGCCGAATTGAAGGGGCTGGGCGGCATCCTTCCCAATCAAGCGATGCTTGTCACCACGGGGATCCTGCAGGGGGCCAAGAATGATGAACTCGCAAAAAGTCGAAAAAGCCATTTTGCTGGCGGCGTGCCGGAAGTTGGTGGAAATTGAATTCCAGGCTGTCATCGCGAGGAGCATCCGCGACGCGGCGATCTCAGGGTTGTATCAAGGAAATACAGATTGCTTCGCATGTGCTCGCAATGCCCACCATATGCACAGCGGCATCGGTTTTGTGACCCCCGCGGACAAATATAGCGGCCGCGCGGTCGAAATCCTGCACCGCAGAGAGGCGGCCAAACGCAAAGCCCGGCACACACGCCTGGGGCGACCAACTGTGGTACTACGATCTACCCTGCACCGGAAGATTTCCCTTGCCTTATGCCCGGTCAGGCGTTACAATGGGTAGCGTCTGATTGACGGGAAAAGCGACATTGGGTCAGACGCGCGGCGGCACGGACACCACAACTGGGATGATGGTCTTGGGCTATGAATTATTGTTCTGATCACCACGGGCGGTGAGGTTGAAAGGTTAAAATGGCCACTCTAAAGAAAACCGATCCGTTCATTGGTAAAAAGCTCGGCCATGTCGTGGTCAAGGAATTTCTTGGCTCGGGCGCCATGGGCGTGGTGTACAAGGGGGTGCATGAATACCTCGGCACCACCGTGGCCGTAAAATTCATGACCCAGGCCATATCCCATAACGAGGAGTATGTGGGGCGGTTCATGCGCGAAGCCCGCCTCATGGCCAGCATTGATCATCAGAATATTGTCCGCGTATTGGACGCGGGCGAGATCGAAGGCCTGCACTACATGGTCATGGAGCTGATGCGAGCGCAGGTGATGGTTGCGGCCGGCATAAAGCCTATCCGAAGACCTATCCGTAGGCCCGAGGTTGTGCGGCGGAGGACAAGCCCTTCGACCCGGCTCAGGGCCCTGAGCGCCAGCCGAATGGGCCGGGCACGAAGCCCGAAGCAGGCTATGCCGAGAGTAGATCGCATAGCCGATGCAGGGCGACAAAGCCCGGCGCCCTTCGATACGACTCAGGGCCCTGAGCGCCAGTCTACGACCTTGAGCGAAGTCGAAAGGTCGAACGGGCCGTCGCAGCCGACCGAAGCCCGGAGAGGTTTTCGGATGGGCTCTAAAGCGCGAGTTGCATTTCTGCGTGCAGGAATATGATGTATGTCACCACGAAGATATTCCTGTAAAGCATGTTCCGCGCAGTTTGAATTGGCGGCCAGGCCGACCTGTCCGGAATGCGCGGGGACCGATGTCGCGGCGATCCCGGATCCAGGCGCGGATGGGACCAGGCCGGAGCAGACATTTCCTGACCAACCGGTATCCCAGGTCCGGTTCCCTGACGCCACCTTTGCGGACGCGCCCGGGCATGCCGTGAACGCGAGCGGGGAGGGGGTCCCAGCGGAGACATTTGAGGCCCATCCGGCGGCAATCCCCGCCGCTGAGCCGGGGGCGCCGGCCCATGGCATGCCGGGCGGTCCAAGCCGTCCCGGCCTGACCTTCAATGCCCCGGGTGACGAACCGACCAACATTCCGCCGCAGCCGACCCGGCTTCCCGCCGGGAAGACACCCAAGCCAGGCTCCGGGCGTGCCCCCGGGGCCCCATCGAAAAAGGGCGACACCACCTACCCCACCACGCTCGGACAGCGCCAGTTCAGCGACATGGGCCTGGCCAATTACGAGATCATCGACGAGATCTCGCGGGGCGGCATGGGCGTGGTCTACAAGGCCCGGCAGAAATCTCTGAACCGGATCGTCGCGATCAAGCTGATGCTCGCGGGCGCGGACGCCTCGGAAATGGACATCAAGCGGTTCATCCGGGAAGCGGAAGCCTGTGCGAATCTGAAGCACCCCAATATCATCGATATCATTGACATCGGCAAGCACGAGGGCCAATTCTATTTCGCCATGGAGTTCATCGAGGGGGTCACCTTCGACACCTACATGAAACGGGCGGACATCGAACTCAAGGACAAGATCGAGAAGTTCCTGATCATCCTGGATGCCATCGAATATGCGCATAACCACAAGATCATCCACCGGGACCTTAAGCCCGTGAACATCATGATCACCGAGGCCGGCATCCCGAAGGTCATGGATTTCGGGCTGGCCAAAAAGCTCAAGGAGGCCGAGGGCGAGGAAGCCCTCTCGCTGAAGACCGCCACCGGGGCCGTCATGGGGACCCCGCATTACATGAGCCCTGAGCAGGCCAACGGCGACACCGCCCTGATCGACGCGCGCACCGACATCTTCGCCCTGGGCGTCATCATGTACGAGATGCTGACCGGGGTCCGGCCGTTCCGCGGCAAGAACATCAACGAGATCATGTACAGCATCTTCAACACCGAGCCGGAGCGCCCCACGGTCCTGGACAAGACCCTGGACTGGGAGCTGGAGGCGATCGTTCTCAAGGCGATCGAAAAAGAGGTTTCCCTGCGTTACGCGACGGTGGGGGCCATGCGGGATGACATCCAGCGGTTCCTGCGCGGCGAGACCATCCTGGCCCGGAAGATATCCAAGCTGTACCTCCTGCGCAGGAAGATCCGCCGCAACAAGGTCCAGTTCGTGTTCGCCCTGGCGGTTGTCGTCCTGCTCGTGGCCGGGGGCTGGTTCTTCGCGCATCAGTACATGGTCAAACAGCGGGAGGCGCAGGCCCGCATCACGCAGTTCGCCGGCAACGCCGAAGCCGACATGGCCGGGGCCGAGCGGCTGTTCCGGGAGGCCGGCCTGCTGGTCGAGTACCCGGATGTGCAGAAATGCATCGACAATGTGAACAGCGGCCTGATGAACCTTGAACAGCTGGACCAGGGCAACCTCAAGGCCCGGGCGCTCCGGTTGCGGATGGAGACCTTCCAGGATACCCTGAAGGACGGCATGAACACGGCCCGGGCTGTCGAGAAATGCGGCAAGGGCGATGAATGCCTGAAGCTCGCCGAAGCGGACCTGGCCTCGGCCGAAAAAGCGGTGCGCATCGAAGGCAAGAAGAAACTGCTCGATACGCTCCAGCACTTCAACGAGGCGTACCTGATCAAGCCCGACCTCAAGGAGGCCATCGAGGGCCGCTTCAACGCCACGATGCGCCTCGCCGCCGCCGCGCGCGAGGACAAGGGGTACGACTTGGCGATCCTCATGTACCACCAGGCGCTTGCCCTGCGGCCGGATGACGCAAATGTGAAGGACCTGTACCGGCAGACCGAAGAGGAATCCGGCAATCTGGCCTATTACCAGAACCAGCTCCTGAAGGGGAAGGAGTTCCTGGCGGAGCGGAAATGGGACGAGGCCGCCAGCTGTTTCAACCTTGCCAGGGAACGGATCAAGGACGACCCCGAGATCGACCGGCAGCTGGGAATGGCATCGTATGGCAAGCAGTTCGACCAGGCGCTGGGCCTGGCCGGGGACGGCGGCTATATCGAGAGCGTGGCGATGTTCCAGGCTCTGCCGGCACAGGCCGAGGAAGAGCAGCGGGCCGAGATAACGAAGGCGATGGCCGTCCTCAAGCGGAAGGGCGCCGACCATTACCTGGCCAAGGCGGAAGCCGCGGCGGGCGGCAAGGACTGGGCCCTGGCGGAGACCATGATCGCCAATACCCTGCGGATGGACCCGGACAACAAGCCGGCGCAGGGCCTCAAGACTTCGATCGTCGAGCTGACCGGCGTACCCGAAGGCATGGTCTATGTCAAAGGCGGGGAATTCAGGAAAGGTTCCACCGAAGCCGGGGCCAACAATCCGTCCTTGACCGCAGTCCTCGAATCGTTTTATATCGGCATCCATGAAGTGACCAACAGCGCGTATTACGAGTTTGTCGCCGACGGCGGGTATGCGACCGGGAAATATTGGCCCGTGGAAGGGTGGGAAAAGATCGGATCGTACCTCAGTGCCGATGGTAAAACGCGCGGACCGCGGACCTGGGTGGAAGGAAAATATCCGCCGGGCGAAGACGACTTCCCGGTCACGGGCATATCCCTCAATGAAGCGAGGGCCTATGCAAGGTGGAAAGCCGAAAAGACTGGCCGTGATTTCCGGGTCTGCGGTGAAATGGAATGGGAAAAAGCGGCATCCTGGAATGAACTGACGAGAGCGCAACAGGTGTATCCCTGGGGAGGGACATGGGGACTGGCTCAGGGGAATTTTACCAAGAACCCAACCAAAGTGGGTTCCACCAAAACCGATATCAGCCCATGCGGATGTTTCGATATGGCTGGGAATGTATCCGAGTGGACTGTCGCCACCGAAGCCGGGCTGGGAATTCTGAAAGGCGGAGCTTATGGTCAGCCCGAGAGCATATGCCTGTCGTATGCACGGGCTTTCAACCGTAACATGACTGAAAACAGCCATATACGCATAGAGTTCGTAGGTTTCCGCCTTGCCTGTTCCGTTGGCTCAACCCTGTCCTTCCGGTAACGAACGGGGATAACTTTTACCGAGAAACGGCCATCGGTTTGCGGAAACCCCGAGTCCTGCTTCAGGGTTCTCGTAAACCGTATACCGATGTTGGGTTGCGGCCGCAGATACCACCCCCCCCCAGATTTACATGTGCGCAATCCAGGCGTTTTTGCTGAAAAATATTCAATATTATGCTTGCAATACGATTGATATTAATCATAATATAACATTGTGACATTGTGCGCGCCCGTGGCTGTTTCTGATCAAAGGGGAGTTATGTACCAATGCCGTCCCCATTGTTGGGCACCATTGATTGTGAGTGGCGTGGAGTGAATATGAAAAGTGAAAACACGGGACTCCTGGTATTCTTCGATAATACCCGCGAGATCACCATTCCCATCGACAAGCCCCAGTTTCTCATCGGCCGCGCACTGCACGCCGATATTCGCATTTTGGACGACAAGCAGGTGTCGCGTGAGCATTGTCGGATCGTGCGGCTGGACGACGGCTGTGTGATCGAGGACATGCAGAGCAGCAACGGCACATTCCTCAACGGCAACAAGGTCGCCGGCAAACACAAGCTCAAGTACGAAGATATCATCAAGGTCGGCGCGCGGCAGGTGGTGTTCCGTGAAGACCGGCGTCGTACCGGCGGACCAACCGAAGCGCCCCATGTAGACGGGGTCTGCGCCCAATGCCTCGGGGTGATCTCCGGCCAGGAGATCGCGGCCGGTCAGGTGGAATACAAAGGCAAGGGGTTCCTCTGCCTTGAGTGTTCGGCGGATAAAAGCCGGGTCCATACCTACTTCAACAACTATGAGATCCAGAAGAAGATCGCCCAGGGCGGCATGGGCGTCGTGTACAAGGCCAAGCACCGGATCCTGGGGACCGTGGTCGCCCTTAAAATGATCCGTGCGGGACAGGACCAGAACACGGAGGCGATCAAACGCTTCCTGCGGGAGATCCGCTTGGGCGCACGCGTGGTCCATAACAATATCGTGCGGTTTCTCGATGCCGGCCAGGACAAGGGCATCCACTACGCGATCATGGAATACTGCGAGGGCATATCGCTTGGCGACAAACTCAGCGACGGTGTACAGCAGACCAAACTGGCGGCCGATATCGCCGGCCAGCTCTTTGACGCCGTACAGGCCATTCACAATGCCGACCTGGTCCACAGGGACATAAAACCCGCGAATGTGATCCTGATGAAAGACAATGTGGTCAAACTGATCGATTTCGGGCTGGTGAAAGAACTGAACGAGGAGAACGCGTCGATCATAACAGGCACCGGCATCGGCCTCGGCAGTCCCTGGTACATCGCCCCGGAACAATTCAAGCAGAGTCGGAACGCGGACCGGCGCGCGGATATTTATTCACTCGGGGCCACGCTCTACCATGTAGTGTGCGGCCGGCCGCCCATCATGGGGGAGACGCACAAGGAGTTCTTCAGGCAGATGGCCGAGTTCAAGGTCAACCATCCCTGCCAGTTGAATTCCGAGCTGTCCCAGGCTACCGGCGATTGGCTCATGGGGGCGCTCACCCAGGACCCGGATAAACGCTACCAGACCGTCAAGGAGTTTCGCAAAGCGGCCCGCAAGTAAGACATCGCCAAGAGGAGAGGTGGATATGGGAAAGCGATTATTCCTTGGACTGGCGTTATGCGGTCTGGTGTTCACCACCGGCTGCTGGGTGCCGCTCTATCTGGTGTACGAGCAGTTCCTGGCGCCGGAGCCGGCGACCAACGACAAGAAGACCAACGCCCCGCCTGTGGTGGTGATCGGCGCAATGGCGAGGCAGTACAACGCATCGATCATAAGCATCCCGTTCACCCTGACCGACACTGAGCAAACCCTATGCGAAATTGAGGTCTACTACTCCACTGACAGCGGTACAACTTGGGAGCTTTCGGGCAACATCACCGGTACCACCACCGGTCTTGCATCTGCCGGCACTGCCCATACGGTCGCGTGGAACGCGGTCCCCGACCTCGGAACATCAGCCACCACCTTAGGCGTCCAGGTCAGCATCGTCGCCGCCGACGGCCGCAACGCCAGTCTGCGGGCCGCCTCGAACGCCTTTATCGCGGGCAATGACATCCCCCAGGTGACCATCACCCAGCCCGCCGCCATCGAAGCCGGCAATGTCATCATCCGGTATACGGTGATCGATCCGGCCGCGGATGCAGTCGACCTGACCTGCCAGTACAGTACCAACGGCACGAACTATTCGGATATGACCATTGCCGCCGGCGAAGTGACCGGTCTCACGACCTCGGACACCGGCGAGGCGCATAATGTGGTCTGGGGATCGAACACTGACATCGCCGGTATAAATGCCGGTACAGTCTGGGTTAAGCTTACGGCCACCGACGGCGCACCTGCCGGCGGCAGTGACACCACCGACAGCGCCTTCCAGGTACTCAACAACGCCTCCACCCCGATAGCCATCATAACCGCTTTTGACCGGTCCTTCAGCGCCGATGTCGAGCTTGAATACAAACTGGTGGATACCGACGGCGGGACAGCCACGATTACCACTCAGTATTCCGAAAATGGCACGGATTGGTATGTCGCCACGGAAAAGATCGGAGCGCCGTCTGAAGGCAGGACAGGGCTCGGCATGTCCGCAAGCGGCGATTTGCACACATTTGTCTGGGATAGTGTCACCGATATAGGCGCAGGTCTTAAGACAGGCGTCTACTTCCGGATCCAGCCCGACGATGGCGGCGGCCCAGGCGTGGCGGGCGATGTTGGACCATTCTCCATCGGCAACTCGATACCGGTCGTGGACATTATGGACCCGACCGGTACCAAGTCCGGCAACATCGTCATCACCTATTCATTGACTGACCTTACATCCGACTTCTGCGAGGTGCGTTTCCAGTACGGCGAATCCCCCACGGGCCCCTGGACGAATGCCAACATGGCGGTCGGGGCCAATCCCGAATTGAATGTAAGCAGCAGCCCGGGCGGGGCCGCCCATGCCTTTATCTGGAATTCAGACGCCAATTACACCAACGCATCCGCCACCGTCTACATCCGGGTCGAGGCCACGGATGGCGGCGGGTCGGGCGCGCATGTAAGCGCCGCCTTCCTTGTGGATAATACGACATCCAATTCCGCGCCTGTGGTGTCCATCGGCACGATCGGCAGGCAGTACAATGCCTCCGTCATCCCTATATCATTCACCCTTTATGATGCCGAAAACCAGGATTGCGATATAACGCTCGAATATCAGGTCGCCGGCGGTGGCTGGAGCCCGTGCACGGGGATAGCAGGTGCGACCACCGGCCTGACAGCCCTGTCAACAGGCTCCGCCCACTCGGTCACTTGGAACGGCACAGCCAACCTGACACCGGCCACACGCCTGCAGGTTCAAGTGCGCATCATAGCTAATGACACGGTGGAGGACAGCCTGCCTGCCGAAAGCAATGGGTTCACTTCCGGCAACAATGCCCCCACGCTCACTGCCGCCCCGCCCGTCAACGCCCATCCCGGCGGTATCTTTGACGGACCACAGACCGGTACCGTGGTGGTCAACTATGCCCTGTCGGATCCGGCGGCTGATGCATGTTCCATCCTTGCGCAGTACCAGGTAGATGGTGAAGGTACCTGGAACACCTGCACCTCGGCCTCGGTCAACCCCAATCCGCAGGCGGGTGTGAACAGCTCATCAGGCGGCATCGTTTACTCGTTCGCCTTGAACAGCAAGGCCGACCTGGGCACAACACGAAAGACGGTCTGGATCCGGTTCTCTGCAACCGATGGAGCGGGTGCCGTCGGGCAATGTACCACCACCATGACGATCGATGTAAAGAACAACAATGCACCGTCCGTGACATTCCTGTCAAGCCAAATGGTATTGAACGACGGTTACGCGGTCATACCTGTGCCGTACAGTATACAGGACCCCGAAAACGATATTTGCTCAATTACCCTTGAATATTCGACCGATAATGTGACATGGCAGACCTGCACGGAATATCCGGAAAAGGCGAGCGAGGGTATGAGCGGTTTGAGTTCATTTGTGAATGCCGGAAACGAAGCACAGGGAGAACACCTGTTCCTATGGAATTCTATTGCAGACATCGGCAGGCAGGATGCGTTTAGCGCTTTGCGTATAAAGGCCTTGGATGCCAGCGGGAATGAGTCAGGATATGTGCAGAGAAGCTTGTTGAGTACTAATTACAGTAAGTGTATGGAATTCCCAGCCCAGACCCTGACCGCGGGAAGTTTGCCCCATTCCGTAACCATGGGAGACATCAACGGCGATGGTTACGCGGACATAGCGTGCGCGAATGGCTCCTCCGGCACAGTGACTGTGAGTTACGGCAGTGCAGCCGGACACGGGAGCCCGCAGGCCATTACCGCGGGAAGTGGTCCCTGTTCCGTAACCATGGGGGACATCAACGGCGACGGTTACGCGGACATAGCGTGCGCGAACAATGGCTCCGGCACAGTGACCGTGAGTTACGGCAGTGCAGCCGGACACGGGAGCCCGCAGACCATAACCGCGGGAAGTAATCCCTGTTCCGTAACCATGGGAGACATCAACGGCGACGGGTACGCAGACATAGCCTGCGCGAACAGTGGCTCCGGCACAGTGACCGTGAGTTACGGCATCGCGTCTGGCCATGGAAGCCCGCAGACCATAACCGCGGGAAGTAATCCCTATTCCGTAACCATGGGCGACATCAATGGCGACGGGTACGCAGACATAGCCTGCGCGAACCAATGGTCCGACACAGTGACTGTGAGTTACGGCAGTGCAGCCGGACACGGGAGCCCGCAGACCATTACCGCGGGAAGTAGTCCCTGTTCCGTAATCATGGGCGACATCAACGGCGACGGGTACGCAGACATAGCCTGCGCGAACCAAGGATCCGGCACAGTGACTGTGAGTTACGGCAGTGCAGCCGGACACGGGAGCCCGCAGGCCATTACCGCGGGAAGTGGTCCCTGTTCCGTAACCATGGGGGACATCAACGGCGACGGTTACGCGGACATAGCCTGCGCGAACCAAGGCTCCGACACAGTGACCGTGAGTTACGGCAGTGTAGCCGGACACGGGAGTCCGCAGACCATTACCGCGGGAAGTCAACCCTGGTCCGTAACCATGGGAGACATCAACGGCGATGGGTACGCGGACATAGCCTGCGCGAACTATAATTCCGGCACAGTGACCGTGAGTTACGGCAGTGCAGCCGGACACGGGAGCCCGCAGACCATTACCGCGGGAAGTAATCCCTATTCCGTAACCATGGGCGACATCAATGGCGATGGGTACGCGGACATAGCCTGCGCGAACAAAAGCTCCGGCACAGTGACCGTGAGTTACGGGAGCGCGTCTGGCCATGGAGCACCGCAAACCATAACCGCGGGAGGTATGCCCTATTCCGTAACCATGGGCGACATCAACGGCGACGGTTACGCGGACATAGCCTGCGCGAACCATGGCTCCGGCACAGTGACCGTGAGCTACGGGGAAACTTCATGCCAGGGGCAGAAGCGTTCAGTTGATACAACAATGTCTAATTATCCACTTCGTTACAATAGTGTCCAAATTGATTTTCCACAGGGCTCATTCTCATCTATTCAAGAAGCAACCCTCTGGTTGTCATCCACCTCCATCCGCATCCCCCACCCCGCTATCGGTATAATTACTCAAAACCCCATCAAAGCCTCCTTCCCCTGGGATCTGATGCGGTTTGACATCGTGCTTGAGGTCGGGAAATCAGCAGAAATGACTCTGCCGTTCATGCCGAACATTTCTGACGAGCGGATCAAATGGGCTGATTTCCGGCTCTATCATTACGGATGGGGCGTAAAAAGATTTGACCCAAGGGATGATGTGGTAGAGATCGTTGCGACAACAGAGAATGGCACACTGATGATTGATCCGGTAAGCCGCACAGCGACCACGACCGGAGCTGGCAATATCACCAAATTCGGCAAGTATCAGCTCTTTCAAGTTCAGATTTCCTGATCCGGGCGGAAAATGGGTTGGCGCATTTTCATGTCAGGCAAGAGTGTAAATCATCCGCATTCCGGTCTCGGGATGGTGGAAAGATAATTCGTTCAGTTCGAGTAGCAAGGCGCCAATTGCCTTGTCA
>JBDREB010000159.1:0-12061 GCA_043820325.1 Planctomycetota bacterium | reverse complement strand
AGTACACCGCCCCACAATAAAGGGGTCAGATCTCAATCATCATAACGACCCGATTCCGGAACGCTGGTTCATGCCGGATCTTGTTTGGTAGGGGCACGGCATGCCGTGCCCAATTGGCCCCAAAACAAGCGCCGACCCGGGCTGGATCTTCCTCGACTCCGTCCGCAAGCCAGCCACGCGAGGGCACGGCATGCCGTGCCCCTACAACGGAAAAGAATGCCACGGTGGTACCGGCGCGCCCTCTTTTGACCCCTTTATTATGGGGCGGTGTACTAAGCCGATCTGAAGCCGGGCGCCCGGCGCTAAAAAACACCTTGAAATCATGGCCGCGGCCTGTATGATATCTCTTTTTACCGCAACAGGATAGCGCATGCTTGAACCTTCCAGCCCGCCTCCCGGTCCGGAGGATGCTCCGGCCGTACCTCTGGCCGGGCCGGTTGTCGCGTCGGGGAAAGGTCAGTTCATCGGGCGCGAGGTCCGGAGCTGGATCAAGGCGTTCGTCATCGCCCTCACTGTATTCTTGGTCCTGCGCATATTCATTTTCGATATAAACGAAGTGAGCGGCACCAGCATGGAACCCGGCTTCACCAAGGGCGACAAGGTGTTCGTGGACAAACTTTCGCTCCGGTTCGGCGAGATCAGGGCCGGCGATGTGATCGTGTTCACCAAGCCCGACGGGTCCAAGCGGCTCATCAAGCGCGTGGTGGCCCGGCCCGGCGACCGGCTCGATGGCCGTGAAGGCCGCCTGTATGTCAACGGGACCCTGCTGGACGAAGCGTATGTCCGGTCCGGCAACGAGGCCCGGTTCCGCACCCTGGCCCTGCGTGACGGCCAGCTGGTGGTCGACGGCCGCCTGATCGCCACCACGGTCCATCCGGGCGACCATGTCTATGCCGGGGGGCCGGCGCCGGCCGATACGGTCCCCGACGATATGTTCCTGGTCCTCGGCGACAACCGGGCGGCCAGCCTCGATTCCATCACTTGGGGGTTGCTGGCCCGCGATCTGGTGATCGGGCGCGTCCTCTTCCGGTTCCGGCTCTGGCCGGCCGCAAAGGCCGCCCCATGATCCACGACCTTATCTACGCGGTGATATTGACGGTTGGCCTGCCGTTCTTCCTGGTGCGCGCCCTGTGCGCGCCGCGGCGGTTCGCCGGGCTGGGCGAGAAAGCGGGGTTCCTCTCCCGCGCCAAGGCGCCGGCGGGCCCGGCCGTGTGGTTCCACTGCGTTTCCGTGGGGGAGACCATCGCCGCGGTCGAGCTTATCCGCGCCTTCCGCAAACGCAATCCGCAGTACAAGATCATCGTCTCCACCACCACAGCCACGGGGCGGGCGGTGGCTGAAAAGAATGCGCTGGCAGATGCATATGTTTATTTCCCTTTCGACTTCTCTTGCGTCATGCGCCGGTTCCTGGCCGTGCTCCAGCCGCGGCTCATCGTCCTGATGGAAATGGAGGTCTGGCCCAACCTGGTCCGCCTGGCGCATGCGCGCGGGATCCCGGTCGCGGTAGTGAACGGCCGCATGACCCCGCGTTCCCTGCGCGGGTTCCGGCGCTGGCGCGCCCTGGTCCGCCCGGCCTTTGCGCGCCTAGCCTTCTGCGGGGTGCAGGACGAAGCCTACCGGGAACGGTTCATCGCGGCCGGCGCCCCGGTGGCGGCGACCATGGTCACCGGCAATCTGAAATACGACGCGCTCCGGGAGAATGTGGACTCCGCCAAACTGGCCGCCTTGAGAGACCTCCTTCAGGCCGCGTCCGAGGACCTGCTCCTTATCGGCGGCAGCACGCACGCGGGCGAGGAGGAATTGCTCCTGGCGACCCTGGCCGCGCTGGCGCCCGCCCACGCGCGCCTGCGGCTGGTGCTGGTGCCCCGTCACCCCGAGCGGCTGGCCGAAGTGCAGGCCGCCGTGCGCCGGGCGGGCCGCGAATCGTACCTCAAGACCGCCCTCACGGGCCGGGAAGGGGATGTGCGGGAACGCGTGATCATCGTTGATACCATGGGCGAACTGGCGCTCCTCTACAAGCTGGCCGCGATCGCATTCGTGGGCGGCAGTTTTTCCGGCACGGGCGGCCACAACATGCTGGAGCCGGCCATATTCAGGAAACCTGTCATCGTGGGGCCCTCCACTTTCAATTTCAGCGAGGACATGGCCCGCCTGCGCGCCGGCGGCGGCGTGCTTGAAGCGGCCGATGGCGCGGCCCTGACGCGGCTGGTGGCCGGCCTCCTGGACGATCCCGCCCGGCGCGAGACCCTGGGCGCCGCCGCGCTGGAGGTCGTCCGGCGGCATCGCGGCGCGCTTGAACGGACTTTGACCCACATTCAACCCCTTCTTGTGTAGGAACACATCATGGCCGAACGGGCGCTCATCACTTCCGAATGCGTTTCCATGGGTCACCCGGACAAGGTGGCCGACCAGATATCCGACGGCGTGCTCGACGCCTGTCTGGCCGTAGACAAGCACTCGCGCGTGGCCTGCGAGACCCTGGTGACCACCGGCCAGGTGGTCATCGCGGGCGAGATCACCAGCCGCGCCCGGGTGGAATACGGCGATGTGGCCCGGAAGGTGGTCCATGAGATCGGGTACAACGACCCGGCGCTGAAGTTCGATTCCGAGTCGTGCGGCGTGATGGTCTGCGTACACAGCCAGTCGCCCGACATCTCCATGGGTGTGACGGCCTTCAAGAAGAAGGAACAGGGCGCCGGCGACCAGGGCATGATGTTCGGTTATGCCTGCACGGACACGCCCGAGCTCATGCCCTACCCCATCATGGCCGCCCGGCGCATGATGAACCGGCTGGCCGAGCTCAGGTTCGCGGGCAGGCTGGGATATATCCGGCCCGACAGCAAATGCCAGGTCACCGGGGAATATGTCGACGGCCGGCTGGTGCGCGTGCACACGGTGGTGCTCTCCACCCAGCACGGTCCCGAAGTGGAGCAGTCCCAGATCCGCGCCGACATGATCAAACATGTCATCAAGCAGGTCATCGAACCCGAGTACCTGGACGCGCACACGGTCTACCATATCAATCCCACGGGCCGGTTCGTGACCGGCGGTCCCCACGGCGACACGGGGCTGACGGGCCGCAAGATCATCTGCGATACCTACGGCGGCGTGGGCAGCCATGGCGGCGGCGCCTTCTCGGGCAAGGACCCCTCCAAGGTCGACCGCAGCGCGGCCTATGCCATGCGCCACATCGCCAAGAACATCGTCAAGGCCGGCCTAGCCCGGCGGTGCGAAGTGCAGGTCTCCTATGCCATCGGTCTGGCCACCCCCATCGCCATCCATGTGGATACCGAGGGGACGGGCAAGATGAAAGAGAGCGAACTGGTCAAGCTCGTGCGCAAGCATTTCCCCCTCAAGCCGGCCGAGATCATCAGCTACTACGACCTCCTGCGCCCCATCTACAAGAACACGGCCCGCTTCGGGCACTTCGGCGTGGCGGGCGGCGGGCGGACCTGGGAGAAGACGGAGGTCGCCAAGAAACTATGACAGCCACAAAAGATACAGAGAAGGTCATAGGTTATAGGTGAAAGGTGATAGGGGTCGGAAAGATGCCCAGGGTCATAACAGGTAAGGCACATAGGAAAACCGGTCAAGCGGGCCGAACAATGCCCATGCTTGTCAAATGGTCCGGTCTTCCATTCCTTTCGCCTATCACCCATAACCTGCCACCTGCCACCGTTCCCTCGGTGGCGTGACCCATGCCTGAGTCTATCCGGATAATCGTCACCGGCGGCACGCTGGACAAGGAATACGACCACATCGAGGGCCGGCTGGGGTTTTCACAGACCCACCTGCCCCAAATGCTTGCGGAGGTGCGGTGCACGGTCCCGGTGGCGATCGAGCCGCTGCTTCTGGAGGACAGCCTCGACCTCACGGAGGCCGACCGTGAAAGCATTCTCGATCAGTGCGAAGCCGCGCCCGAGACGCGCATCATCATCACCCACGGCACGGACACCATGGTGGAGACGGCCCATCTGCTGGGCGGGCGGCTGACCGGTAAAACGGTGGTGCTGGTGGGCGCGATGGTGCCCTATGCCTTCGGCAAGACGGACGCGCTTTTCAACCTGGGCACGGCCGTGGCCGCGGTCCAGCTCCTCCCGGTGGGGATCTACATCACCATGAACGGCCGCGTCTTTCCTTGGGATAATGTCCGCAAGGACCGGACTGCGGGCAACTTCGTGTCCCTGCGGCCGGAATGAAGGAACGGACGCACCGCAAAGTCGCCAAGGGCCTTGGGTTACGGACCTGGAATAAGAGCCACCGCAAAGACGCAAAGGTCGCCAAGGGTCGGAACGGGTATAAGACATGCCGCAGACGCGTATTCGGAAATGCAACTTGATTTGGGCGGTCTTCCCGGTATAATCGTCAACTGTTGCAAGGAGGTTGCATGGTCCGCTTTCCGGCGCTCTTGCTCGCCCTCGCGTACCTGTCGGGCACGGTGTCGGCCCAGCTCAACAACCCCTACCCGGCTGCGGAGAACGGCGAGGCGATCTTTTACAGCTCGTTCAGCGAGCGGCCCAAGTATCTCGACCCGGCCCGGTCCTACAGTTCGGACGAGTATGAGTTCATCTGCCAGATCTACGAGCCCGTGGTGCAGTACCATTACCTCAGGCGTCCGTATGCCCTGGATCCCCTGACCGCGGCCGAGATGCCCGGCTTCCGCTATCTTGACAAGGACGGCAATGTCCTGCCTGCCGATGCACCGGTTGAGGCCGTGGCCCAGGCCGTGTGGTCCATCCGCATCAAGCCGGGGATCCTCTATCAGGAGCATCCCTGTTTCGCGAAGGACGACCAGGGACGGTCGCGGTACCTGGCGCTCACGGAAATGGATTGCCGGGGTATCAAGACCCTGTTCGACTTCAAGCAAACGGGCACCCGGGAACTCACGGCGCGCGATTACATGCTCCAGATCATGCGGCTGGCCGACGAACGCCTTGAGTGTCCCGTCTTCGCGCCCGTGGTGGCCGAGTACATCGTGGGCATGAAGGAATACGCCCAGGCGCTGAACGCGTGGATCGAGGCGGAGCGCACCCGCCGGCGCGAGGCGCGGGGCATGTTCTACAACCGCGAGGAAGACGAGAAGGCCGACCCCATCCGGCCTGATTATTTCAGCATCCCGTGCCCGGGATTGCGCCTGGTGGATGACCATACCTTCGAGATCGTGCTGAACAAAAAATACCCGCAGTTCGTCTACTGGCTGGCCATGCCGTTCTTCGCGCCCATGCCGGAGGAGGCGCTGGCCTTTTACGGGCAGGGGGTCATGATCGAACGCAACATCGTGCTCGACTGGTACCCGGTCGGCAGCGGCGCCTACCGCATGGCCATGTACGATCCCGACTGGCGGATCATGCTGGCGGCCAACGAGCATTACCGCGATGAACGCTACCCGTCCGAAGGCGCGCCCGGCGACCGCGAGGCCGGCATCCTGGCGAGCGCGGACCGCCGCCTGCCCCTCATCCCCCGGGCGGTTTTCAGCGTGGAGCGGGAGAGCGCCCCCGGCTGGCGCAAGTTCATGCAGGGGTATTACGACTTTGCGGGCGTTTCGTCGGAGCAGTTTTCAAAGGTCATGGACCTCTCCGTCAAGGACGCCCGGCTCTCGGAAGAGATGGAACGGCTGGGCATCCGGCTGAACACGGCCGTAATCCCGTCGGTGTATGGTTATTTCGGGTTCAACATGGACGACCCGGTCGTGGGCGGTCTGGAGGAGAAACGCTGCAAACTGCGTCAGGCCCTGACCATCGCCCTGAACCGCGAGGAGTTCATCGAGATCTTTTTGAACGGCCGCGGCCTGCCGGCCATGGGGCCGATCCCGCCCGGGATCTTCGGCTATCTCGAGGGTGAGGAGGGTATGAATCCCGTCACGCATACTTGGGGCATGGCGGCGGGGCAGGCGGTGCGCCGGAGCGTTGACGAGGCCCGCCGGCTTCTGGCCGAGGCGGGTTATCCCGGCGGCATCAGCGCCGAGACGGGCCAACCATTGGTGGTCTATTTCGACACCGCTTCCTCCAATGTCGATTTCATGAACTGGCTCAAGAAGCAGTTCAAGGCCCTGAATGTGACGATCGAGATGCGCCAGACCGATTATAACCGGTTCCGCGAAAAAATGGACACGGGCAACTATCAGATCTTCTCCTGGGGCTGGAACGCCGACTACCCGGATCCGGAGAATTTTCTTTTCCTTCTCTACGGCCCCAACGGCAAGGTGAAATACAAGGGTGAGAACGGCGCCAATTACACCAATCCGGAGTTCGACCGGCTCTTTGAGCGGATGAAGACACTGGAGAACTCGCCCGCACGGCTCGCGATCATTCGCGAAATGCTGGTGCTTGCCCGGCATGACGCGCCCTGGGAATTCGGCTACTACCCCAAGGCCTTCAGCCTGGCCCATGCCTGGATGGGGGCCGCCAAGCCCAACCTGATGGCGAACAACCTGCTCAAATACCGCAGTCTCGACCTGCCGGCACGAAACCGGTATCGGGCCGAACATAACGCTCCCCGCTGGGGCTGGGTGGCGGCGGCCGCGGCCGTGGTCATTCTCGTCATCCTGCCGGGACTCTACATGGTCCTGCGTCGGGAGTTCAAGGCATGATCAACTACATCATCCGCCGCATTCTCTATGCCATCCCTATCCTCATCCTGATCAATTTCATCGTCTTCTTCCTCTTCTTTTTCGTTAACTCGCCCGACGATGTGGCCTACATGGTCCTGGGCCAGAAGCGCGCCACGGTCGACCGGGTCTACGCGTGGAAACGGGAGCACAACTACCACCTGCCGCGCCTGCTGAACCTGAAAGATACGGTCTACTATGTGACCCGGGCGGACACGGTGGCTGATGACATCGCCCGGACCCTGGAGGGGTATCCCATCCGGTCCTGCCTTTTAACCCCGGCCTCCCTGACCGACGCCACGGCCGTGCTGGAGGCGGAGCGGGCCAAGCGGCCGCCCGAATTGCGCGGCGAGTCGCCCGGTGCCATGGACGCGGTCAAGGCCCTGGTCGATGGCGCCAAGCGAGGCATGGGCGGCAACACGGTGATCCTGGTCGAGGCGGCCGGTCTCGATGCAGGCGAGGCGCGGATCGTGCAGGGGCTCCTGGAGAAGGGGGTCCCGTTCATCGTGATCGAGCGGCCGGAGGTCAAGGTCCCGGAGGAGCTCGACCTGCCGGTGATGGTCCGCCAGATGGTGGGCGGCGCCGATGCCGTTAAAAAACTCGCGGAATTGCGGGACTACATCGACGCTCAGCAAGCACACGGCATGGCTGTCATCACGCGCACTCTCTTTTTCGAAAAGTCGGTGCGGCTCTTCTGGTTCCAGTTCGGCAAAACGGACCGTGACAACCGCGACATCAGCCGGCAGGTCCTCAAGCGCATGGTGCCCTCGCTCCTCATCACCGTGCCTGCCTTCATCCTGGGCATCTTCCTCGACATTTTCATCGCCATGATCGTGGCCTTTACGCGCGGCACCTATGTGGACCGCTCCATGGCCGTGGTCTGTATCGTCATCATGTCGGTCCTCTCCCTGTTCTACTATTTCAGTGCCCAGATGGTTTTCGGTACCTGGCTCAGGATCTTCCCGGTCTCGGGTTTTTTGCCCGGCTGGAGTGCGGCCCGATTCGTCCTGCTGCCGGTCGCGGTCTCGCTCTTCATGGGCATCGGCGGAGGGGTGCGGTTCTACCGTACGATCTTCCTCGAGGAGATCAACCGCGACTATGTGCGCACGGCCCGTTCCAAGGGCTTGAGCGAGGTCATCATCCTCTACAAGCATGTGCTTAAGAACGCCATGATCCCCATCCTCACCAATTCGGTCCTGGCCATCCCCATGCTTTTCATGGGCGCCCTGATATTGGAACAGTTCTTCGGGATCCCCGGCCTTGGGAATTTCACCCTCGACGGCATCCAGTCCCAGGATTTCCGGATCGTGGGCTCGATGGTCTACCTGGGGTCGTGCCTCTACATCGCCGGCCTGATCCTGACCGATATCAGTTACACCCTGGTCGATCCCCGCGTAAGGTTCGAATAAGATGAAACCGGTATTGATGCCGTCCGACATATTCTTTTTCACTTTCATCGCGCTGGTGGGCCTCTTCCTGCTCTGGGCCCGGCGGCGCGAGTATTACTGTGACGCCGGCCGCCGCATCCGTAAAAATGGATGGGCCATGGTCTGCCTGGCCGTGATCGTGGCCTACGGCTTCCTGGCCGCCCTTGATTCGGTCCATTACCGACCTGTGGTCAGGGAGGCCGGCGGTGCCTTGCAGAAGGACAAGGAGGGCCGGCCGCTCCACCACGATGTCCGTTCGCTCTTCGATACGCTCTTCGCCAAGGTCTACGGCGGTATTACGGACCAGGACGGTCGGATCCAGGTAAGTTTGGAAAAGAGCTATTCCGCGCCACTCGCCGCCGGGGGATTTGACCGGGAGCAGGACAGGGATACCCGGGAATGGGTCCGCAAGGCGCTGGCCCATCCGCGGGCGCACTGGCTGGGTACGGACAAATCGGGCGGCGATGTGCTTTTCCGCCTGCTCAAGGGCGTGCGTACGGCGCTCATCGTCTCCTTGGTGACTACCATGATCGTGATCCCGTTCGCCATCTTCTTCGGCGTCACGGCCGGGTATTACGGCGGTCGCACCGACGACATCATCCAGTTCACATATATCACCATGGGCAGCATCCCCTCGATCCTCCTCATCAGCGCCATGATGATCATCGTCAATGTGCGCATGGAGCGCGCCGAAACGACCGACATCTTCCTCAAGGACGACAAGATCATTCTTTTCCTCTGCTGCATACTGGGCATCATCGGGTGGTCGGGGCTCTGCCGGCTCTTGCGGGCTGAGACCATCAAACTCCGTGAGCTCGATTTCGTCAAGGCGGCCCAGGCCCTGGGCGTCAAAAGCCCGGTGATCATCGTCCGGCACATCATTCCCAACCTGCTCCATGTCGTGCTCATCAGCTCGATCCTGAGCTTCAGCGGCTTGGTGATGGTCGAGGCGATCCTCTCCTACATCCAGATCGGCGTGCCTTCCACCATCGAGAGCTGGGGCCGCATCGTCGACGGCGCCCGCGAGCAGCTCGCGCGCGACCCGGTGATCTGGTGGCCCGTGGCCGGCGCGTTCGCGTTCATGTTCATACTGGTCCTGGCGGTCAATATCTTCGGCGACGCCCTGCGCGACGCCCTAGACCCGAAGCTAAGAACATGATCGCCACAGAGGCACAGAGGACACAGAGCAATGATGGTTAAGGTTCGGAGAAACATGGAAGCTCGGAAGGAAAAGAAGGCATTGGCTGCGGATGGCATGGGTTGGGCATGTTGATGCAGATGACAGATGCCAATCAAATCACCGCAAAGATCATCGGTTGCGCCATAGCCGTGCATAAGGAACTGGGCGCCGGATTGCTGGAAAATATTCACCATAAGGCATTGTGCATCGAGATGAAATCCGCGGGGCTGGACTATGAATCCGAAAAGGTGCCGCCGGTTGTGTATAAAGGGGAGCCGGTCGGTGATTTCAGAGCGGATATCATTGTCGCGCGTACCGTTGTGGTCGAAATTAAAAGCGTTGAACGCCACGAACCTGTCTTTGACGCCCAAGTGCTCAGCTATATGAAACTGGGGGGATATCCCCTCGGTCTGTTGTTGAATTTCAATGTCCATCTCCTCAAGCGTGGCATTAAAAGGTTCATTCTGTGATCAGTGCAACTGCTATTGTGGTATTATCGTTTATCCAAACCAGGCACGATCACCCTCTGTGTCCTCTGTGCCTCTGTGGCAAGGAATTTCATGGTTTCAGGATATGAATCATGAGTGATCAAGGCGTGGTCCTGGAGGTACGGGACCTGAAGACCCATTTCAAGACGCCGCGGGGCGTTTCGCGCGCGGTGGACGGGGTCTCGTTCACGATCCGCAAGGGCGAGGTCTTCGCCGTGGTGGGTGAATCGGGCTGCGGCAAGTCGGTCACGGCCCTATCCATCATGCAGATCCTGCCCCAGCCGGCCGGATACATCGCGGGGGGGAGCATCCTCTTCCACGGCCGCGACATCGTGACCCTGCCCGAACCGGAGAAGCGGGCCATCCGCGGCAGCGGCATATCCATGATCTTTCAGGAGCCCCAGACCAGCCTGAACCCGGTCTTCACCATCGGTTCCCAGCTGGCCGAGGTCTTCAAGGCCCACC
The DNA here is from genome assembly GCA_043820325.1 of Planctomycetota bacterium. GTDB lineage: Bacteria > Planctomycetota > JBDREB01 > JBDREB01 > JBDREB01 > JBDREB01. The sequence continues at coordinate 1,894 of JBDREB010000159.1, read as the reverse complement.
AGCATCTCGGCGCGGAGGCGATTCGCGCCAAGGCCCTGGCCATGCTCAAGCTCGTGGGCATTTCCGATCCCGAACAGCGCCTGAAGGATTATCCCCACCAACTCTCCGGCGGCATGAAACAGCGCGTGATGATCGCCATGGCGCTGGGGTGCGAACCCGATGTCCTCATCGCCGACGAGCCCACCACGGCCCTCGATGTGACCATCCAGGCCCAGGTGCTGAACCTGATGGACGACCTGCGGACCAAGCTCAACACGGCCATCCTGCTCATTACCCACGACCTCGGCGTGGTGCGCCAGATCGCCCACCGCGTGGCGGTGATGTACCTCGGCCGCATCGTGGAGACCGCGCCGGTCGACGAACTCTTCCGCAACCCCCGTCACCCGTATACGCGCCAGCTCCTGCAGTCGCTCCCCTCGCGCATGCAGCGCGGTGCGCGTCTTTCGGTCATCCCCGGCACGGTTCCCTCGGCCATCAATGTGCCCCCGGGCTGTCCCTTCGCCGACCGGTGCTTCGCCGCCCAGGCCGACTGCCGCGTAACCTTTCCGCCCCTGCAGGCGGCGGGAGCGGATCATTCCGTGGCCTGCCTCCATCCCGCCGCCCCCATGCCTGGCCGGGTATCCGTGGCCGGCACGGGCGCCGCCGGAACGAAGGGTTCCGACCTGGTCACGGCCGGACTGCAGGTCTTTTTTCCGGTCCGGCGCGGCATTTTCCGCCGCGTGGTCGGCCATGTGCGGGCCGTCGACGGGGTCGATCTCACCGTGGGCAAAGGGCGCTCCGTGGCGCTGGTGGGCGAATCGGGCTGCGGCAAGACCACTCTCGGCAAGGCCGTGATGGGGCTCGAGCGCATTCACGGCGGTTCGATCCGGTACGGCATCGAGGAGCTCGGCGGCCTGCGCGGCGACGCCTTGCGCGCCATGCGGCGCCGGATCCAGATCGTCTTCCAGGACCCGTTCGCCGCCCTGAACCCGCGCATGATGGTGGAGGAGATCGTCGGCGAGGGGCTCAAGGTCCACCGCCTGACCCGGGGCCGCGACGCCTATCGCGCCCGGGTGGGTGAACTCTTGGAAATGGTGGGCCTCACCCGGGATGTCGTCAACCGCTACCCCCATGAATTCTCCGGCGGCCAGCGCCAGCGCATCTGCATTGCCCGCGCCCTGGCCGTGGCGCCCGAACTCATCATCTGCGACGAGGCCACCAGCGCGCTCGATGTGTCGGTCCAGGCCCAGATCCTCAACCTGCTCAGGGAACTCCAGGAGCGGCTTAACCTGGCCTACCTCTTCATAACCCACAATCTTTCCCTGGTCGAGTATTTCAGCGACTACATGTTCGTGATGTACCTGGGCGAGATCGTGGAGGAAGGACCGGTGGAGGCGATCTTCACACAGCCGCGCCATCCCTACACCGACGCGCTGATGAAAGCCGTGCCCCAGGTGGATACGCGCACCGGGATCTCCAAGATCCGGCTTGAAGGGGATGTGCCTTCGCCCATGAACCCGCCCTCCGGGTGCCGGTTCCACACGCGCTGTCTCCTGGCCCAGGCGCGGTGCCGCACGGAACACCCCGGGCTCGAAGCCCAAGCCGGCCGTTCGTGCCGGTGCTGGTTCCCGCTTGAACCTTCCGGCCCGCCGGCGCGTTTATAAGAGCGCCATTGAGATATGTCCGGGTTATGATAAAAGGGGATTTGCCACAAAGTTCACAAAGGACACAAAGGAAGAGGTGTTTGCATCTTCAAATGCTAAATGCCAAATGCTGACGGACTCGCAAAAAGGATTACTTCATGTTTCATGGGTCCCGGGAAGATCCTGCCGGTGGCAACCATGCTTAGTGCCCGTAAATAAATAACCTATCCATTTCGCGTGCGGTGCAGAGTGATGGTTTGACAAACAGGTCA